>JAAERL010001006.1 GCA_024230435.1 Desulfobacteraceae bacterium
AGGAGTCCCGCTGTTCAAACAAAACTGTTCCATTGCATCCACTTGCGATTTAAGGTCGTCTTTCTGGTTGGATAAAGAAACCCTGCAATAAACAATCGTTTTTCTCTCAATGTCTTTAATCCCCAAAATTTTTCTGACATCCGATTCATCGTAATAGCGCTGTCCTGTAGGTGTTCTTTTCGCAACCAACCGGCCTTCATTGTCCCAACGCCTTAAAGTCGAGGTTGATTTTCCTATCCTTTTAGCAAATTCATTTATTCTATAATATTTTTTCATAATGGAAAAAAGTAGCTAATAATGAATAAGAAATCAACAACTATCTATTGATCCTTTTTTGACGGTAATAATTTTTTTTATCTGATAAATCTTAAAAATACCATTCGATTAAACTAAAAGGTTACATTGACGAATATGCTTTCAATACTGTAAACCCTATGCCGATGGCAAATAGGAATTTCAGTTGTTGCATTAGTTTTTCACCTTCGCAAAAGGGTGCGTAAAAATAAAAATGAAAACCATAGACACCGAGACCCATAACGATTACATAAAAGCTTTGACCGATATCAGCCAGGCCATTACATCCGATCTGTACCTTGAAGATCTGCTTAAACTTATCGTTATGGTTACAGCCAAAGTCACCGATGTGGCAATCTGCTCTCTTTGGCTTATTGATGAAAGCGTTACTCCGCCCCAAATGCGTCTTAAAGCAACCCAGGCCATTTCTCCGGAATATGTAAAAGACCGGAGTTTGAATTTTAATGAAGGCGTGGTGGGCTATGTCGCTACCAATAAGCGGCCGCTGATCATTAAAAATGTTTTACGCAACCGGCTATTCAAGGAAAAAGAAATGGCCAGGCGTTTGGAGCTTGTTTCAATGGCGGGTGTGCCTTTGAAACTCAAAGACAATAAAGTGATCGGCGTGCTCAATTGTTTTACCGCCAAGGCTTATGATTTTTCTAAAACTGAGGTCAATCTGCTTACCGCGGTGGCTAATCAGGCTGCGGTGGCTATCCTGAACACCGAGTTGTTGGTAAAAACACAAGTTATCCAAGAAGAGCTGCAAGCTCGAAAACTCATTGAACGCGCGAAGGAAATTCTTATGCACCGGAAAAAGATCAATGGTGATGATGCCTATCGCTGGCTGCAAAAACGCAGCATGAATACCCGTAAATCCATGCGCCAGGTGGCTGAAGCGGTATTGTTGTCCGAGGAGCTGGACAACGGTTAAACGATAGGCTCTAACATAAAAGTTGTATTTTTTTGTTATGCAGCAAGGTTATCCTGAAAAAAATTTCGGCAAACAATATTTTTCTTGACGATCGTTCAGGGTTATATTAATAACAGTGCCGTTTTAAGGCATCGCTGTCAATGGCGACAGTTCTGAAGTGCTCAGCTTCAAAATATTGCACAAAGTTGTGCATCAAAAATTATCCTGTGAAGACAAAGGCGTCTATAATCTGTGTGCAGATTAAGATGCCTTGCTGTGTTCAATGCTGGTTTTTTTGTTTTTACTAAGATTTTAGTGTTAAGGGTCGTGCAAGATTCGAATATAGGACTCTTGCTTGTCTTTGAATTCGGTTTTTGTATTGCGTCAATGTGCGCAGATAATGAGTATGCACCCATCGGCGCGTCTTAAAAACGAATATAAATCTTAGCGCAATAACGTCTATATTGGCATCTTCCATGGCCTAATGTAATTTGCCGATTGGGAATATGAATTTTATTTTCATAATGAATTTGCCTCTACCCATGGGGAAATCTGTCAGCGATTGAACGGCGGATTTCCCCTCTTTTATTTAGCGCCCATTGGCGAAATGGCAAATTTTCCTATTTCGCCGATGGGCGCTATTTAAGGTCTTGGATAATGCGGCGTCTATTGGGAAAAATCACCAGCCTAAGTATTTTTAAAAATAGGCTACGATATATTAGAGTTGACCTGTATCGGCACTGCGCATACAATATAGCGCAACAGCAATGATATGAAATTCATTTGATACCGCCATAGGTCATTTTCGACTTTCCTGTTGACCGCCACTAAAATCAAAACAAGTGTCAACGCCAAGGGTCCGTTCGAGAACCTTGAGATGAAAAATGACTAAGGGTTTTGAAAAATGATTACAGGTAACCGCTTACTGTTAAGCATTCTTTTGCCTGTTATATTATTCGGCATTACTGCGTCTATCCTTTTATCCGCCTATCTGTCTCCCGAACTGGTTGATATCGTAAGCAAGCGTACAGACGCCTTGCTTAAAGGTATGGTTAGAATTGCGATTAGCGCCTGCAATGAACGTTCCAATGTTTTGCCGGAAAATCGTTTGGATTCCGGCCGGAAAATGCCGGTTGAAAATCTTGATCGTGCTATCGATGAAATTAAAGAGCAAAAAACAAATTTTGCGGATATCCATATGATGATCCTATCCAATCAGGCTGTTACACTTGGAAGCACACTTGATAATCCGCCTCAAAATACGCAGCATTTACTTGAACCCGCCTGGAAAAACGATCAAATTTTACGTGTTCGCCTTGATGGGCGATACTATTATATGACCCACAGATATTACTCATTGTGGCAGATTCATATTTTTGCTCTTATAACGGATTCAAACTATATGGCCCCGGTTCTGCTGGCCAAACGCATTGCCTATTACAGCTCATTCGGCGTTATGGTGACGGTTCTGATTTTTACGGTTTTACTTTTTACACTAAAGGTGAACAAGCCGTTAAAGAACATTGTACGCGCAACTCAAAGAGTATCACAAAATCAACTTGAGCCGATACGGATATCAAGTAAAGATGAAATCGGAGAAGTAGCCATCGCATTTAACGCCATGGTTAACAAATTAAACCAAGACAAAAGGCAACTGCGCGAAATTATGCGTGAACTCAGAGATTCGGAGGAGCAGTACCGCATCCTTTCGGAATATTCGCTAACCCATATTGCCATAGTCCAAAAAAAGAGGCTTGTTTTTGCAAATAAATCCCTCGTCACTGCATTCGGTGCTTCGAACAAAGATTTTTACCAAAAAGAATTAGCTGATCTGATCCATCCGGAAGACCGGCAAGAGGTTATTAAGCGAATCGGTGCATTGGAAAACGGTGAAAAACAAAGCGATCATTTCGAGTGCCGGATACAAAACCATTTAGGAATTGTCCTGTGGCTGGAGGTGCTGGCTACCCTTGCGCTATACAGGGAAAAGCATTCTGTGCTATTTCATGCCGTCAACATTACGGTCCGCAAAAATCTGGAAAAAAAACTCGCCCAGTTTCAAAAATTAGAAGCAATCGGTACACTGGCGGGCGGCGTTGCCCACGATTTAAACAACATCTTGGGAGGATTGCTCGGATACCCGGAACTGTTACTTCTGGATTTGCCTCAAGACAGCGCATTAAGAGGCCCTTTAAAACATATTCAGCAATCCGGCCAAAGGGCGGCGGAAATTGTTCAAGACTTGTTGACCCTGGCCAGGCGGGGAGTGCAGGTAAAGGATGTGGTCAATTTGAATACCATCATCAGAGCCTATCTCAATAGCCTTGAGCACAAAAAAATATTGGACGAACACCCTGATGTCGAATTTATAACCGATTTGAGCGGCAAGCTGTTAAACATAAACGGTTCCACCCTTCATTTGACAAAAACAATTATGAACTTATCACGCAATGCGGCCGAATCCATTTTTGAGGAAGGAAAGGTCGTTATAAAAACCAGTAATCATTACACCGATATTAATTCATATGATGATAAATATGGAGATTTGTCCGCCGAAGGTGATTATGTAATTCTTGAAGTTCACGATAGCGGGTCAGGGATCTGTCAAAATGACATTGAACGAATTTTTGAACCTTTTTACACCAAAAAAGTTATGGGCCGCGGTGGTACCGGCCTCGGTATGAGCGTTGTGCTCAGCACGGTGCAAGATCATAATGGCAGGGTTGACGTTAGCAGCTACGAGGGCCAGGGTACAAAGATACGGCTTGTTATTCCAGCAACCAGTGAAAAAACCGCAGTAATAGTTGAAAAAGCTCCTTTGGATAAAATTATGGGCAATGGCGAGACAATCCTGGTAGTCGATGATGTAGAAGAACAGCGACGTTTGATGTCCGTTATGCTCCACCGGATAGGTTATTCGGTTGCCACCGTTGAAAGCGGCGAAAAGGCTGTGTCCTTTATCAAGAGTGACAAAGCGGATCTGGTATTGCTGGACATGGTAATGGATCCTGGAATTGACGGTTTAGAAACGTTTAAGCAAATACTGGAAATCAACCCGGCCCAAAAAGCTGTCATCCTAAGCGGCTTTACCGAACATGCAAAAATAGAAGAGGCTATGCGCCTTGGCATCGGCGCATATTTAAAAAAACCTGTTGTAATGGAACAACTGGGGCAGACGGTGCAAAACGTATTATTAGCAGAAAATACCGCAGTTGCCTGATCAGGTTTGATGCGTTGGGACTCAAAATATGAAATCGATAACGATTATATTGACGGTCAGTACAAGAAACAGTTTTATATGATCGGAAATTTAAAAAGACATACAATAGATCAAGATGTATCATCTTGCTAATCAAGCGGCCACGGCTCATTATCACGCTCTTCGGTAAAATAACAAAACCGGTTCCATTCAAATTCCCGGTCTGAAATGGGGCAGCGAAGTTTAACCTTGGATTCACTTATACTAACCACCATCCAGTCTCCTTTGAGCTTGCCGTCCTCTATCCGGATTTTTTGCCCTTCCACAAACGGATAACGTTTGAACAACGTCACTTTTTGTCCTTCCATAATATGGTTTCTCCTTTTTGTTTTATACTTAGTGTTAACAGGGCCCGATACCGGCCAAATTTTCCTGTTTTGGAGATGGGCATTAGTTAAGCGATTGGCGCAAAAGAATATAACATCGTAACAGATACCATATCGGACTTAGATTTTTTTTCGTGACCCTAAAGGCCATCCGGAAATGGCCAATTTGTTCGATATCTTCGTTGTGTGCGGTTGTGTGCGAAAAATTTTATCCTCGCAATATCATCCCACAGGCATATTATTCATATGCCTGTGGTAAAATTTTTCGCACACCTTGATTTGGAATAAATTTTCCTATTTCGTCAATCACCTGACTATTGCCGGACCAAAGGCACAATCTGGAGTTCTACACGCCGGTTCCGGGAACGTCCTTCAGGTGTTTTGTTTGAAGCAATGGGCTGGTTTTCACCCCTTCCGGCAATAAGGAGCCTTTGTGAAATTACCTTTTGACTGGCCAGATATTGCGCCACGCTGCCTGCACGCCGCTGTGAAAGTGTCATATTGTAGTTTTCCGAACCTGTGCTATCGGTATGGCCAATAACATCCACGGTGGTCTTCTTATACTCATTGAGCACAATTGCAACAGAATTCAAAACTTTGTAAAAACCGGAGCTAATGTCTGAAGAATTGGTTTCAAATGTAACATTTCCCGGCATATTAAGAACGATATTATCCCCGGTTCTTGTAACACTGACGCCGGAATTACGTAGACGTTGGCGCAACTTGGTTTCCTGAACATCCATATAATAGCCAACGCTGCCGCCTGCCAGCGCACCGAAACCGGCGCCAAGCAGAGCATTGCGTTGCCTGTTTTTGTTATTGGATGTCAACAGCCCGACAAGCGCCCCTGAAGCCGCGCCTACACCTGCCCCAATGGCCAGCTTGCTGGCTTGCTTTTCTTCAGTGTATGGATTGACTGTTGAGCACGCGGTAAAAATAAAAATAGCGCAAATTGATAAAACCCCGAATTTTATTCTGTTCGAATACATAAAAATCCTCCTTAAAAGATACGCGAATACTGAGCCTAAATTATGATCAGCTCATAGGAATAACAATTCAATATAATTCATGGTTGGTGAAACCTAATAACATGCTGATATAAATCCAAGAACACAAAACGATAGAAATTTCTCGCGCCTGTTTGCCCGCATGCCGCGGCATGGGATTATATCCGGCCGCAGATGCTGAAAAGCCTCTTGGTATTTATTATTTATTGCCGAAGTAGGTCTTTACCAGATTTTTGTATTTTAGGCCAGTTCCCCCAAAAATATCCAATGCGCTTCCTACGGTAAAATCCAACCGCCCTTTGCCCAGCTCTTCAATCAGATGGATGTCTTCCATGCAATGGATGCCTCCGGCATAGGTAATGGGCAGCCCCTCCTGCCATCTGGCCAATCGTTTCACCAGGTCAAGCTCAACACCAGCGCATTTTCCCTCGACGTCTACTGCATGGACCAGGTATTGCGAACAATACCCGGCCAGGTTGTCCAGCAAAGCGGATGTTATTTTTTCACGGGTAAATGTCTGCCAACGGTTGGTTACGATATAATAGTCATCTTCACGGCGCCGGGAGCTTAGATCGAGAACCAATCGGTTTTTCCCGATTTTGTTGCACAGCCGTTTCAAACGCGCAAGATCTATTACACCATCGTGAAATACCCAGGATGTTACAATTACGGCGCTGGCGCCTGCATCGATCCAGCTAACAGCGTTATCCTCAGTTACTGCTCCGCCGAGCTGAAGGCCGCCGGGCCACGCGGCCAGAGCATCCTGTGCAGCTTGCTTATTGCCGGGGCCTAATTGAATGACATGTCCGCCCAAAAGCTGATCACGGCGGTAAAGTTTAGCATACCACCGGGCCGGCCGGGTTGTTTCGAAATTTGTTTGCACGGTGTTTGTATCGTCATCGTTAAGGCTGCCGCCAACGATTTGTTTTACTTTGCCTTTGTGTAAATCTATACAGGGTCGAAATCGCATTATTGCATTTACCTTCGGTAACAGGTATTATTAAAAAATTAGCTACGAACATGTATATTGCATTATCAGTAATGCTGCGGCAAGGTCAATTCGAATGGTTTTATGTGTATGGATATGGGGGTGCATTTTCTTTCCTTTTTTTATCTAACTTGGCCGAAATTCACCGCCCTCATTGTTTTTATTTTGAGCTGTTAGGGGCGTGGAAGGTGCGAATATACCACTTATGCTCGTCTTTAAATTCGTTTTCGTTATGTTGCGTCAATGTGCGCATACAATTGGTATGCACCCATCGGCACGCCTTAAAAACGAATCCAAGTCTAAGCGCAATAGCGGTATATTGACATCTTGCAAGAGCCTTATACTCTGATTTTTAAGCTCGATATTAATCACCAAAGCTATATCTGGTAAACGATCAACCAACAAATTTTTTCACGGAGTAAAAACATGAGTGAAGACCTCCCGATTATTGATTTTAATGAAGCTCTAAACAGGGCTCTTGGTGATGTGGATTTTCTAAAAATGATGATGGATGAATTTCAGGCCGCCATTCCGGATTTCGTAAATAGAATCGAAAAAGCCCTTCATGATGGCGATATGGACACACTTTCAAAAGATGCACATCAACTCAAGGGCTCATCGGCCAACCTTGCGGCCAAAAAAATTTCTGCTGTTGCCATGGAGCTGGAGCATATTGGAAAAAATGCTAAGGATAACATTAGCGTTGAAGACACAATGAATCGTTTAAAAGCTGAAATCGCCGCATTTGATGAAAAACTTGCTGGGACTGACTGGTCCTCTTTTTAGCTTAAGCGCACTCCATCGATTGAAGTGTTCTTGTTGCTGATACCTGGTTGTAAATTATTTAGTGTCCATCGGCAAAATGGCAAAAATTGGTTCAGATCAAGGCGTAAGATAAATTTTACCGCAGGCATCTTAATTGATATGCCCAGGACTTGATATTGCGAGGATAAAATTTTTCGCATGCAACAAAGATATCAGGCAAACCGGCAATTTCCGGATAGACGTGTCTAATGTTTTTAGTGTTGCCGGATTGGCAGAGCTGTACAGAATAAAATTATTTTCATAATTCTCATTTCTGGTTGCTTTAACTCTGTTTTTTAGCCTCAGATCTTGTTTCCAATCCCCAAAAACATTATATAGTCGGCACAGCAATTATTCAGATAGTATATCAGCCGGATAAAAATTTTAGTTACGCTTGGAAATCAGGATAGCAAAGGAGACTCAAATGCCGATAAGATTCGTTATCCCAACCGTTGTGTTTTTAATGGTTCTCATAACAGCCTGTGGCACGTCCTATAAGGCTAAACCCTTGGCATTTAAGGCGCCAACTTCATATGCCAACATGGTCGATATCAACGGCGTTCAAATCGCAGGCCAAGCATTTGATGACAAGATAGTTGCCAAACAGGCCTTTGGATTTGATATTCGAGGCGCAGGTTTGCTGCCTGTTCAGGTTGTATTTGACAATCAGAGTAGTCAGTCGTTGGTCATTGGCGCTTCACAGACATTCTTAGAGGATAAGCAGGGGAACCTGTGGCCTATCCTTACTGAGCGATTCGCGTATGAAAGAGCTACAAAATATGCTCAGACAAAAAAAATATTTAAAGAGGGAGCTTACTCAGCATTTTTGGGTGCTACGGCCGGTGCGATAATTGGCGCAGCCGTGGGGATTGTAGCAGAAGAAGATATAGGGCAGGCCGTTGCAAAAGGCGCTTCCATTGGCGCTGCGGGCGGATCGGTCGCAGGGGGAGCATCCGGGCTTGGAACCTCCTATGAAGCCAGAGCCGCAATTATGGATGATTTGCATGAAAAGTCACTGAAAAATAAAGCCATTCAACCAGGTGATCTGTCCCATGGCATCATTTTTTTTCCTGGAGAAGCAACTTCGGTCCAACGTCTTAGGCTGCAACTTATAGAAAAGGATACGCAGAAAAAGAAAACCATATATTTGACTTTCAATTAGTTAGGCGATTGGCGGAAAAAAACATAACATCTTAACAGATACCATATTGGGCTTAGATTTTTTTTCGTCTTCAAGGCATGCCAAAGTTTGCATACTTTACGTATTCGGGCTTTGGCATAACACACAAGACGGGAAAAAAGACATACAAGATGGTATATTCTTTAACTGTAAATCGCCTTAGTTCATTGATAAATTGCCAAAACCCAAACAGGCTCTAAGTTGTTGCTGAAACAGTTTATCCTCGCAATATCAGATCCCGGGCATATCAGATCCCGGGCATATCAATCCTGGGCATACCAATTAAGATGCCTGAGGTAAAATTTACCGCACGCCTTGATCTATAACAGAACGAATTTTTCAATTTCGCCGATGGACAGCCGATTGATACTAATTGTCCGCAAGCGCATCCAGAATTATTGCGTTTAATGGTTCCGGCAGATCACGGAATTTAGGGTAAAGGGCTTTTTGATCATGCCATTGAAAATCCACCATTTCCAGTTTGGCTGCAATGGTAAACTGCTGCCGGTCGCCATAGGTGGATTTGGGGGTGTATTCCGCAAAAATCATCCTGTGCGGATCAATTTTGAATTGATTGACCAGACAGGTGGCGATATGGCTGCTGCAGCTGCGCACTGATATCTTTTTCATCTTAGGGCTGGAATCCGGCAGTTCCGATGCAACGGCGACAATGGGTTTGATATGGGCTACATTTTTATGTCCGCCCTTAGATAGATCAAATATACGCAAACGGCAACACCCGGAGGCAAGCTGGAAAAGACCGCCAAAACCGTTCCATGAAAACACATCATCATGAACTATCATAGGGCGTCTCCTGTCTGGTCACTTAATAGATGCATACCATAGTATAATTCCAGTATTTCATATGGCAACGATCCGAATATATATATTTAAATACACGTTCCAAGATTCTAAATTTTGGTTAATCTGCCATACAATTGCAACAGTTTGCCAGGCAAATCCGTAACATCTGCTATCACATGGTGATGCTTGCTGCCGTAAAGTTCATCCAATCGTGGATCACCGGCCATTTGAACAGTAATGGCCTTGAAATGCAATTGCCGACAGCGGGCCTCCTGAACTGCTCTGCGTGTATCTGAAATTGCGTAATCCGCCTTATACCCAATATCATTAGGAAATCCGTCACTGATCATCAACAGTATTTTTACCTGAGAAGAAACCTCCAGGAGCTTACCGGATGCATGCCGGATGGCTGCTCCCATGCGGGTGGCGCGCTGCGGGCGCAAAGCTGAAATACGCGAGCGCACGCTGTGATTCAGTGGCGTTTGAAAATCTTTTACACGATAGTAATCCACACCATGACGCCCGGAGCCGGAAAAGCCGGCAATGGCAAACGTGTCGCCAACCTGTTCCAATGCTTCGCAAAAAACCACCAACGCCGCTTTGGCTATATCCAGGATGCTGGTATGTCCCGAAACCGCCTGATTTGCCGTTGAGCGTGATAAATCCGTTAGCACCAGAACGGCTACGTCCCGCACGTGTTTTAGGCGTTTGATAAACAGCCTGCCGGAAGAAAGCCTGCCTGCTTTCCGGTCAACGGCAAAATCAATCAAAGCCCGATGATCGAATGTATCGCCCTCCGGCCATTGGCGCAGCAACGTCAAGCCTTCGGGCTTGAGCAATCCAAAGGCGCGGCGGGTCCTGGAAATCAATCCATGATGGCGTGAAAGGGTCTGGCTGTAAAATTCGCTATCTCCTGAATCGAACATGTCAATTTGCCTTACCCTAACATGTGCGTCTAAATAATCTTGAATATCCTGATTCCATTCCGGATAGGAAAAAAACGGCCCGCCACCGGACAAAGCAGCGGATGGATAATCCCCGGCAAATGCCGGCAGCGCCTCTATGCCCAATGCCTTCCAATCCAATGGTTCACCACCGCCTGAAACATGCCCGGCCTTGCTGAGAATCAGGGTTTTCAGTTTATCCGCATTTGGTTGCCGGGACGATGCAAAAAGCCGCATCAATTCCGACCGGTAAATGCTTACCCCTTGTTTGGCGATTTTTAATTTTACCTGGTCTGCCATAAAGCAATGGGCTTTTTGGGCCAGACTTACCAAAGGCCAGTTCAGGCGCCAGCCAAAAGGCGTAAACAATCGAATCTGACCGTATGTTTTGTCCAGGCCGAGTTTCACAAGCCAATCATATGCCTGGCAAACCCGCGCTGCGCTTGATTCAACCGTATCGGCGGCCTGATTGATCATTTGGCCAAACAATGAATTGCTTAATAAATTCCGGGGTTCAGTTGTAGTATTAAGCCCCAGGACAAGCCGATTATAAACCGGCTCCAGGAAATTGACCGGGAGTGTTTCAGACCGGCGAAGGGCCATCTCGTCACGCAAAAGAGGAACTATCTGACTCATCATCCCCGGATAGCAAATGCGCATTAATGCCAGAACCCTGGCCTGCTCAATGAGATTAAATAAGTCGCATGCCAGAACCGGATTGGGGAAAAGATCTAAAAATCGTTGTCCGTCACACTTATCTGCGCCGGATAAGCTGCGGATTGCCGGCTCCAGCCGTAACGAGATTTCCGGGTGTTGATCAACCGCGCGCTCCAAGTCAAAATCCAGGCTGCCGAACTCTAAAAAGGCGGCTTCCAGCCGCACAAGCGTTTTATAAAATCTGATATTCCGATCCTGATCCTTGAAACGGGACACCTGATCGGGCAAATAAATCCGTATACCATCTGTGCAGCTTAAACTGTCTATGGCGATACCGCTAGTTGAAAGATCGGATAGGGGCTTTAAGTTCACACACCGGCCCAATCTGGCATTAAGATAACGATAGAGCAAGTCTCTAATCTGGTCCAGGGGCGCCGCCGTTTGCAACGCCCGACAGGTTTGGCGCCCGGCCAGGGAAGAAAGGTTCAAAAAATTTTCGACTGTCCGGGGTTTGGCCCGGCGCCGGTTTAAGGCAATGCTTACAAACTTATCTAAATCCTGGTTGGATAAAAGGTAAAGCCCCCTGTCTATGCCCTCCAGGAACGGATCTGCCAACCGATAGCCGGCTTGAACAACACGTTGGAGCTGGCGAATACAGCTATGACGTTGTTTTTGCGAAAAGCTACGTACCGCTTTGGGAATCAGGTGCGCCAGTGTTAGTGAACTGTTATAGGAAAGCCGTTGTTCAAAGGTTACGCCCAGCAAATCGAGATAGGCGTAGGCCGATTCAAGATCCTTTTCGTGGAGCAATTGAGTCAAAGCCTCCAGGGGCGCGTTAAGGGTATAGGTTCCTTTTTCCCGCATAATCGCCAGGGTTTTCAAAAAACGATTCAACAAAGGCTCTCCGGCGGACAAGACAGGCGGTAAATGAACAGCAAGGATACGCCCGTATGACGCCCCAACCCGGCCGGCCTGACGCACAAGACCGGCATATTTTTCCACATGATCTCGTGATTTGTTTTGGGCCAGAAACAAAAAACCCTCTGCAATAGCCCGCCCGAAACCAGTCTCCTGAGAAAGCCCCAAAATGGTTTCCTCGACCATGGTTTCCAGCCAGAAAGCCGAGGGCGGTCCAGACAAATGCACCATCCGGCTCTTGATCCAAAGGTAGATATCCGGATCGGCCAGACGCAATTTTTCCATTGGTTCAAAATCATTCATGACATCAGGAATCGCCAAAAAGATCATCAATCAGGTCATCAAGGGTTTCGAGCAACCGTTCATCATCGGTTAGGGGACGGCAAACGGCCGCGCGGCAAGCATCTTTGGCCGAAACGCCCGCTTTAATCAGCTCGGCGGCGTAAATCACAAGACGGGTGCTGGCTCCCTCGGTGAGGCCTTGTTCGCGGATATTACGAATTTTTCCGGCAAGCGTAACCAGCTTTTGGGCCATAGAAATATCAATGCTGCTCTCGGCGCAAATAATTTGCCGCTCTTTATCCGGTTCAGGATAATCGAACTGCAAACTGACAAACCGCTGCCGGCTGCTTTGCTTGAGATCCTTTAAAACTGACTGATATCCGGGGTTGTAGGAAATAACGAGCATAAAATCCGGATTCGCGCAAAGCACTTCACCTTTTTTATCGATACTTAAAATCCGCCGGTCATCGGTCAAAGGATGGATCACCACAATGGTATCCTTGCGGGCCTCCACAACTTCGTCCAGGTAACAAATTGCCCCCATACGCACCGCTTGAGTCAAAGGACCGTCCATCCACACGGTTTGATCATGTTTGAGCAAATAGCGGCCGATAAGGTCCGATGCAAACAGATCTTCATGGCAGGCAATAGTTATTAAAGGTTTTTTCAATTTCCAGGCCATATGCCGCACAAACCTGGTTTTTCCGCATCCGGTAGGGCCTTTTAGCATCACCGGCAGCTTGGTTTTCCAGGCCGCCTCAAATAATTTAACCTCGTTGGCACTGCTAAGGTAATAAGGTTCATCTGAATTTGAAAGAGCTGAAAAATTGGATGTTTTCATAAAAATGGTTTCCCTGATAATAGTGAAACACGATAGTGCTTATGCTTTGTCCATTGACATGGATTTATTAGCGTATATTATTGTCTAAAGTTTTTGAAGGTATGTCCGATGTTAGGAACGCGGAAAATAAGCTGAAATATTCAAACGAGTCCGGTTCAGCCCACGTAACCTATGAAATGACAAATATTAACAAGTGAGCGATTATATAATATCGATGGAAACTAAAAACAACCAAGAACCAATCCACCGCTTAAAATATGAAAATAAGCAAATCCTGCTCATCGGCACAGCGCATGTCTCGCAGCAAAGCGTTGATATGGTTAAGCAAACCATTGCCGAAGAAAAACCGGACACTGTCTGTGTCGAGTTATGCAACAGCCGCTATCAGACCATTAGCCAAAAAGAAAGCTGGCAAAACATGGACATTGTCCGTGTAATCAAGGAAAAAAAATCCTTCCTGCTGCTTTCTAACCTGATACTGGCCTCTTTTCAAAAAAAAATCGCATCGAAGCTCGATGTCCGGCCAGGTCAGGAAATGATCCAGGCAATTTCATCCGCCGAAGAAATCGGCGCCCAAATCCATTTGGCTGACCGCGATGTGCGAACCACCCTGGCGCGCACCTGGCGTAAAATGGGCTGGTGGTCACGCCTCAAGCTTCTGTTTCAACTGATTTTATCCTTCGGTGATATGGAAGAAATCAAAGAAGAGGATGTCGAGCGCATGAAACAACAGGATGTGCTTGAAACCATACTTGACGAAGTCGGCCAATCCTTGCCCACCATCCGTCAAACCCTAATTGATGAACGGGATCAATATCTTGCCGAAAAAATTCGCACCGCTCCGGGCCGCAAAATTGTGGCGGTTGTAGGTGCGGGTCATATGCGCGGAATTATAGAAACTTGGGACAAACCTGTGGATTTGCCGGAACTCGAATCTTTGCCGCCCAAGCGCCGCTTAGGCGGTATCCTCAAATGGGTTATTCCCCTGATCATTTTGGCCGTCCTGGCTTATGGATTTTTCATGGAGGGAACTCAAACCGGTGCGAACATGCTCATCTGGTGGGTGGCTGCCAACGGCATTCTCGCCGGATTAGGAGCCTTGGTCGCTTTGGCCCATCCTCTTACCATCTGTTCTTCGGTCATGGCTGCGCCGCTGACTTCGCTGAACCCCATGATTGCAGCGGGTTGGGTATCGGGTCTGGTGGAGGCCTTATCCAGCAAGCCCAAGGTAAAAGACTTTGAGCATCTCCAAAACGATATTCTCACCATCAAAGGCTTTTGGCGCAATAAGGTGACCCGGATTCTTCTCGTTGTCGTTTTCACCAATATGGGAAGCGCCGCCGGAACATTTATCGCATTGCCAATGATGATGCGGGTTTTATAAAACACCGCGAAAAATACATTTAGGCATTCTGTGCGATCTTGACAACACAGCGTTGCACCACTTGGTTATTGGGCAATAAGTGGGTCAGGGACGCCACATGTAAACGGCCCTGGGCAAATAGTTGAATGCACTCGGGATAAAGCTGCCATTCTAGTTCCAGCCCTTTTTTTTGAACGGATTCCAGCGTATCATTTTCAAGAATGGGAAATGCTTTTTGCCCGATAATCGGCCCCGAATCTTCACCATAATCAATAAAATGAACCGTACAGCCCGCAACTTTGCAACCATAGCGATAAGTGTCGCCATATCCGTCAGTACCCGGAAAAGCCGGTAACAAGGCCGGATGGATATTCATAATGCGCGGATGCCCGGCATCGGTATTGAACCGGTCGATAAAGTAAGGCGTCAGGTTCCGCATAAAACCCGCCAAAATAAGCAAATCCGGAGAATAGGGCGCTATCTTTTCAAGCAGTTGCGCTTCGGCTGCTGCACGGGTGGAAAGAAAAAAATCCGCTTTTTGGCTATTCGTATCAGGCTTTAGCAAATATTGTTTTTGCCGGATGTCATCTATATCGAAATCCTCGGGCAACGTAACCTCATGAGCCGCCCTCCGGTATGTTTGAATGATTTGCCTGTAATCAACTATAAAAGTTGGAATATTATGTTTTGAGGCTCTGTCCAGCCCATAAGCATTATGGTTATCAGCTCCAACAAAAACCATTTCCGCCTGAATCCGATTTTGATCACAAGCATCGATAATCGCTTGCAAATTTGTACCGCCTCCTGAAATTAATGCACCGATGCGTATTTTATTCATTTGCAAAAGCCTTTTCTCAAAATTAATTAATTTAGAACAGAAAACCTAATACTTGTGATAACCACTGGATTGTATATATTTATAAAAGCGGTTACCAAAAAAAATCAACATGACACAAGGCCCTGTGTCATTCAAGTTCAAATAGAAATAAGGAAACGCCGGTATTTATGGCAACACATATCAATAAATTAAAGCAAACAGCAAAATTCATAACCTATGTGTTAGGCCGTAAGCCTCAAGAATTCGGGCTAATTCCCGATGATCAAGGCTTTGTCAACATAAAGCTGCTTCTCAAGGCACTAAACGAAGAAATCGGTTGGAGACACATAAAAAAAGGGCACTTGCTTGAATTGACCTTGAGTTTAACACCGCCGCCCATCGAAATAGAAGGCTCCAAGATACGCGCAAAAGATAGATCACAGCTACCGGCTCTTACCCCTGCCTACGAGCCGCCTAAACTGCTGTATACAGCCATTCGTCACAAAGCCTACCCCGTAGTGCATGAAAAAGGAATACAACCAAGACCATCCACCCCTGTCATCCTGAGCACCATCAAACAAATGGCGCAACGGTTAGGTAAAAGGATCGACAATGATCCGGTAATTCTAACCGTCCAGGTGGAACGAACTATAGAGGAAGGCGCCTATTACAGGCAATTTGGGGATTGCCTGTTTTTAGCGGACTTTATCCCCAAAAATACATTCAGCGGCCCACCGCTGCCAAAACAACCCCCAAAGGAAAAACGGCCTTCCAAGCAAAAAACCGTCACAGCACCGGTTGCTCCCGGAAGCTTTTTCCCTGATTTTAACGATCCCCAAAAACAAACAACACCATCGGACAAATACAGCGCCAAGCAAAACCGCTCCAAAAAGAAAACCTGGCAAGTTGAGCGCCGGCGGGCACGCAAAAAAAAATCCGATGATCATTATTAAATACACCACGATATTTGAAAAAAAAATTGACATAATCCAATAAAATTGTTAGCAACCAATCTTTACATAACGGGGCCGTTAGCTCAACTAGGTAGAGCACCTGACTCTTAATCAGTAGGTTGAAGGTTCGATTCCTTCACGGCCCACCATAAAATCAAGGGGTTAGGTCATGTTGTTAACCCCTTTTTAGTGACAACAATACACGCCAGTGACAACATGGAAAAAATCTATACAACCCAATAAAAGCATAGCTAAAACCTATAATGTGTCAATGGCCTTTCGTTTTTGATTGAACGCAACGTGAGTGTAGATTTGTGTTGTTGTGATTGCGCTATGTCCTAAAAGCTCCTGGATGGTTCGGAGGTCATTTTGCGCTTCCAGCAGGTGCGTGGCGAAACTGTGCCGGAAGATATGAGGGGTGACCCGTTTTTTTATGCCTGCCTTCTTGACTGCACGATTAAGCGCCGCTCTGAAATCGGTAAGTTTTTTACCGGTCCTCAATGATGGAAAAACCAGATCCGGGTCAAATTTCAGTTTCGACTTTGATTTTAATTCTTCAAGGTCACTAAGATGTTGCTTCAATGATTTTGAAAGCAGTTTTGACATTGGGATAACCCGTTCTTTATCCCCCTTACCTAGTACATGAATGGATTCTGCCGCAAAATCAACAGTAGAAATTTTTAGATTCAAGACTTCGAATTTTCTGAAGCCGCAATAATATAAGCACAAGAGCAAGGCTCGCCGGTATGGTCCGGCATTTTTAATAATAGCCAGAACCTCCTCTTTTAATAATACCTTTGGAATTGGCCTGCGGTAGGGCAAAGGTTCCATTTTAATAGAAGGCTCAATACAGTTGCCGCGTTTTTTAGCCCATTTCCACATCGCCGAGAGGCACAATAGCTCCAAATTAATCTGCCTGTGTATTTTTTTACCGGCTGATTCGAGACGTTTCTTTTTATAGCTCTGAATCAATGGCTCATCAATAAAGTCAAAATGAAAATTTCTAAAAAAGGGAACTATGTTCGAATAGAGCATTCGTTTTTTATCCGCATAAGTCTTTTTCGCTTGATGCATCGATACCCATTCTAAATAATCACCGACTATATGTTCCACCGAACGTTGATTTTGAACCGGGCGGCCCAATTTCTTTTTCAATTTAATATGGGCGATTTCTGCTTCGGCCCGAGTTCCTTCAAAATCCATTCTATGACGCCGGCCTCGCCCCAAGGATATGTCAATAACCCATTTATTAGGACCTTTTTGCCGAATCGACATTCTTGCGCCTTTCCAATCGCTTTTGAATCATCAAAAGTTTATTATCCACTATTCTTTCAATTTCCCTGACTGATCGCTCGGGTTTTACCCCTATTCCGAGATGCTTCATGATCGCGTCGATTTTTTCTTCGACTCGCTCCATGTCAGATATTTTCATGATTTGATTTTCCCTAGAGTTGGGAACCCGGAAGGAAGGAATGGAGTATGTAGAGTGCGCATAAAAAAAGCCCTTCCGGGTATTCCCGAAAAGGCTAAGCTTGATGTGACGAACTGTTACGTAAAACAAATATGTACCTGGCGTCAACTGTTATTTGCACGATATCATTAATTTTTTTTTAATATTTTATAGACGTTGATTTGGCGGCGGTTTAGGTTGCTTGATTTTTTTCATGGATTAAATAGTTACAATTTTTCAAGCTGGATTTAGTGAAACGAAAATCCAACTCATTTCAATTCCAACCTGCAATCTTTTGAGATAGGACATAGCATCTTGACATGTTGGATATCTTTTTCTATTAATCTCCGGTGGGATAAAAAAACCGTACTATACGTTAGCGAATAGTGAGTACATGTGAAATATAAGACTAACAGACCAAGATGTCTTGCTCTGGGGATCTTAGACGGATTCGCCTTGATCTTCATCGGAAGTATGATCTATGTACTGTGGAGGGGGCATGACCTTTTGATGTTTTCTTGGTTCCGTTATTTACACTTTGACGGTGCAGTGATGGTTTTGCGTGATATCGCACAGCCTTTTGCAGACACCATGCCGAGTTGGTTCTACTACTCTTTGCCAAACGCTCTCTGGCTGTTTGGCGGACTGATTATATTGTCTGTTATCTGGGGAAAACAAAAACTGCTGGCTACATTTTGGTGTTCGCTGTTTGCCCTAATTGCGTTTGGTGGTGAGTTCTGTCAATCGGTTAGTTGGTTACCAGGCACGTTTGATATTACTGACGTAACTTTGATGGGCCTTGCGGCATTTATTGCATTTCCAATTTACGTACACCTACAGGAGAGATGGCACCCATGAACAAAATCGGACGACACTTCGTATCATTACTGATTATTGGCTTTCTGTGCCTATTGGGAGTTGGAAGTTCGGAATCTGAAAACTCACAGAATAGTGTTAAAACTCCAGAAGAAAAACGTTTGGAACAAATAAAGAACGGCTTTAGCGCATGGGACGGCTCCCACCAGGACTTGACCAAGCTGATAAAGCAATCAATGAATGATCCAGACTCTTATAAACACGAAAAAACTGTCTACTGGGATATGAAGGACCACCTGATTGTTAAAACCACGTTTCGCGGGAAAAATGCGTTCGGAGGGGTTGTAAAAAACTGGGTAAAGGCCAAATGCGATCTGGACGGATACGTCATCGCTGTTCTGGAGCAGGGATCATAAACTTCGCAGAGGTTGTATTGAGTGAAACGAAAATCCTACCTCTTCCGGCGTATATGTGTGGCGTTCAATCGTATGATATCGGATTTCTTTTCGCTCAATCAAATAATTTTATAGAATCAGGAATGTAGGCGTTAAGAAAAATGGGCGGCACCAAGTATAATCTGAAAATCAAATCATTTTTTCATCTGCGGCCATCAGAATTTACGGGAAACAGGGTATTGCCGTATTATTTTTTGATCACAATCGATGTGCACGACTTTAACCAATTTATGAGGTGATGTAACCCTGAATATGGTGCCACCACTTTCAAAAAGCATGATAGGCTTTTTTTTTATAACATCTATCACCTTTTTCATTTCCTTCACTTGCAATTCAACTAATTGTAAATATGCAAAAATTGTTTCAATTTGGCAGATTAACTTTTTGAATAAACATATGTCCTGCACACTGTAAATATG
>JAAERL010001007.1 GCA_024230435.1 Desulfobacteraceae bacterium
CATGAGCAAAATCCAATTGCCAAACGTTTTTCTCTTGCTCCAACAAACGGTCGGAAGAATCTAACGCACCTTTTGTAGTATGTGTCGCATCACGATCAATCCCGAGACGAAACCCAACTGCTCAGCTAATCTATGATACCAGAGTGTGTGCAAGAGCCACTGGAGGAAGTTAATATATTGTTTGCCTGGATGTGGGGACAATAATGATGTGAGTTTCTTATGCAGCGCTGCAGTTCAATAAGTAGTAATAGATCAACAAAGACAGTTCTATCATACACTCAGCTATTTTTTCGCACAAGCGAAGCAGGTCACTCCGTAAAAGGTGGTGGTGTTGATAAATTCACGGAGGCGTGGTGGTCAGGTAGGCGGCCGCCGGCAGCGCCTTACATTTTACAGTAGCATGGTCATTTGGCATTGTCGTGGCGTGGTGTTGATTTTTATGGCTGGAGTGGCCGTTTTTCGCCGTTGCATTTTGAATTCACTCTTTCTTACGAATAAGAAAGGATATGCCTGTCTTTGCACCAAAAACAAGAAAGAGGTCCACACTACACATCGGTCGAAGGGGAATAGTTGTGGGGATGGACGGACCGTAAAGTACTTTATTTTATCAGG
>JAAERL010001008.1 GCA_024230435.1 Desulfobacteraceae bacterium
CATTAAAATTTTGTGCCAAAAATATTTTCAACCACCCCCAAAACTCCCAAAAAATCAAAACACAACAAGCGAAAATAACACGCGGAACAACACAGAAACAACAGTACCATACCACAATCACAACAAAGAAAGATCCATCTACTGTCTTCTGCATTGATAACTATTACAACAAACTACACTCCAATCTACGTGAAAACATTTAAATAAAGACTCAGGTCTAGGGTTTTCACGTGGTTTTAGCCATTGTATCATCTGCAGCTTTTTCATAATCATCAGCGGATATGTTGCATCCGGCGCTTCCCCTTTCATGTCCGGGTATCACCCTACCGGAAATGAGTTGTTGAGTAGATGCATAGGTACATCCAATCCTGTCTCATAACCTCCTCTTATCTATCTTCAAGCAGATTCATGGTGTGCTATTCAGCCATTGCATCATCTATAGTTCTTTCGTAAACATCAGCGGCAGATATGTTGTATCCGAATCACTTTGGATCTCCAATCACCATACCTAAAAGGGGACGCTGAATAGATGCACAGATGCAACCTATCCTGTCTCACTCCTATTTCCTGGCTTCGATTATATCAAGATAATCGAGTAAGTAATATGAGAAATTATATGATTGTATTCCACGCATCCGCTAACATATTTTTTCTTTTCAGGATTATTTTCTTGGAGGGAATAGCTGTATTTTTTGAAAATGCGGGGCTTTAATTAAATTTGTCCTTTGGCGCTTCTACGTCAATTCAAATTCAAATTTTCGGACGTGATTTTGATTTTTTTCTCAAAAATGGTATCATAAAATACATTTTCGGGTGAAAATTCACTTCATACGCATTTACATCATGAAAACAAAGTTGTCTATTAAGGAACTCAACATTTTCCAAAATTGAAAGGGAAAATGGATGATTTGGAAAAAGATCCAACACATTTCTGTCTTGTTCTGAAAGCATTTTCTGTCCAGAGCAATCCTGTCATAGCAAGGGAAGATACTATACCTACTTTCGACATCGACGGAACTAACCCAGAAGAGGATAATAATAACGATACAGACAATACCACCGATAATGAAACGTCATGGTCCGTTACCAGCGATTATGTCCTCAAAAGTTGTATACTGTTTGCCACATTGTGCAATAAAGGAGCGGACTTTGCGGAGAATGCTGTGACTGCGAGAAATGTTGATACGTTGAAGAATAACATTCTGTCCAAAGTTTTCTATGCAAGACTGGG
>JAAERL010001009.1 GCA_024230435.1 Desulfobacteraceae bacterium
CCTCGTAATAATTCCCGTTCTGAGAATGTTGAGAATATCAGCACAGAGACGCGAGGAATTAAATCGGCCTGTCAACTGAAGTGTTGCCACTTCAGTTGAAGGCCCTGCTAATCACCGAGTTTATTTTCAGGGTCTTTGTGCAAGAATTCTCAGCATTCTCAGAATGGGAATAAATCTGGGTATCTCGTTTACGGCCTATATCATGCATTTTGGTTCATTTGAAAATTGTCGCCCATTAAGATATTCCCTCTTCTCTGAATAAGCGAGCGATGAATCACTTTCTCGTAACCTTGATAAATTAGACTTCTCTCCAACAAAAGAGGGTTGTATCCTGTGTACTCCCTTCTTTTCTGAAAAACTTATCCTGGCGACACGTGTCATGTACAGCTCGATTACAACCTTCGGCGATGGGCTTGCGTACCATAGAAGATTCCTATGCGTGCTTTTTGGATCTTTTGGATCTTTTCGACATAGGAATTCAGTACATGCTAAGACAAGGGCCCAATCTGTTGGGCTCAAGTAGAAGCAACCTTAAACTATTTCGGCATCTTAATTTAATTCGGCACGCGTTCTCGGCCGATTACTAGGCGGCCACTAACAAAAATGAAATATTTAATTTTGGGGTCCAAAAATGGCTAATTTTGATGCTTGAAATATGAAAATGGTTCAGAATTTTCTGAAATAAGTAAAAATGGTAACTAAACAATAATTTATTGAAAACCCCCCCTTTTTAATAAAAACATTACACAATCCGAAGGTTGTCAAACTCACTCTTAAGCTGGCGCGACGCGTCCTCTCCTCCGGTTGCTCTCCTCCCCCATCATCGTCATTGCCGGAGTGCTTCCGACGCATCATCCCCACCATAAATTTATCCGCGTCGACATCGACACCACTCGCTCCCCTTTCTGCCAAAGCCTCCTCCCCTTCAGTAAATCAAATCCATCAATCGTCCCTCCCCCAACAAGTCCTCCCCCCCGCAGACTTTCACGGGCGCTTTCTTCCGCGCTGTCCTCCCATCGCGCGAGCAAATCCATCATGCCGAGTCATCGTGATGTCCCCGTCGAGGACAACGCGCGCTGCGGAGCTCTGGAATCACCTCTCCCCGCGGAGATTGGCCCGGATACCTTTAAAATATTTAATTCGGCAACTACTAGTAGTTTGTTATGCCGTTTCTAATTATACTTCAACATCCGAAAACCCCACGCCTCCCCTGGGGGGGGGGGGTCCCCCCAGCTCCCCCCATGC
>JAAERL010001010.1 GCA_024230435.1 Desulfobacteraceae bacterium
CATGTTTGTTAGTTAGAGTTTGAAACGAGCAAAAGAGTGACAAGTGATCAAAAGACAGCTATATTCAATGGAAATGCAACAAATCAACAACTCACCTCTCCTCCCGGCGAATATTCCAAAATGAGATAAATATTCTTATTATCATAAAAGTATCCATACATCCTCAAAATATGCCGATGACGCAAATGCGCCTGAATCTCAATCTCCCTCCTCAACTGATGCTCCACGCCACTCTTCAACAACTGATTCTTACTCAACACCTTGAGCGCTACAATGTATTTCGTCCTCCGTTCACGGGCGAGGTAGACCTTTCCGAATTTACCCCGGCCGAGTGGCTTGCCGATTTCAAAGTCGTTGAGTGTCCATCGTGTGCCGGCTTTGGCTGCGTCGTCTTCGTTGCTTTTGGCGAGGAAGGCGGCTTCTAGTTCGGCGTTGTCGTCGTCGACTGCGATGGGTTGTGATTTTGATGGCATCATTGCTGCCGCTGCTGCGTTGACGCCGTTTTCTTTGCCGACTGCGTACATTTTCGAGCTGTTGATCAATCTGGTATTGTTACTATTGTTATACGCCTCTTTTCAACTGATAATGCCGCTGTTATTGCTTGCTACTATTGCTAATTAGATCGATTCATTCAGTTCTTTCACAGTGGCATCGATCGATCGATGCTGTTGATTTTTTATTTGGCGATTTTTTACGTTTCGTGGCGGGATCGGTTGTGGCTGGGCCACAATC
>JAAERL010001011.1 GCA_024230435.1 Desulfobacteraceae bacterium
TATTGTGGCACCGTCATTGGTGACGGAAATTGATTGATCGTGTTCCGAAATGCGCTGTAAAATTTTATCCATGCCCTTTGGGCCTAATGTAGTTTTTACTAGGTCGGCAATAGCGATTGCGCCGACGAATGATGAGAGACGGGCATTTTCACCCTGGTGCAATAATGATGGTGGTGATTTGAGGAAAGAAAATGCAAATTTTGAGATTTGGCTGAAAAAACAATGCAATTGACTACGCAGACATTATTAAAATGAGTTCAAGGCAAACGTACCTTGTCTACTGTTGTTCCTGATTCTACAAATGCTGCTTCCATGGTTGCAATATATTTACACCGAGAGGTAGGCCGACGGCGGAGCTATGGCAATGGTATGAAGATCGCCTGCTGATCAAAAGCAAAAGTGATCGAAGTCAAAGGATCTTCGACAAAAAAATAAAAAAGCGTCGCGGTCGGAGGTCCGGTCGGAGATGGCAAGACGAAATACGAAACCGGTACTGTTCCCAACACAGAATATGCACCTATCTGGGAGTCCTTTTACAAACGTCAGTCATTGATCAAAGCATTCAAAAAGCCACGTAAACTTGCATCGATGAAGAACACCCCGATCGCCTCTCGAAGAACAA
>JAAERL010001012.1 GCA_024230435.1 Desulfobacteraceae bacterium
GTCCCAAACAAAAACAACCAGCACCATATACATACACTCCTCCCAACTATGGCGCCAAGGCACAATATACAAAAGCGGATCCAAACAAACCAGTCCTAGGGAAAGACGAAATTAAATTCATCCAACGCGTTGTCGGAAATTTTAATTTCATCGCCCGAGCAATTGACGGAACCATGCAGACAGCCCTCAGCGCAATCGCATCTGAACAAGCAGCACCAACTAAAATCACAATGGACAAAGTCAAACAATTTCTGGATTACGTGGCATCTCACGAAGATCCGGTTCTAACCTAGTCCACAAGCGACATGGTGCTAGCAGGCCACAGCAATGACAGCTACCTCAGCGAACGCAACGCAAGAAGCCGAGCCGGCGACCATTGGTTCCTTTCCAATAATTCAGCAGACCCCCCCTTCAATGGGGCAATTCTGAACATTTCGCAAATAATAAAAGCAGTCATGTCGAGCACCGCCGAAGCCGAATTGGGAGCACTATTCATTAACGCGCGCGAGGCCGCATATATCCGAAAAATTCTAATCGAAATGAACCATCCACAGCCGCGCACGCCCCTTCAAACAGACAACAGCACAGCAGAAGGAGTGGTTAATAAAAACGTACAAACCAAAAAGCTCA
>JAAERL010001013.1 GCA_024230435.1 Desulfobacteraceae bacterium
ATGCTGTTCGTAAATTTGGCGTTGGAAAATGGACGAAATATGGACTTTCCAATGCCGATCGTAAAAACTACATATTTCTCCAATATCAGTGGGGAAAATGCAATCCGTTACTTATCTTAGATTAAAGTGTAGACATGCCCAATGTTGAGATGTTGGCACTTTCGTAAAGACCGTTTGTCACCATTTTCAGTCAAATTTCATTCACGTACGCGCAGGGGTTAAGTAAACAGTCGACCTCCGTCGCTTCGCCCCTCCGGTCTCCCTCGGATAACATGATCATAACCCTCTATTCGCGTTGACATATCACATAGCTCTTTAGCTCTGCCTCCAGTTGTCTTCGTATTATTACTATATCCTCATATGAGAATATCGTCGAAATCCAGTGCAACACTACCGGTACTTGGCTGTTTATGCCAATCCATCTGTATTATAGTTTTGTGATATTGCGCGAAATATTTTTGAAACGCGCACTCTTCTTCTTGAAAAAAATAGAACTCTTTCTGTAATGAAGATTTTAGGTA
>JAAERL010001014.1 GCA_024230435.1 Desulfobacteraceae bacterium
CTGCTGTTCGCATTCCCTTTCATTTAGGAACCTTCCACTCAGGCAGGAGACTCTGATTCAGGTAGTCTTGAAAATCTCAAATTTGAAAATGTGCTTCACCCTTCTTTGGTTTGCGGCCAACCTTTGATTGCAACCACCTCTTTGCCTGACCTTTCATAGTCAGATTTTCCAGAATCCAAGTGGATACCGCCTTTCCAACAAGGCTTTCAGAAAAACGGTACCCATTATTTTCATACTCGTGACGCCAGTTGTACACCGTGCATTCAGAAACGGCGTGGATATCCATTTCCTTTTCGATGACTCTCTGGCAGGGTTCAATAGTATATGCCACGGACTTAATATTATGTCATATAATACTAAAATAGTACTATCCAATTCAGCACAATGATATTAAGTTTTTCGGCGCTAATTGATATTAAGACTTATACTATTTTACATTTCCAAAAGCAAATTAATAGTACTATAATGAGTACTATAGTATATACTATAGTATATAGTTCAAAAATAGTAAATGGATAGTAAATAATATCAATTACTATGCAAGTATCATGATATTATTCAAAAGGAGTGTAAAATTTTGGAAATTAACTTGTTAGGACAGGCAACTAGGTAAAAATGGACAGGAATGAAACGATATTTTTTCTAATCAGGTCAGCATTGTGGCACAAAAGAGTTTATTGTTCAAAATGCTCCATGTTCATCATTACCTGAGTTGCTCCTTGAACATGAGTGGCAGTGATGAAGATGGACGGGGATTGCCGCTGTGGGGGCATGCGCTTGACATTCACGAGTCCTCGTCCTCGTCCTTGGTCTGGTCGTCCTCGTCCTTGTCCTCATCCCGTCGTCCTTGTCTTCGTCCTAGGACCGGCCGTCCTAGAACCGGTCGCCCCAGGACTCATCCCCAGCCCAGTCTTACTGCGTCCCCGTCCATGACCTCCAGGTCGTCTTCGATCTTGAGGTCGCCCCCCACCCTTGGTCGCTGTACCCACGCTGCTTGCCGCTGTAGCCAGCTGCATTGGCCGCAAAATTAAGGACACAACAGA
>JAAERL010001015.1 GCA_024230435.1 Desulfobacteraceae bacterium
CTTCCACGTTGATGAGAATAGCAAACTATTTTTTGATGCTGAGGTGGCATCTAATTCTATCAAAAAAGTGAATGATAGTTTCATTCGTAGTACCTATGATTTTGCGTTGCGATACGTTTGTCTTCGCTACCCAGATATTGTCATATCGTTGCAGAGAAAGAGGGTAGTTTTAACGTGCAACAAGGCTGTCAAAGTATCCGTTACCAAGAAGCGCAAGGCTGCGCACATTAGCAACTAAAAATTAATGTAACAAAATATGTCTAGTGCATTTTTAGCATAACTTTTAAAATAAAGACCCCCCCCACCTCAGAACCGTGTAGATTTCACAAAATCGGCTGGTGACTATGAACACTTTTTTGCTATTGCTGCTTCAATGGGTCGCGACGATCATATTGACCCCCCGCTGACCCCCATACGTTTTCCATTGCTCAAGAACCATGCCGTTATTGATCCGTCGATACTGTGGCAGTCATGGTTGTTCTTGGACTGAGAGAGAGCGCCAAGGGC
>JAAERL010001016.1 GCA_024230435.1 Desulfobacteraceae bacterium
TAGTGTTTGGAAATTTCCACCCTCTCAAAAGCCACCGCAAATTTTCGAAAGTTTTTGAAAAGTTTTTGAAAAGTTTTTGAAAAGTTTTTGACAAATAAACTGATTTCTTATAATATATCTAACTTAGTCATAATCTAAACTGGCTTCAGACTTAACGGAATCTATCCCCGTTGAGTCAAACATCTTGTCCGCCACATCTTTTCTTGCCGTATGAAGATAGCGCAAATTCTCAGACATTCCATAGAGAGTGATGGCTTGATCATCACTCAGCTTGTTCCGCTTCTTGCTCAGGATGTCACGGCCCCATCATCGGTGACGGGGGCAACTTGCTGTAGTTTGTCTTTCTCTGCCTGTACACATTTTCGACATGCTTCATGGAATGTTCCTGATGCACTTAGACCGATAAATTTGTCTTTGATGTCGCTGGAGAGACGTGATACTTCGTCCAAACAAAAGACACTGTGTGCATACTTCTGACATTTACAGCAGCGGTGATTCCCAAGCGTGATACCCTTTTCTTTTGCTTGGCAAAGAGAGCCGGCGGCACATTCGTGTGCTGGATCCATTTTAATTACTTGTTAGTTAGTGTTGAATGTACTTGGTGTTTATTGTCTCCGTCATTGTTTTATTAGACTTAGTAAGTAAGATCGAAGATGGGAGATGGGCGGCATCGAGCATGGCGGATGGCGCACTTTCAAAATTCAAGTGCACTTCCCCTTTCCCGCCAAAAACTTATTGAAAACTTCCAAAATTCATAAATGTCGGGGCGCAAATTTTCGTGAAAGTTTCCGAAAGTTTTCATAAGTTTTTGGTCGGA
>JAAERL010001017.1 GCA_024230435.1 Desulfobacteraceae bacterium
GTAATTTCATGCGTAATTTCAGGTAATTTCATGCACGTGGTGTATATAAATTTTATTCATGTATATATAATATAAGAAATTATAATTACCAGCGTACCCTCTTTGACAGAAGCACCAGGAACTTTGTTGCGTATTTTTACTCTGCTCCACTCCAACAAGCTTAGCTATTTTTGTACGACGAAATAGCCAGAAAACACACATGCTACATGCAATTTACAATTTCAACAAACAAGTGGGCGACTCAACGCACCAAAGCACATAATCAACGCACCAAAGCACATAACATTACTTTATCGAATAATACCAATGGAGGATAGTGCCAGCAGCGACGAAGATACAGGCTTGGGTATCTCCCAAACACTGCAGTCATCATCCAACACAACAACAACTATTACCTCCTTTACTTTTTATTTCTTTTTTATTAAAAATATAAATGTAAATCGATTTTGTTGCTAGTCTAACTGTACTATTTAAACTACTATCGCTAGGTATAAAATCAAAATACAATTTATATTGATGCTGTATTAGGATGATGCCGCTACTGCAATTGTAATCAACGAAATGAATTGTTCATCACGACGAACTGCTGATGCCGTAAGTAGAGGTGGGCCCTCCATGGGTATGAGCAAGAAGGGAGGTGAGTGCGAGTGGTATGTGATGATATCATTACATTGTGTAGGTGGTACAACATAGTCATATGGTTAGCGGAAACAAAATAATAGGAGTGTAGTGATTTGTCACTTGCAAGCAGTTTTTGAGCTAATTTATCAAACCGGATCTCCAAATTACGCTGAAATTACCACAAAAAACTCTTCGAAAAACAGCGTAATTTGGGGGAGTTTCCGCCGGTAATTTTGCGTAATTTGCTGGTAATTTCGGGAATCCCATCAAAACGAAATTACGCATGAAATTACGCATGAAATTACCGCGAAATTACATTGACAGAACGGGTCTAACTCTAACCCGGGGATCCGGGGATCACTTGCTCCAACTGCCCAGCCACCAACATTCTTTGCAAATCATATTGGAACATCATTGCCTAGTAACCTTACCTGAAATAAGTTAAAATTCCTGCATCCTATTAGGCGCTGTGAATTTAGGTGTTCGCATGCTTGTCTCTCAAGGTATGCAGCCAGCCTTCATTTCTCTCCTCTGCTCATGTAAAAGATTATTGTTAATAGTGCCCTCCCTGATCCTTATTCATACCACTGGGACTGTCCAATCCAATTCTGATCACTCATCTCAATACATTTCCTTACAAATCTTCCGTGGGATACATCACATTGATCAAGCCCTTGTCTAC
>JAAERL010001018.1 GCA_024230435.1 Desulfobacteraceae bacterium
GCCATCTCGATTGCCGTCCTCTCCTCCGCTGCCTCCACCACTTCGTACCCGCCCTTAAAAACAGAGGTGAATAAAATAAATAAATAAGTCAAAACAGGAATTAAACGTTCCCCCTCCATCGCCGTTTGCCGCCCTCGTCGCCGTCGCCGCCGCCTCCACTGTCTCCCCCATCCCCGCCGCCTCCGCCGCCAACGCCATGCTCCTCTTTTGACGCTTCCATCTCCGCTCCCCCAACGCCACAGCCTTTCCAGTCCCCGCCGCCTTCTCCTCCGCTACGTAGCCGCCTCGCCCCCGCCTTTTACTCCGCCACCGCCGCCGCCTCCGCTGCTGCCGCGTCCGCCACCGCCTATTCTGCCGCGTATAAGTATCCGCCGTTTTCGACGATGGCGACCGATCGACGGTCGCTTGAACCGATCAATCGACGGGGGTTTCGCTGATCGCCACGACCGTGCTCAATGCCGCTGGTTGATGATTGACGTCGGTTGAGAAGAATCTTTGCGGTGCGTGGCAAAAATAATAAAGATGATGTTGAAGCTTACGAAACAGAAGATCTTTGACATCAAAGATCGGGATCTTCTTCAATCAACGGGGATATGAAAAAAGCGGGCTAGCCCCCACAAATCCATCGATTTGCCCAATAAAGAAATATTAACAAAATGCAAAAATATTGTATGGTATGTGCCAGAGGCACATTTTAATAATATTGCTTCTGAGACTGAACGTTTGACGAATATTCTCTCCAAACACACTTCACAATCAGACGACAACTAAATGATGTTCCGCACATTTTTCACGTCAACGTCTACTATTATAGCGATTACATTACTTCTATTACTTACGTTGTTACAGTTTTTCGCAGTTTGTAAAATAAAAATTATTGCAAAATGAAAAAAAATTCATGTGCCGGAGGCGCATTCTGAATATTGCGAAGCAACCTATATTTGTCCACATGAATGTCTATCTATCTCACATCATAACAGAATATGTTGGGCCCCTTGGCGCCAGGTCAAGTCGTTCCATCGGATCTTTCGCAGCTTCTTGACCAAAACAACATCATATGGACACATTCACTGGAGTATGCTACAATCCTTTATCACATGAAATATTTGTACTGTGCCACTACCA
>JAAERL010001019.1 GCA_024230435.1 Desulfobacteraceae bacterium
CCAATCTTGACGGTAGTGGCCATATTCTCAATGGCATTGACTTTGACGGCCACAAGAGACTTAACGACGGCAAAATATTGTGTAGAAAGCAAGTTGTGGCAAGCTCAAATCACTTGGTTTTGTTTTCATCTCTCACAATCACAAGCTGACACGTTCGTCAGCCATCATCGCCGCCAAAAAACATTTTTCAGCAAGCGGATCTTTGGCACAAAGATTTTTCGAAAGAAAGATCACATCATGTGTATCGCATCATCCTACCTACGATCCCAATACTTTTCCCTTTGGATTTTGGGCTACCTATATCCAAAATCGAAAATGAAATCCAAATGGATTATTTTTCAGTCCAAATCAAATTTTCCTTCCATCTGCATTTCACGAGGAAGTGTTACGATATTTGACAGTTCGATCTGGCAAATATTTGGTTTTAAAATTCCGATTCCAGGTTTTATTTATAGTTAATTGAGCAAACGCTCACTCTTTTATTAGAATCCATCTTACAAAACGAATAGACCCAATTGAGACCTTTTGTATCCCTTTACGCTACCAAATCGGACTTAATGATGGGCCATGGATTCTTCCATTGATGAAGAAAAACGGTAAAGATGCCTTGCTTCTCGGGGTCGTTGGCAACTACGGCCACTTCAGCGAAGGGAATGGCGGACAGGTCTTGGTAGGGCAGGACTTCCGCCAATCGATGCTGATCGTTTTCTAC
>JAAERL010001020.1 GCA_024230435.1 Desulfobacteraceae bacterium
CATATTTTTCTTCTTCCCCTATTTACAGGTCTTAATGAAGACCTATTTGCTTGTTCTGACGACGATGAATATCACGAGGCAACAATAGCCTTGCAAACAGCATGTCAGACGATGATAACGACCTATTTCCTGCCGTTTGATTATTTTCAGAGAAACGGCCGTGCCATAACTCCCTCCGTTCGGCAACATTGCCGAGCCATTTTTAACCTTTTAGGCCATTTCCTTAGTTCGGTGCATTCCTTAACTTTTTTCAAAATTTTCAATTTAATCTGCTTCCCATTTCGTCGCTCAATTCTGCACTGTGAAAAGACTTCACAGTGTGTTAGTATTGTGAGACAGGTACAACATAAAATGATTGTGCCTTCTCAATTCCACTTTTTCTATATCTCGCAATCGCCTAGGTCCTTAATAAAAGGACTAGCCTCTCCTTGGTGTGTTCTTGGCGCCGCGCTGGGCACTCCGCCAAGAGACCACTTTCATTCTCTTATCAATTTTACTTCTTAACTTCATTTTCGGGTAACATCCAATTTCTTGTGCTGTTGGTCTGGCAGTGAGTTCGACTCAATGCCCGATTATTCTCTTTTTTGTCCCGCCGTGGAAATGGCCCTTGCCATCACTCGATTCTTGTTGGCACATATTAATGTATCCAACTCCCGTCGCATCCAACCGCCTCCCTGCTAGATCACCTCTCGGTCCTGGAGTTGCTGATTTACTATTTGGCCGACCGCTAGCTCTCGAACGTGCGGTTCCTATCTTGGCTTGCGTCACTTGTTGAGCCGCCAGCGTTTCCTCAATTGACTTGCC
>JAAERL010001021.1 GCA_024230435.1 Desulfobacteraceae bacterium
CCACAATAAACGCGGCAGGAGACTTGGCCTGCCGGCCATGTCCGATATTATATCTTATCTACTGCGTAGTTTCTGATTTCTTCTTGCGTTTCAATGAATCTTCCTGCCTCTCGTTTTTGATGATTTTGAGCTGCTGGAACTCGTCCTTCTCGATATTATGTTGCTTACTGTTGTCTACTTACTTATGGCAATAGGCATCCTGTCTTTCCACGTGCATGGAAAAGGATTTCGTTGGCCCGCCCTGATATGATGTGACTCGCATCTCGCATCACGACTCACGACTTCATTCACGGGTTCATATTATTATTTTATTCACGGTTCGCAATTCGCAACGCAAAAAAGATTCATAAATTTTCAACGCATGCAGTAAAAGTATTATCAAAAGCTGTCTATTCCTGGCTTCTTGTAATAGCACGGCTAATAAAGAGCACAGTAATCATCTTCTAGGAGTATTGCACTACTTAAATAAAGTATCAAAATGGCAGTTCCTCTGTGGCTAGCCGCAACAGTAGGCGCCACCGGCGTCCTCCTCTCCAAAGTAGACTACAACATCTTTTTCATGAAATTCTTTCGAAATCTCTCCCGCTCCAAGGCCCGCGCACGTCTTTATAACAACAAATACGCAATGATACCAGTCATGCTTGGGATCGAACAACCGATAAAAATCCAGGATGATATCGATGCCGAGAATGCTATGCAAATAACACGTGA
>JAAERL010001022.1 GCA_024230435.1 Desulfobacteraceae bacterium
GCATGAGGAAATATTTTGTGCATGTAATCTCTGAGAGACCAATTCATGGAGGGAGGGAATTGGAGGAGATAACACTGAATGATACCTTCTATGAAAAAACAATGACAAACCCCATTACTAGTGAAGAGTTCATTCACATGGATGGCAAGATCTTCAACTTGCACACAGGTGGGTTTTGCAGGGTAGCAGCAAGTACAAAAAAATGGCCGCCGAATAAGCTTCACTTAAGCACTAAAAAAGATGGTTGTTTTGTTTGAACCTTATTATTGTCAAAACCATCCCTTTTCATCAAAAATGGAGATCATATGCAAAAAAGCCCGTTCGATTCTGCACATTTTGATATGCAATATGCTGGGGTTTGTCATTGGTGTGCAGCCCCAGCAAAGTTGCAAAGTTGACTCTAAAATTTGTGGCTGACGCACAACCTCATTTTCTTAAGTGAGGCAGCGGCGGAAACGGACCACCACGGCCATAATAGGCAAACCATGGCCAACTGGCTGCTGTCGAAGCCTCCCCCCCTCCTGCTAAACGATCCCGGAAGGCCCGGGCGTTCAATCCCGACGATCCGAACGACAATGCCTTTTGTTTGGTGAGCTTGCTTCTCGCAC
>JAAERL010001023.1 GCA_024230435.1 Desulfobacteraceae bacterium
ACTTCTGCTTCTATTCTGTCAACTATTGATTTGCCGAGTATTTTCCCATGCTAAAAAATATACGTAATTTCTACGTACCTACTTACACTACCTACCCCTACATACAAAAAGATAAGAAGGCGAAGCATGGAGATTTTTTTTTCAATTACAATTTAATCGAGGAATACACACATCGACTAACATTAATAAAGATTACAATATTCAGTGTCCGCCTGCCCAAATCTACGAAATCACTGTTTACGATATATTGAGCTTAAGTTTAAATTTGGGCAGGCAACCATCACATCTACGCTACCCGTTATTGTCCGTATTGCTAGCTACCACCAAAAATTTCAACACACGCCAAACCATCATCTAAGCAAATATCGGCCATTCTTGTCCTTCATAGTGGTAAATATTACTACCTAACCCATAAGTATCGATAATATAACGCCAGAGACTTGTCAAACATGATAGTGAGTGGTCGAGATTGTTTTTATGTGCGATATTTGGCATCTACACTTTGCCGACGGAGCTTCTGACTGGTGACCACTTGCAATAGCCGCAATCTCTTCTTATACGTGACAATATGTTGTCCCAATCCATTATCGATATTAAGATGGTCAAATGTAGTGAAAATTGTTGCTGTATATCTTTCAAATACATCGTTTTGTTGCACTAAGTACTTTTGATGCCCGCTTATAGAGGTGTTTTCAATTCCATGGTGTACAAATAAAGGGGGTGGGTATGATGGTGTTATTAATGTATTGAAAGCGCTATCAGTAT
>JAAERL010001024.1 GCA_024230435.1 Desulfobacteraceae bacterium
ATCAAACTTTGGCGCTAAAGATGTTGCGCTCATTCCGAGTTCCCGAACCGCCCAATAGCAGAGCAAGCTTCTTGCTGCGACAATATGCCGATATTTTCCTTTTGACCAAACTTGATCTATCGGCATGTTGAGCACTTGTGACACCCGATGTGCGATTGTGTCAAGATCAACACTTTTCAATTTAAGCCGATTGCGCCTCTCATAGTCCTGCTCATTTTGTTTTAAAACGGCCTCAACAAAATCAGAATCGCCAAGGATTCTCTCATCGCCGTTCATCAAAACCTTGGCTTTGCGAAGTGCCTTGACCGCAGTCCAGCCTCCTATACTGCGAACAAGACCGCCGCCTGTAAGCTCGGGCCGTCTGCCCATGTTCAATGCTTTCTCAATAAACTCGCGGTACTTTTTCCTTGAATGGCTCAAACGCTTGCCAAAACGCGCCAGCACATCATCCATGCTTTGCCATTTATTAGAGCTTTTTCCCATAAGCACAGCATGACCGGCATAAGGATAGCCACCCAGCCGCCTTAAGTCCGACACCAGTTTTGCCCGCAAAGGGTTCAAGTGTATATAGCGCACCAATTCCAAGAAATATGGATCTTTTTGGCAGAGAATCGATTTATATCGGTTTTGAAAAAGATGCCCTGAACGCTTGTGCCTTCGGTTATAATTCATAGCATAACCAGTCAGCAAACGACGCATGACAGTAGTGATAGGTTTATTGCCGGTACGCAGCAGCAGGTGAAAATGGTTTGGGATCAAAGCCCATGCATAACACAAGGTGCCGGATTCACTTATGACAGTGCCAAGCCGGTCTAAAAAAATATCTCGATCCGCATTATCATCAAAAATCTTTCTGCGCCCAATGCCCCTGACAATAATGTGGTGCAGTGCTCCAGGTGCATCTATGCGGAATGATCTTGGCATAACAGGTAGGTATCAATATCACCAACCATTAGCAAGTTTAAATGTTAGGAGCGTCCCCTAATTTCTCCCGGGGGTGCTGTTTTTTCTCTTGATACGCTCTTTAATGGGTGACCCTATTCCTGTGAAAACATTTCATACTCCCATAGACATAAAAAAACTGTTAATTAACAAGGGTAAGACTGTTATTGTAAATAATAGGGCGGACACATTTGGAAGTATTTTTCTGAAACTAAGTTTATAAAATGCTTTATAGCAGAACATTGAAACTATACTCACAGTGTAACCAATTGTTAGGCTATATAACCCTCCCTGCCAGAAATCTGGAAAGTAACTGATAACAGCTCCAGCATTATTCAATAATATAAAAATAAAAACTAATAAACCGAATACAATATACAATGGTATTTGAATCATAGTCATGATTATCCCCTGAATTGTATTAAAGTCCTTTTTTAAATATGATAACGCCAATTCGGAATTCTGGATACAAACCAATGAAGACACTTCTAAACACAGAATAAAAATTGCTATATAAATTAGATTTTTATTTGTTGTCATAATTTTTACTACACATAACGGGCGCGGGTTGACCGGCGGGTTCGCCAGCATAATAAACGCGATTGGGGAATAAGGGACGGGTATTGATATATTGATTGACTCCATTTGGACACGAGATTGGAAGATGAGGGACGCTCCCAACATTTAAACTTAAACATTTTATAGCTCAAATCCGTTTTCTTGCGCTATCGCCTCACCGCGAAGAACGGATTTGCTTATCGCGGTGGCAGACACATCAAATTTTAGCGCTAAAGATGTTGCGCTCATTCCGAGTTCCCGAACCGCCCAATAGCAGAGCAAGCTTCTTGCTACGACAATATGCCGATATTTTCCTTTTGACCAAACTTGATCTATCGGCATGTTGAGCACTTGTGACACCCGATGTGCGATTGTGTCAAGATCAACACCTTTCAATTTAAGCCGATTGCGCCTCTCATAGTCCTGCGCA
>JAAERL010001025.1 GCA_024230435.1 Desulfobacteraceae bacterium
TACGTTTCTTTAGTTTTTTTTTCGCGAACCGCCTCAATCGCACCTAATTATCCCCCCAAGAGGTCCTCCAATCACTAAAGAAATGATAGGTGCCGCTTCCCCTGCTCTTGTAGATGTGGCACCATGTGTAATATGTTGTTGTTTGTTGGGTAGAGACCTTGCTATGCAGATGCAACTAGAAATGGGCCAAACTCCTGAAATAAGGAGCAAAACACAACCCACAACAAACATATTTTCCGTTGCTCGTCGGTAGATGAACAAAAAAGTACGAACTTAGGTACGTTCCTTGGTGTGTAAAAATTGAGTAATTTATCCGGTGTAAAAGCTAGCTATCTTTACTATCTTAATTTAAATAGCATGCAGTAAAAAAAATGCTTGGTAAAAAAGTGGCATATTTTTACACCAGGATTTAATACCATGGAACAGTACTAAAGAGAGGAACCAACATGATGATGTATCGTACCTGTCGCGAGCGGAATAGTGCAAGGACGATGACAACGACGACAACGACAAAGCAGCGGCGCAACTGACAAGGAGGGCCGATCGTCGTCGCGACGCTGCTGCCAAAATGAGCGCGCGGCAGTACAAGTTAAAGGA
>JAAERL010001026.1 GCA_024230435.1 Desulfobacteraceae bacterium
ATTTGGACTAAATTAATCCAAATTGGATAATTGTGTTACCTTCTCCCAAGAGCAAGAAACGGGCCCAATGTGAGTAGCGATGGCGAGAGAGCGAGCCTCTTTTTTTTTCAATCATCAACGACAAAACAAAAATAATCGCGACCATGAAAGGGACAAAACAACCGCAAACCACGAATCCGAACCAATCAAATCAATCATAACACACTCCGAATAATCAAATAAATAGATAATTGACATTGTCATCGTCTACAAACGCGCAAGGCTACTAACAGTGGACGGCAATAGTGCTACAGAGACCATACAATACCATCAAATAATACCATATAATCATCCATCACCAAAAAAATGGCTGCAGGCATGGGCATAGAAGAAGCAGCCCAAAAACTCCTCGCCCCCACCGCCGGGGACTTTGACGTGGCATTGCTCGATGACATTGTTACCGTGGCCTACAGTCCCGTCGACCCCAATCGGTCGACTGCCAATAAGGCATTAATGGCATTGCAGGAGAGTCCGGATGCGTGGACCAAGGCGGATGCTATTTTGGAACGGGCGCAGAATCCGCAGTCGAGATTTTTTGGGTTGCAGGTTTTGGATGATGCTATAAGGACTAGGTGAGTTATA
>JAAERL010001027.1 GCA_024230435.1 Desulfobacteraceae bacterium
GAGTACCTCAAGATCAATGCTTCAGGCATTGTTCACTATTTCAAGAAGACACTCCAGACCTATTTGGAGATAGAGAATTATCTCTCCCAGACCCTGAGCAAGGTGTTCTTCTCTCGCAAGTACTCCATCTTGTACAAAAACAGTCTTGATCATTTCCTGATAGATAGTGACATCAAGGTCTTCTTTGAGACATCTGTAACATCTGGCTGGGCTGCTGTTCATGATATGGCCGCCATCTACAAGCACTACCCCAAAAAGAAAATCCCCAACTGGGATGAAATTACAGTAAAAAATTACCAGGATTAGGGTTCATGGGGTTCATGGGGTTGATGGGGATTCATCAGGGTTTTTTGTTACCTATTGTTAAACACCTTTAAGTTACTAACGAGATGTTTTTGCACCGCTTTAACTTTTACTTCAGGTACGTGCATTTTTTTATGTGAAGGATCGAATAAACAGCCTGAGATTATGGGGAGCATTGTTCACAGATGCAATCAGTACTGTCTGATGGAATCTAAAAATTCTAACAAGAAAGGATGTAAAATCATTTTAGGGTGTCAGGATAATGTGAGTGATGAACCAATGTTTTATACATTATTTCGAATATTTTGAAAACGAAAATATTCCTTTTTTTCAGCACTATGAAATTTTTTTGGGATATTTTGAAAAGAAAAATATTTCAAATTTTTTCATGGAATTTGCGTTGTTCTTGTGGATTTTTTGGGATATTTAAGATTTGAAAATATTTCAACTAACACCAAATTTGATTCTTTTCCAGGCATCATCTATATTTGGCCTAAATGTGGATATTTCCAGAATCATAATGAGTTACCTTCCTCCTGAAAGTCTCTTAAATACTGCCAAGTGTTCAAAGACACTAATGGATTGCTTGGATATGGATATGGTTGTTGGCAGCTGCCTTCTTAGTGGCAAATATTATTACAAGTCAATCAGAGCTCTTCTTCCTCACATGGAGAAAAGATCAATATATCCTCTCGCTCCCGTGAGGGTCCTCATGATGTGTTGCGGAACCAAGTGCGAGTTTTGTCGAAATGGGAAGACACAAGCTGTGAGATGTATATTTGGTATCAAGATATGCTGGTATTGTCTCCAGGGTGATAACCTCAACCCATTCAAATACAAGCGTGTGTTCACGACAAAATTCAACAAATTACAACGATCTCCGCTCCAAGATGGGTTCTTCCGCAACCAATTCTATCTCGCTCAAAGGGATACCTTACTAAAGATTTTTTATCATCCTAGAATTTTGGCATATCCTTACGGAGAAAGATATTTCAGTATGGACAATGACAGATTCATGTCTCCAACTAACTATGCCGTCTTCTTCAGTCAAGTTTCATTCAACAGATATGAAGTAATGTGGACTGGTCCAACACAAGACAGCTTTGGTAATATGACAGGTACCGCCTTCAACCGCACAATGCTTAAAAATTCAGTTCAGTTTATTGGAC
>JAAERL010001028.1 GCA_024230435.1 Desulfobacteraceae bacterium
CGTAGCTCCCCGTGTTCTTGTCTGCGCAGAGCATTCCGAGCACCCCGACGTGGATCTCTCCCGAGAGTTTCGATGGAGCGGGTAGCACGGCCGCCCGGCATATCTCCCGCAGCGACGGCGGCCCGAATCCCACGCCGATGCGACGGCAGCGCTGTGACAGTCACTCGTCGCATATTTTTCACCTCCGCGCCCGTCCTCGATGCGATCCAAGTCGATCTCGTGGCGTGTCATGTCAATCAAAAGAACACAAGCATTCGCACTTGGCGCGCGGGAGGTAAAAGCCATTTGCACCCTGCACTCACCGAGCGTAGTTTTGTTGCCGCCCTCGTTTTATTGACCAAAGGACATGGCGGCGCAGTTCATTTACGTGGCTGATTGAAATGGAGGGGCTCAGCGCTGACCCCTCCGATATACGATACTCATCAGTATGACGTGTAGATAATTCTGTCGGGCTTTTTTGCCCAAGCTTCAATAAAAGTAGTAGCTCAACCTACGTGCTCCCTTTTCATGTTCTGAAAAAAATCAAAACATTAAAAGGGATTTTTGTTGACACGCCCTTTGAAAAAATCAAGTGAAACCTCCATATCACGACCTCTCCTGCGATGATCCAGCGATGAGGACCGAGGACGGAAACGATAGGTTTCTATCATTTTCCATCTCCCGAAACCGTGAGAAACGAGCAAAACGCTCCGTTCTCGTTTTTAAAATAAATCATGCATGCGAAAGCCACAAATATGGTATTATCACCTGTTTTCAATAATTCGCATGGTTCAAAAATGTA
>JAAERL010001029.1 GCA_024230435.1 Desulfobacteraceae bacterium
GTGTTTGCTTGTGGCCGTCGCTCGGTCGTGCTTTTTTGGCGTTTGATGATTTTTTTGGTCTTGATGGGCTATTTAGCCAATATATTTCCTGTCCGTGTTCATTTTTCTTCGCAGATTAGCGTAGCGCGCTTACCGCTTACATTTTTTTTTGAAGAAGTTGATGGACTGATAATATTATGATATCGATTGATCCTGCGCCTTGGCCTTATTATGATGTGCTTGCTTTGTCATTGCTTCCACTTTTGTCATAAATCATAACAGTCGCAGGACGTCGTCCCTACCATAAGAGGAAAGTATACGAAAACGACTTTTTCAGCTAGCAGACCACAACTTGACAATTTTTGCACTACAATCGTAAAGATATTCATATCTTTTGAGAACAATGACGGGAACGTCGTCAAGATGCAACTATTCAAAATGCTCCACCAATAATAATAATCAAGCTTCCAACAACCTACTCGGATGCAGTCGCTGCAAATCAGCCAAATATTGTTCCACAGACTGCCAAAAGAAAGATTGGGTGTTTCATAAATTCAA
>JAAERL010001030.1 GCA_024230435.1 Desulfobacteraceae bacterium
GATCCTAGGCTGCTACCCTCCGTAGCATAAAAATTGTCAAAATCAGCTGTGGTATTTGCAGCTTAACACCATAGAAGCTTTTTCATCCTCAAGGAAAATTGCTCCCTGCCATCATAGCGCGCATGTGCCCCCACAATGTTGTGAATTTCCGTTCAACGCGCCCGTTTTGTTGAGGGGTATTGGGCGCTGTGAATTCAAAACCAATTCCTAAACCAGCTTTTACACATTCCTTCTGCAAAGCTGTATTCTCACCACTATTATCGCAACGAATATATTTTACTCCTTTGCCGAAATGTCGTTCCAACAACTTCAGAAATGGGATCATTACTTCCGAAGTTTGGCTTTTCTCTTTGAGAAAAAAGGAAAAACCGTTGTCGGTACAGTCGTCCAGCACGAGTAACCAATGCATATTTCCACCTAAACTTGAAATTTTCTGTGAGGAAATATTGAGAAATAGACGTTCCCCTGGTATTTTGGATCGCGAAACCAGGTTCTGTTTAGAAATGCGCTTTTTGCGCGCTTTTCTGATAGCACATGAAACGCACGGTACATCAGCTGGCCCTTCCAGCTTTATATTTTGTGCGTTTGCAGTCATTATTGTAGTTTGCATATTTGGATGCCCAATTTCTGCGTGATATACCTGTCGATCACGAATCAGGTCATTATCATCAGATTTTGGTACATATCAAGCAACCAAATTTGAAACTTCATCAATTGTGATTCCGGGCTCCTAGAATCCAGCCCCTTTTTTTGAGCTTCCTACCGA
>JAAERL010001031.1 GCA_024230435.1 Desulfobacteraceae bacterium
ATATCATAATTGTTCGATGAGATGGCAGCATCCCTGACATTATTTTAGAATCGTCTAGAAAAAATCAACTACTGTAAGCTACTCCATTGTTTTGTGTAGGTTCATGTTGATTCACTGATTTTTTGTCTCAAAATGATATTTAGCTTACATTACGGGCCAGAAACGTTTAATTTTACATGTCTAAAAACCGGCCTGTCTTGGTTCTTTGCTTGCGTGGAAAAGATTGTGTTCACAAAATACATCGATTTTGGAGGACAAAAATGCTTTCGTCAACAAAATTCTTGTACTCATCTCACAAGTGTTGCGGACCGTAGGCTTTAACTAAACATACCAGAAAAAAATGTCTGATGCCACGTCACATACGGTATTCAATTAGCGATAATTTTATAAATCTGTTTTTACCGCTCAACGCACAAACACCGCGCATCCGTCCTCTCACCACAATGGCGGCCGCCGGCACCCTCGACCGCCGTAGTATGCTGCGAAGCGAAAAATGCCCCGTTACTGACGAAGGCTGAGATCCGTCGACAAAATATTGTTCCGAACCACCCTGCGAGCCTTCGTCAGTAACGACA
>JAAERL010001032.1 GCA_024230435.1 Desulfobacteraceae bacterium
ACAAACACTGTTCAGTTTTTCTCTCACAAAGAAATAAAAGCCATCCCCGAGGACCAAAAAATAACCTACGCGTGGATTGTCCTCGACTATTGCCCACAGAAAGATGATCCGAACAGGGTCCTAATCACGGTCGGCGGCAATCTAATCGAATACCCCGGCAAACTCACCACCCGCACCGCCGACCTCACCACAACGAAACTCCTATGGAACAGCGTGATCAGCACGTTAGGTGCAAAATATGCATGTGCAGACATTAAAAGCTTTTACCTTGAAACCCCGCTCGACCGCCCCGAATACATGCGGATGCCCCTGGCCCTTATCCCCGAGGAATTCCAAGATGCGAATAACCTGAAAGAAAAGGCAAAGCATGGGTTTGTCTACATGGAGATTAACAAAGGGATGTACGGTCTCCCGCAGGCAGGCATATTAGCCAACAAGCTCCTCAAAAAACGATTGGCAAAGCACGGCTACTTCGAGCTCCCACACACCCCCGGCCTTTGGAAACACGTCACCCGCCCAATTTCGTTCACCCTCGTCGTAGATGATTTTGGAATCAAATACGTTGGAAAAGAACATCTTGGCCATCTCCTTGCGGCCATAAAACAAGATTACACC
>JAAERL010001033.1 GCA_024230435.1 Desulfobacteraceae bacterium
ACCTTTAAACATTGCATTTTTAAAACCGGAACGCTTTATGGCATATGTGATTTCTCGTTCTTGTTTTCTCAGTCCTGCTTCTTTAAACTCCTTTCTTAGCTCTACAAGAGCATGAGGGGAGTTTTTGTATATGAGTAGACTTAGGTTGTTTGCATGAGCCATTTGAGGCAGATATGGAAGGCTGTTTGGTTTAATCTCAAAAACGGCACGCGCTAAGTCGGCGCCACTGATCTCGGCCCCTTCAAGCTTGGCCCATTGAAGGTCGGCTTTGTTGAGCTAGGCCTTTCGAAGGTCAGCCCCTTCCAGCCAAATTTCAACAGTTTGATTCCTCATTCCAAAATTTGTTTTATGCGAAAAAGGCTATCATTGGAACTGATCTTGAGCGAACAATTGAACTGTTTGTCTAAAGCGTTCAAATAAATATTAATAATTCAAGCATATCTAATCAAGGCGTGGCGATTAAGTCATAATGGTCGAAGTTAAAACCAAGCCCTATTTTACTAATCAACCCATCCAAGTGTTCGCTCTACGGCTTTTTTCCAGCCGGCAATTCCTTTTTGCCGTTGGAGGTCATCCATTTGAGGAGTCCAGGTTTTATCTTCTTCCCAGTTCTGCTTCAAATCGTCCAGGCCATTCCAGAAGCCGCAGGCCAGACCCGCTGCGTAGGCCGCGCCGAGGGCCGTGGTTTCTGCAACCTTGGGGCGCACAACCGGCACATTGAGAATATCGGCCTGGAACTGCATGAGCAACTCATTGACTACCATGCCCCCGTCTACTTTAAGGTTGTTCAGGGGCACACCGGAGTCTTTTTGCATGGCTTCTGCCACATCCAGTGTCTGGTAGGCGTTTGCTTCCAAAACGGCACGTGCTATATGGGCTTTAGTGACATATCGGGTCAGCCCGGAAATGATCCCGCGTGCGTCTGACCGCCAGTAAGGAGCAAACAGACCTGAAAAAGCAGGCACGATATAAGCCCCGCCGTTATCTTCCACGGATGCGGCCAGGGTTTCAATTTCCGGTGCGGTGCGGATCATGCCCAGGTTATCCCTGAGCCATTGCACCAGAGCACCGGCAATGGCCACAGAGCCTTCAAGGCAGTAAACCGGTTTTTGGCCTCGAATCTGGTATCCCACAGTAGTCAGCAAACCGTGGCTTGAATCAACAGCTTTGTGACCTGTGTTCAGCAGTAGAAAACAACCTGTGCCATAAGTATTTTTTGCTTCCCCAACTTCAAAACAAGTCTGGCCAACCAGGGCGGCCTGCTGATCCCCCAGGGCCCCGCATACCGGGACAGGTGCGCCAAAAGGACCATCGGAGCGTGTTGTTCCCCAAGTTTGGGCGTCAATGGAAGGAACGATTTGCGGCAGCATGGAAAATGGAATTTTCATGGTGTCCAAAATCTCTTCATCCCAGGACAGGTTTTTCAAATTCATCAACAAGGTGCGGCTGGCATTGGTAACATCGGTTACGTGGGCGCCTGACTGCGGACCGCCGGTAAGCCACCAGATGATCCAGGTTTCAACCGTACCGAACAAGGCAGTGCCTTTTTCCGCGGCTTTACGCGCGTTTTGGTTGTTTTCCAGAATCCAGCGAATCTTGGGTCCTGAGAAGTAAGTGGCGATGGGCAAACCGGTTTTTGACCGAAAACGATTCTGACCTCCGTTGGCGGCCAACCGTTTGCACAATTGACTGGTTCGTGTGCACTGCCATACAATGGCGTTTGTATAAGGCTTTCCGCTGATTTTATCCCAAACAATCGTGGTTTCCCGCTGATTGGTAATCCCTATGGCTTCGATCCGGTCACCGCTTAACCCGGCTTTGGACAAAGCGGCCCGAATAACATCGGCGGTATTTTGCCAGATTTCCATCGGATCGTGTTCAACCCATCCAGGTTTTGGAAAAATCTGCCTGTGCTCCTTTTGATCCATGCCCGCAATCTGGCCTTTGGCGTTAAAAATGATAAACCGGTTGCTTGTGGTGCCTAAATCCAATGCGCCGATGTATTTGCCCATAGACCTTCCTTTGTTTGCTTTTTTTTAATCAACTAAATTCTTACAGGCTTTTACGGCTGCATAAGCTGTGGCAATGGCTAACCCGCTGCCGCATTTTTGACGAATCCAATCCTGATGGGCAAGGATGGAGCCTGCTGCAAATAAATGCTCATGCAATACCCGGCCTTGGCAGTTTGCTGGACGAAAATACTTATCCACTTGCACACCGGACCGGTTGATGGGGTGGCCTGCCTGATGGAATAAATCTTTATGGTGCCAGCCGGATCGTTGTGACGGCTGATGCACTGGAAGATTAAACAGGGTTTCATGAATACCGTTGCGATCTGCTCTCAATCCTTTACCCAAAAAACGGCCGGATGCCAAAATGACTGCTTTGGCCAGAACATGGCAGTTCACTTTTTCATTGCCGATATGAAGCCGGAAATGTCCGCCCGGCAGATGGTCACATGCCAGAACACGTTGCTGGAAGTTGATCTGAACTCCCATTGCGGGCAAATGTTGTTCAAAAATTTCCCTTAACCGCAGGCCGGTGACAGTTGGCAGCATGGTTGGTATTTCAAAAACGTTTACGCCCAGAAGCCTCTCTAAGTCTTGCAAAACATCTTTGGTGCGGTAGACTCCTAATATTGAAGGAAATCCAACCGCTGAAGCATTTTCAATATGGGGCAGTACGGCTTGGGCCAGTTTTTTTCTGGCCTGGGGCTCTTCGAGTGAACGCGCCATGCGCTCGGTGTATAGTTCGCCGCTAAGATCGGGAAATTCTAAGCGAACGGTTTTTAAATTTGGCCACCGGTGCGCCAAAGCCAGGGCGATTTGCCTGGCGCTGTAGCCTTTTAATCCTTTAAAATCAACGAGCAGACAGCTTTGTTTTAGAGCAAGAGCCTGCGCCCCTTTTTGCATGGTATGAGGAACGCCATAGGTTGGTTTTATGGTTCCGGCAGGTGTAATCACATTCAAATTTTTTTCATCGGGATGAAAACTATAGGGATAATCGGCCTTGGCCAAAAAATCCACGAAACGTCTCATGGCCATGCGAATGGTGTTTATTTCCAGCTTTGCATAGGGATGCAGGGGCTCATCCTGAATTAATTTGGCCAAACCGCGCCATGGATCTGTCAGGACACAGCCCCGGCTGACCGGATGTACGCCAAAAAGGTCCAGTAATCCGCTTGCAAAGTTAATTTCACCGGTAATCCCGGCTTGAACCGTATCCAATCTTTGCTGGGCGGCAAACAAGGCCGCCGCCATGCCGGTCATACCAGTGCCGATAATCATGACATCGTGTTTTTTTACATTACTTGGAGTTGCCATGCCGCCTGCTTAGTGTAAATTTTTGGTCTATGTTGGAAGTATTGCAACCGTTTGTGCAATTCGCTCCGAGTTCCAGCCCGAACAATCCGCAATGCATGGCTTCGAGCAATTCAGCCTGAGCAAGAGGGGTATCCCATAACAGAGGCTGTTGGCCGCGCCAGCGTTCGCGTAAAAATTCGCGTAATTCTTCTATTCCTTGATGATTGTCCAAATGTTTCCGATCGTAAAGGTATGCGGCCAGCCGTTGACTGCAAAACGTCCCTTGGCAAGGCCCCTTGCCAATACGGCTTCGCAGGCCGATATCCTTTAAACCGGGCCTTGCGTTTAATTTTTTTATAGAGTTAACCAGTTCTTCAACTACGCTTTGGGAGACCATTTCGCATTCGCATAGCAAGATATCGTTTGGATCGTTTTTGCGTATCCACATGTTGGGCGCAAGGCCCGGCTCGGTCCAGCGGGCATCAACAGTGTTGGGCAAAAGCTTGGTTCGGGTCTGGCCGGCTGCCGTTATTGCCAGGCGGCGGCAAACAAGGTTGGCTGTTTTTTCGGCCATCAACCGAAACGTAGTCAGTTTGCCTCCCGTAATGGTTACAAAGTTTTCAACACGGTGGGGCGACTTGGCATGATCGATAAGGGTAAAACCGCGGCTTACGCTGCGGTCGTCCTTTCCAGCAGCCCCGCTGCCGATACCCATAAGCGGACGCACACCGCAATAAGCACGAATGTAGCGGGTGCTGGCCAGAACCGGCATCATCGCCGCAGCCTCATCAATAATTAGATCGACCTCATGAACTTCGGGATAGATCTTATCTGGACAGGCAACTCTCTCCGATGTCGTGCCTAAAATGGAGACTGTACCGCCGGGCACAATGATATCACCGTCCTGGGCGGGGCGCAGCCGGTTGATTACTCTTTGGCTGACTCGGTTTTGAGCAACCAGCAGACTGCCCTTGGAATAGAGCATTTCGATTTTGATGCCTGCCAGGGCGGCAATCTGCCCGACCCAGGCCCCGGAGGCATTGACCACCACTTTCGCCTGTATGCTAAAGCTCTTGCCTGTGAGACCGTCTTGCACAATCACCCGGTTTATTCGGCCGTTTTGGACTTCCATACCGGCGACCCGGCAATAGCGCAGCAACCGGCTGCCCATCTGCTGAGCACAGGCCATATTATCTAAAGAAAGTTTGAAAGGATCAATGGTCGCGTCCTGGACGGCATAGGCCGCAATGATATTATCCGCAAGGCCCGGCTCCATTTCGCGGGCGTCCTGAACATCTACAGCTTGGGGCTCAATACCGGCTTTGCTGCAAAGGTCCGGAAAATCGGCAATATACTTTTCATCATCGCCGGCAATGGCCACAAACAACCCCCCGGTCTGCTCGATGCAATGGGGAGCCAATTTTTTCAGCAATCGGTTTTCAGCTTGACATTCAAGAGCTGCGGCCGGATCGGAGGCGATATAGCGCGCGCCGCTGTGCAAAAGACCGTGATTGCCGCCCGAAGCTCCGGCGTTCACATCCTGTTTTTCAACCACCACGCAATCCAGGCCCCGTAAAGCTAAATCGCGGGCCAAGCCCGTGCCGGTAACTCCGCCGCCGATTATTAAAACTTGCGTTTGCATGAAATCACCCTGAAATAATGATTTTGTATGAACACCCATAATTTTCACTTGAGAAACATACTTTCGGATGATACTGATCTTCTTAGCTACTGAATAAGCTGATATTTTAGGACTATAGCAGATATTTAGAAAAAAAAGTATCATACGTTTTCGTCAATGTCACTAAAAAAATGTTCTTAAATGAAAATAAAAATTAATTTATTTTCAAAAATGAACAATTCGCAATGGAGAATCCATGTCCGCTTCCGATTCGGGTTATAACGAACAAGACACACCAAAAAAAACTGCTTCAGACCGCCAAGGTAAATCTGCTGCCGGCCGGCGGCACAGCTTGATTCGTGAACTGGTCGAAACAAAAGGGTTTGTCACCATTGACCAGCTTGCCCGTGAGTTTGAAGTGACGCCTCAAACCATCCGAAGAGATATCAACATGTTAAGCAATGCGGGATTGATTCAGCGGTTTCACGGCGGAGCAGGCATTGCATCGAGCACGGAAAACGTTGCCTATAGCGACCGCAAGATCCTTTGCTTCAAGGAAAAACAAAAAATCGCACGAATGGTGGCCAAACAGATTCCGGATCACGCCTCTTTATTTATTAATATCGGCACCACCACAGAAGCTACCGCTCATGCGCTTTTTCATCATAAAAAACTGCGAGTGATCACAAACAACCTCAATGTGGCGTCAATTATGTCCACTAACGAAAATTTTGAGGTAATTGTTGCCGGCGGTTTGGTGCGGCCCCGCGATTGCGGCATTATTGGTGAAGCAACGATTGATTTTATTCAACAATTCAGAGTTGACTACGGCATAATCGGCATCAGCGGAATTGACCAGGACGGAACCCTTCTGGATTTTGACTACCGCGAGGTTAGGGCGGCCAGAGCCATTATTGATAGCTCCCGAAAGGTGTTTCTTGTGGCGGATCATACCAAATTCGGCCGCAACGCCTTGGTTCGGTTAGGAAATATTGGCGAAATAACAGCGCTTTTCACCGACCGTCAACCTCCGGCCAGCCTGGTTGAGGTCATGGGTCAGACCGGCGTAGAACTTTTTGTGGCTTAGAGCCTGTCTGGCAAAGTAAGTAAATAATCTTAATTCGCAAGTGAAAAAAAATGTAAATTTTCACTTGCGAAAGTTCATGGCCGGTGCTATTTAACCCGAATCTTATCTTAGGATTAAAATTTCAAAAGATCGAATCGTACCAACATTCAGTTATTATCTTTGGCAACTTGAAATGCAATTGGAGAGAACGCCATGGGTCTGTTACTGCAAGATGTTGATAAAATTGTCGGACGCGAAGTTCATCTTAAGGACATAAGTCTGGATCTGGCTGCCGGTTCCCGAAATGTTATTATAGGACGTACTCTGGCCGGAAAAACCTCGCTGCTTCGTATTATGGCGGGGCTGGACCGTCCCGCCAGCGGCCGGATAACCATGGACGGGCGCGATATTACCGGCGTATCGGTGCGCAAGCGCAGTGTGGCCATGGTTTATCAGCAATTTATCAATTACCCCTCCCTGACCGTGTACAACAATATCGCCTCCCCGTTAAAACTTGCCGGAATAGATAAAAAGCAAATTGACCGGCGGGTTCGGCAAATAGCACAAATGCTTCACATTGAAAATCTGCTGGACCGGCTGCCTGCTGGGCTTTCCGGTGGTCAGCAGCAACGAACCGCGATTGCAAGGGCGCTTATCAAAGAAACCGAATTACTTCTGCTCGATGAGCCCCTGGTGAACCTGGATTACAAATTACGCGAACAACTTCGACTTGAGCTGCAGGAAATTTTTAAACGCCGTAAGGCCATTGTTGTGTATACTACTACCGAACCTGCCGAAGCATTGATGCTGGGGGGCAATATCATTGTGATGGATCAGGGCCGTATTTTACAAACCGGTCCGGCGCCCAATGTCTACCACAATCCAATCACAACGCGGGTGGCGGAGGTATTCAGCGATCCTCCCATTAATTACCTGGAAGGAAGCATTCATAGCGGCAAAGTTATTCTGGGAGAAAATATTTGTTTCACATTAAACGGCCGCATGTCCGATTTAGAGGCCGGTGATTATCGATTCGGCGTACGCTCGAATCATTTTTTTCTAAACCCAAACGGACCAGGCGACATAAAAATCAGCGCTACTGTTGAATTGAGCGAAATCAACGGATCGGAAACGTTTATCCATATAAGGCACGGCGATACGTCTTTGGTGGTGCAGAACGAGGGCGTCCATCAAATTAAAATCGGCAGCGCCATAAGCGTGTATGTCAATCCGTCCCGGTTCTTTGTTTATGACAAGCAGGGGCTGCTAAAGAGTTCTCCGACCGGCCGGATACATCAAACCGGCGCAGCTGCCTGAAAAGTAAAGGAGATTATTTTTGGCGCGTATTGATTTGAAGCAAATTGCCCACAGCTATCATGATGGCGCCCAGAAGCCGGAAGATTTCGCCCTCAGGCGTGTTCATGAAAGCTGGGACGACGGCGGCGCCTATGCCTTGTTAGGTCCGTCCGGGTGTGGAAAAACCACGCTGCTTAACATTATCTCCGGATTGCTGACACCCAGCCGGGGCAGCGTATTTTTTGACGGGCAAGATGTTACGGCCCTGCCTCCCGAAAACCGAAACATTGCCCAGGTTTTCCAGTTTCCGGTCTTGTACGACACCATGACGGTGTTCGGCAATCTGGCCTTTCCGTTGCGCAACCGCGGTGTTGACACCGAGCAAATCCGGCAACGGGTCAATGAGGTGGCCGACATTCTGGATTTGACCACCCATTTGAAAAAAAAGGCTTCCGGGTTGTCCGCCGACGTCAAACAAAAGATATCCCTGGGGCGCGGGCTGGTGCGAAGCGATGTGGCGGCCATACTGTTTGACGAACCCCTGACCGTGATCGATCCTCAGCTTAAATGGCATCTACGCTGCAAGTTGAAACAAATTCATGAAAGACTGAAATTAACCTTGATCTATGTGACCCATGATCAGGTGGAGGCTTTGACTTTTGCGGACCGGGTAATGGTCATGCACGGCGGAAAAATGTTGCAGGCTGGCGCCCCCGAAGATCTGTTTGAGAAGCCTGAACATAAATTTGTAGGATATTTCATCGGAAGTCCGGGCATGAACTTTCTTTCCTGCATTTTGGACGGAAATATAGCCAGGGTTAACGGCGCCGCCATTGAATTGGCTGACGCCACCGCGGCTTTGGCAAAAAAGGCCGGGCAAAAGCTGGAAATCGGAATCCGCCCCACGTATTTGAAAGTTCATTCCAACAAACAACCAGGCAGTATTGCGGCAACGATAAAAAATGTTGAAGATCAGGGCAGTTTTAAAATTGTTACCCTTATCCTGAACCAGCAAACCCTCAGGGCCCGGATTCCTGAAGATCAGCCTATCCCTGATAAAAAAGCCTGGCTGAGCTTTCCGACTCAAAAAATAAGGTTATATGCCGATGGTCAACTCTTAAGAGCCCAAGGAGCATCTTGATGGAAAAGTGGCAGGACAATAGAGCCTGGTTTCTGGTGTTGCCGGTTTTCGTGATTGTGGCCTTCAGCGCCATCATTCCGCTTTTGACGGTGATCAATTACTCTGTTCAGGATATCTTCGGGCCGGGCCAGCGCGTATTCGTCGGCGCCGAATGGTTCAAGGAAGTATTAGGCGACAAGCGCCTTCATGCAGCCTTGTGGCGTCAATTTCTTTTTTCAGGTTTAGTCCTGCTCATCGAAATTCCGCTGGGAATCATCATTGCGCTCACCATGCCCAAAAAAGGATGGGGCGCTTCAGCTTCATTGGTAACACTGGCCCTGCCGCTTTTGATCCCCTGGAATGTGATTGGCACCATATGGATTATTTTTACAAGACCCGATATCGGCCTGTTTGGCGCTACCATCAATAAACTTGGGATGAGCTTTGACCACACAGCCAGTTCACTGGATGCCTGGGTTACCCTTATGCTTATGGAAGTATGGCACTGGACGCCGTTGGTGGCCCTGTTGGCGTATGCAGGGCTCAGAGCCATCCCCGAAGCATACTACCAGGCGGCAAAAGTAGATGGGGCTTCCTCCTGGTCCGTTTTCCGGCATATTCAGCTTCCCAAAATGAGGGGGGTATTGACCATAGCCGTTTTACTGCGCTTTATGGACAGTTTTCTGATCTACGCCGAACCATTTGTTCTTACCGGCGGCGGGCCGGGAAATTCTACAACCTTTTTATCCATCTATCTGGTCAAAATCGCTGTAGGTCAGTTTGACCTTGGACCGGCTGCGGCGTTTTCCCTGATCTATTTTTTGATCATTTTATTATTCAGTTGGCTATTTTATCAGGCGCTTCAAAATGCGGGCAAAGGAGAAGGATGATGAAAATAAAGAAACGGGCGTTTATCCTGGGATTCTATTTTTTTATCATGTTACTGCCCATCTACTGGATGCTCAATATGTCTTTACGAACCAACGCTGATATTTTGAATTCATTCGCCTTATATCCCCATAATCCGACCCTGTCCAATTACATTAAGATCTTTACGGACTCATCCTGGTATTCGGGTTATCTGAACTCGATTTTATATGTCAGCATCAATACACTGATTTCTCTAATAACGGCTTTGCCTGCGGCTTACGCGTTTTCACGCTACCGGTTTCTGGGCGACAAGCAGGTTTTTTTCTGGCTGCTCACCAACCGGATGGCTCCGGCCGCAGTTTTTTTACTGCCGTTTTTTCAGCTCTATTCCACCTTCGGGCTTATTGATACTCATATTGCGGTAGCATTTGCCCATTGTCTTTTTAATGTGCCTTTGGCCGTATGGATATTAGAAGGCTTTATGTCCGGCGTTCCCATAGAAATTGATGAAACCGCGTTTATCGACGGATACGGTTTTTCTCGGTTTTTCATGACGATTTTTATCCCCCTTATCCGGGCCGGCGTCGGGGTGACAGCCTTTTTTTGCTTCATGTTTTCCTGGGTTGAGCTTTTGCTGGCAAGGACATTGACCACCACCAACGCCAAGCCTATCGCCGCTACCATGACACGAACCGTCAGTGCAACAGGTTTGGACTGGGGGCTGCTTGCCGCCGCCGGCATTTTGACCATTATACCCGGCGCTTTGGTTATCTGGTTTGTCCGCAACCACATGGCCAAAGGTTTTGCCATGGGCCGGGTTTAAAAAAAAAGGATTTTCCGATGAATTTGGAATGGATGGCCTGGACACCGGTAACTGCAGGGTTTTTTATTACCATCATATCAATTATCGTTGCCATGACCGTTTGGGAAGTACTTTCACCGTCGGATTTCAGGCGCGGACTTCTTCCCATCAGCACCACCCGTGGCGACCGCTTATTTATTGGCATACTGATCAACGCCTATATTACTATCGGCTGGATAGGACTGACTGAATGGAATTTGCTTTTTGCATTGCCTGTTTATATTTGTGTAATCGCTTCTGCTCTACGCTTCGGATAGCTCAAAGATATTTTTACTGAAGGCAGCTTCAATGCAGCAGGTATTGCCGATTGTTGCATCATGCCAATGACTACAATTACCAACAAGAAAAAGGAGACGGTGTTTGCTCTCCGGTATAAATGCCGGAATCTGCCCACCGAATATTTGATGAAAAAATCAGGCAACAGCTTCAGCAGGAGGAGAAAGTATGCGCAAATGGGGACAAAAGCGGTCTGTAATTAAGGTTATTCTGACATGCAGCATTGCATCGGCAGTCATTTTAGCAAACTGCTTAGCAGGCAGCACCTGCCAAGCGGCATCCAAGAATCATGAGGCTGCAAAAAAATGGGTGGACAAGCAGTTTCAACCCTCCACCTTAACCACGGCCGATCAGCTCAAAGAAATGCAATGGTTCATCAAGGCCGCTAAACCCTTCAGGGGCATGCAAATCAAGGTCGTGTCCGAAACGATTCCCACCCACGAATACGAGTCTAAAATTCTTGCCAAGGCCTTTGAAGAAATCACCGGTATCAAAGTCACCCATGACCTGATCCAGGAGGGCGACGTTATTGAAAAACTTCAAATCCAAATGCAATCGGGAAAAAATGTCTATGACGCTTATGTAAACGATTCAGATCTTATTGGCACCCACTACCGTTACGGGCGCGTGGTAAACCTTACCGATTGGATGGCCGGAGAAGGAAAAAGCGTCACCTCGCCAACCCTGGATTTGAATGACTTTATAGGAAAATCCTTCACAACAGGGCCGGACGGCAAACTTTACCAGCTTCCGGACCAGCAGTTCGCCAATCTTTATTGGTTCAGATACGATTGGTTTAATCGGGAAGATTTTAAAAACCAGTTTCGTGAAAAATATGGTTATGAACTTGGCGTGCCGGTTAACTGGTCCGCCTATGAGGATATTGCCGACTTTTTCACCAACCATGTAAAGAAAATTGACGGAAAAACGGTTTACGGACATAACGATTATGGTAAGAAAGCGCCGGATCTGGGGTGGCGTTTCACCGATGCCTGGCTTTCCATGGCCGGGGCCGGTGACAAAGGTTTGCCAAATGGCAAATCTGTAGACGAATGGGGGATTCGTGTAGATGGCTGCCGGCCCGTGGGCGCAAGCGTCAACCGCGGTGGGGCCGCCAATGGGCCGGCAGCCAAATACGCGTTGCGCAAATACATGGAATGGTTACGCAAGTATGCTCCTCCGGGGGCTATGGGCATGGATTTTTATCAATACCTGCCGTTTCTGGCCAAGGGAAACGTAGCCCAACAGATTTTTTGGTACACCAGTTTTATTCCCGAAATGGTTGCACCGGGACCCACGGTAAATGAAGACGGCACCCCCAAATGGCGAATGGCGCCTTCTCCCCACGGACCTTATTGGGAAGAAGGTATGAAGCTGGGCTACCAGGATTGCGGCTCATGGACCTTGCTCAAAAGCACACCAGTGGATCGCCGTAAAGCCGCTTGGCTTTATGCTCAGTTTACTGTCAGCAAAACCGTTTCATTGAAAAAAACCCATGTGGGATTGACTCCCATACGCGACAGCGATATCCGGCATTCCTCTTTTACCGAAAGAGCACCGCAACTGGGAGGACTCGTGGAATTTTACCGGAGCCGCGCCCGGGAAGCCTGGACCCCCACAGGCGTCAATGTGCCCGACTATCCGAAACTGGCTCAATTATGGTGGCAGAACATAGGTGAAGCGGTGGCCGGAGAGGTAACTGCGGATACAGCTATGGATAACCTGGCCCGTGAACAGGACAGGGTATTGAAACGGCTTGCGCGCTCCGGCGTCCAGGGCAAGTGCGGTCCAAAGCTCAACGAGGAAAAAGATGAATCTTACTGGTTAAACAAGCCCGGAGCTCCCAAGGCCAAACTGGACAATGAAAAACCAAAGGGGCAAACGGTCAATTATGATGAGCTTATTGCAGCATGGCGTGATGGGCGAGTAAGATAGCGCCCGCGATAATATCAGCATCAGCCGGAAATTGCATCCTGCAGCCCGGTTCAGGCTTTTCCGGCACGGATACCAAATACACAACAAGTCCCGCTTCCAAATATTTGAGAGGTGGGACTTGTTTTTAATTTTTTATGTAATAGTTAATAGCTGCTATAGAAGAGTTCTTCGTTAAACTTGGGGTTATTTAACCGTTCGCTGATATCCACACCAAAAAATTCTTCTATTGGTTGTAAAACCTCTGGATTCTGCGTCCATACTTTCCGGCCTATGCCCACAACATAATCCAAACCCTGGCGGCTCATTTTGCCTAAAGGTTTCCTGCAAGGCCCGGAGGGCATTCCCAGCAACCGCATCAATGTTTTAATGGCCAGCGGATTACGGGCTCTGCAAAGCACCGGCCCATAGGGGGTTTGCTCCTGGGTGGAAACGGTTACCAGGCCGAACAGAGGTTCGATGGCATCCCGAATGGCCCTTGCGCCTTCAATGTCCCCTTTCGTGATCAATTCAACCATCCGGGTAACTGAATGCGGGGCCAGGTTGCCGACAACCGAAATAACACCGGATGCCGCGATGGACGAATCTGTCATCATATCGTAGGTCATCGCGTCATCGCCTGAAAAAATCGTAAACTCCGGCTTGCAGCATTCTCTCGTGCGGCGCATATTATCCAGATCGGTCGTGGCTTCCTTAACGCTACTTACGTTGGGGTATTGTTTGGAAAGCAATCCGAGGTCTTCAGGCAGCAATTGGGCCCCGGTACGGCCCGGAACCACATAGGGAATAAGCTGCATTTCGGGAAACCGTTTTGCTATGGGCCCGATATATTCACGCCGTATTTCCAGTGAACTGGGTCCACTGTAATAAGGATCAACCAGCAAAGCCGCATCGACTCCCAGCTTTACGGCATGCTCGGTTGCCGTTAAAGCCTCCTGTGTGTTGTTGCTCCCCGTGCCCGCGATGGTCAAACAGCGCCCTTTGGCCAACTGTGCGGATTTTTCAACAACAGCGTCATGCTCTTGCCAGCTCAAGGTAGGGCTTTCCCCGGTGGTTCCCACCGCTAGAATACCGGTGATACCGTTTTGGATTTGAAATGCCGCCAGTTTTTCAAATCCTTCATGATCCACTTTTTGGCCTTCTGATGTGAAAGGTGTCACCAAAGCTGTATAACATCCTGGTTTCATGTTAACTCCCTTGTTTTAAATTGTATTATAAATTTATAAATTGAATATTGACTATCGAAAAAATGAGCGGCGCTCAGCGCTTACTATGCGGGTTTCGGCTCAAAGCTAAAACCCGGAAGGCTCCTGGCATAGTAGACGGACGAAAGTTATCGTGCCGGCAGCATCTGTTTTGAAAAAGCGGTAGTATGAATTTGTTTCCCATGAGAGGCAAACTAATGAACCAGGGAAAATGTGTCAAGCGATTAGTGGTGATTACCGCCGCCAAATCTAATTTTTAGGCAGTGTCCATCCGTAAAATGGCGCAACTATGTTTGTGCTTGACAATCAGAGGCCGGGCATAATAGCTCTATGCAGCTTAATGCATCATCAATGATTTTTGCCAACAAAGGAAAAATAATGGAAAAAGCAAGTAACATTGACGAGTATATCGCTCAACAGCGGCAGGCGTTATCAGGCAACCCGGAATGCGGGAACACCCACTATAACCTGGGGGTTGCGCTATTGGGCAAACAAAACTATGCTGAGGCTGAAAGGGCTTTTCTAAGCGCTATCGATTGCAGCCCAAGCCTGGCTGAAGCCTATGTTCAATTAGGAGGTCTTTGCTTAAAAGGTGGAGATCTGGACGGATGCTTAGAATGGAACAACCGTGCTGTTAAGGTGCGGCCCGGTTTTTCAGAAGGATACGGAAACATCGGTTTTGTTCATTTGCAGCGCGGTGAGGTTCAAGAGGCCATTAAAGCTCTGAAAAGGGCAACCGTCTTTAATTATCGATTTGTTCAGGCCTTTACTACATTGTCCACGGCTTACCTTATGCAGGGCGACCCGGATAAGGCTGTGGAAGCTTGTGAAAAAGCGCTCAAGGTAGAGCCTGATTTCCCCGTGGCCCACAATAACCTTGCAATTGCCTATCTTGAAAAGGCGGACAAGGTAAAAGCCGCCGAACATGCTAAACGCGCCAAAGAACTCGGATACGAAGTCGCTTCCGAGATTATGAAAGAGATTGAAAGTTAATTTGTCTGAACCCGAGGTTACTTTTTTCGTTGGTGAACCTGCCCAGCCCATTGGCCCTGAAAGCCCTCAATGGCTTGAGCCATTGCCCGTAGACCGGAATGAGCTAAAACGGCATCGAGCCGATACGAAGCATGAAGCCGCTTTACGGTACAAGGAGTATTTTACGTGTGCCAAAGAGTTCCTGGCCCGCAATCAATGGGAGATAGTACTTCATGCCGCCGGGCATGCTTTGAAAAAGCAGTTTCGGATCAGGCAAATCAAAGCGGTTCACATTCACCTTATTAAACACGGAGCATTTTATCATCCCGCCAAAGTAACGGCTCAAATTTCCCATGAGACAGTAGCTCTTTGTTTAAACATAGCTGTAAGCGGCGCAGGACTTGAGCTCTACAAGGCTGAAGCGTCGAATCTGGTTCGTTTGGCCGCAAATTACCCCGCACAAGTATATGTTCCCATTGTCTTATCAAATCCTGAAAGCGTAGGCGCCGGCGCCGGACAAACGGCCATGTTTGCTGTGCAATGGCTGTCAGGCTATCGTGAATTCCATGCCACCCGCCGTTTTGGCCAGGGGCTGCAATGGGTCGTGTGGGATACTGACTCGGGGCATTGGCGGCTCGATCAATCCCGCGTGTATGAAATTTATCGACAGGCGGCTTTTATCCTGACTTATTATTATCAGCCTTGCAGTTTTGAATGCGTTTTGAACTGGCATCATGCAGCCGGTGATTTTGTAGTGCGATCAAACGGCGGCAGCCTCGATGTCCGGCTGATAACGGTTCGCAATTACCAGCCGATGCTGACCCATGCATCCCGGGAGCAACCCGGCCTCGAAGATGTATTGGAAGGCTTTTTAATATTCTTTATCGGCTTGTCCATAAAAATGCGCCTGGACCGGTTGGATGGCGCCGGTGATGTTATCTGGATGCCCGGCTGGATTGCCGATGCGGTATGGCAAGGTTTTATGGAAGGTGTTGACCATGTTCTCGCGGTTCACCAATTGCCCGCGGAATTTAAAGAGGGCCTCAGGCAGTACATGTCAATCCACAGCTATGATGAAATACTGAACCTGGGACAGCGTATCATACAACGCTACAGCGCTGAATCCGAAGATACCGCTCTTGTTCACCTGAACCTTTCCGGCCATGCAGATAAACTGGCCGGTATTGTATCAGCCGATAGATAGCGCCCATCGGCGAAATGGCCAATTTGTCACCGGACAGCAAATTGTATTTTTTCAAGGCATACCTGGCGAAAAGTAATTTTTAAAGAGTAGCGTGCGTGCGCACCAGCTAAAAAACCTGCCAATTAGCCGAATAGCGTGGTTTTCGGGGCTTTTTTATTGACATGCATTACAATTCCTTTTATACCGATTATTTTAAGGAAATTTAGCTTAGCTACTAACCTAAATTTAGCTTAGCTACTAACCTAATTGATATATAGGATGATTTAGAAAAAAAATATGATCGAGAGGAGGTGACTTGCTGGGTTTTATGCTGACTGTGTTTGGCAATTCAGATTTGTTTTAATAACCAAATGGAGGTAAAAAGATGGCAAAACACAAAACCCCGATGTTGGACCAGCTCGAATCAGGGCCCTGGCCAAGTTTCGTGTCCGACCTAAAGGAACAGGCTCAAAGACGCGCAAAAAATAAAGAGGGCGTGGAATTTCAGATTCCCACGGACGTCGTTGAGGATCTTCTGGGAGTTCTTGAGCTTTCTTTCGAACATGGCCGTACCCACTGGAAGCATGGCGGCATCGTTGGTGTTTTCGGCTATGGCGGCGGTGTTATCGGCCGTTACTGCGATCAACCCGAAGCTTTTTCGGGTGTAGCCCATTTCCACACCATGCGCATCAACCAGCCGGGTGGGAAATACTATAAAACCGATTATCTCAAACAACTTTGCGATCTGTGGGATTTACGGGGATCGGGCATCACCAATATGCACGGTTCAACCGGAGATATCATCCTGCTGGGCACCACCACACCTCAGCTGGAAGAAGTATTTTATGAGTTAACCCACAACATGAATCAGGATCTGGGCGGATCAGGTTCCAACCTGCGCACCCCCTCAGACTGTATCGGTTCAAGCCGCTGCGAGTACGCTTGCTACGATACCCAGGGACTGTGTTTCGACCTTACCCAGGAATACCAGGATGAGCTGCATCGTCCGGCGTTTCCTTATAAGTTCAAATTTAAGTTTGACGGCTGCCCCAACTGCTGCGTGGCTTCCATCGCCCGTGCCGACCTATCTTTTATCGGAACCTGGAAAGACGCAATCAAAATTGATCAAGAAGCCGTGCAAGGTTACATCGGCGGAGAATTCAAACCCAACGCAGGCGCCCATAGCGGTCGCGATTGGGGTGCATTCGATATACAAAAAGAAGTCATCGGCCTTTGCCCCACCGAATGTATGATAATGGACGGCAAGACGTTAAAGATCAATAATAAAGAGTGTAACCGCTGCATGCACTGCATCAATGTCATGCCTCGGGCGTTGCGTATCGGCGACCAGCGCGGATTGTCCGTGTTTGCCGGCGCCAAGGCCCCGATCCTCGATGGGGCCCAAATGGGCTCACTGATCGTTCCCTTTATCGAGGCAGAGCCTCCCTACACCAAAATCAAGGAAGAAGTTATCGAACCGATTTGGGATTGGTGGATGGAAGAGGGCAAAAACCGGGAACGTCTGGGCGAATTGATGAAACGTCAGGGCTTGCAAAGAATGATCGAAGTCCTCGGCGTTGATCCTGATCCGCGTATGGTCCAAGAGCCGCGCTCGAACCCCTACATCTTCTGGAAAGAAGACGAGGTAGAAGGCGGCTGGGATCGGGACATCGAAGAGTTCAGAAAACATCATCAGAGATAGGAGGGGACAACAATGGCATTTATTTCTTCAGGATACGATCCCAAACAGCCCATGAAGGATCGTATTACCGATATCGGGCCTCGTAAATTCGATGAATTTTATCCACCGGTAATTGCCAAAAACAAAGGCAAATGGCTCTATCACGAGTATCTGCAACCAGGCGTTTTGGTACACGTGGCTGAGTCCGGAGACGAAGTTTACACTGTTCGTTGCGGAGGCGCCCGCTTAATGTCCACCGGTCTTATCCGTGAGATTTGTGAAATCGCAGATAAACATTGTGGCGGACATGTTCGCTGGACCACCCGTAACAATATTGAATTTATGGTGGATAACAAATCCAAAGTTAAGCCTCTGCTCGACGACTTGAAAGGACGTAAATTCAAAGGCGGTTCCTTCAAGTTCCCCATAGGCGGCACCGGCGCAGGCGTTACCAATATCATTCACACCCAGGGTTGGATTCACTGTCACACACCCGCCACGGATGCTTCCGGTCCGGTGAAGGCCGTTATGGATGAGCTGTTCGCGGACTTTCAGGATCATCGCATGCCGGCGCATGTACGTGTTTCCCTGGCTTGCTGCCTGAACATGTGCGGAGCTGTTCACTGTTCTGACATCGCCATTTTGGGCTACCATCGTAAACCGCCCATGCTGGACCATGAATACCTTGACAAAATGTGTGAAATTCCTCTGGCTATCGCATCCTGCCCCACTGCGGCCATCAGGCCGTCTAAGGTGGAATTCAAGGGTGAGAAAGTCAACTCAGTGGCTGTAAAAAATGAACGGTGCATGTTCTGCGGAAACTGCTACACCATGTGCCCGTCCATGCCATTGGCGGATACTGAAGGTGACGGTATCGTTATCATGGCCGGCGGTAAGGTTTCCAACCGTATCAGCGCTCCTAAGTTCTCCAAAGTCGTTGTGGCTTTTATTCCCAACGAAGCGCCGCGTTGGCCCAGAACTACACATATCATCAAAAACATGATCGAAGTATACTCCAAAGACGCCCGTAAATACGAACGTTTAGGTGATTGGGCCGAACGTATTGGATGGGAACGCTTTTTTGAAAAATGCGAACTTGAATTTACCCATCATTTAATTGATGATTTCCGTGATCCGGCATACTTTACCTGGCGCCAGACCACACAGTTCAAGTTTTAGAAGCTTTTAACGCGAATTATAAGGGGAACCACCAAGGTTCCCCTTCTTGCCTGTCAGAAATGGAAGAAAGGAAGTTGTCATGGAGTATGAAGAGGCAAAACAAAAAATCGTTGAAACTTTAACAAAAAAACTTAAGACTAAATCCAAATTTTATTTCAACGATCTGGCCAAAATCTTGGAATCCAAACCCAGAGAGGCCAAAAAGGTTGTAAATAAATTGGTCCAAGAAGGTGTTCTGGAATATTGGTCCAGTGGCAGTACTTCAATGTACGGCCTGTCGGGAACCGGAAAACAAGCAGGAGCTGAAGGGGAAGACAAAGAAAAATAACCCTTCGGACAGTATATACTTAAGATCTTTGGAACCGGCTCTCAACATACCAAAAAAACCCGAATGCCCGGGCATTGTAATATCTGCACTGCGAGGAGGGTCAGGCAAGACCATCTTTTCGGCGGGTATTATCGCAGCACTGAAAAACCGGGGTGTTCAGGTTGCGCCTTTTAAAAAGGGCCCGGATTATATTGATGCCGGCTGGCTTTCTTTAGCAGCTGGCCGGCCCTGTTATAATTTAGATACTTTCCTGATTGATCCTTCCAGCATCATTAACTCCTATCAGATCCATACCCGTAACATTGCCGTATCCATTGTAGAAGGAAACAGAGGGCTTTATGACTGCATAGATATCGATGGCATGACCTCTACCGCAGAATTGGCAAAATTGCTCCATTTGCCCATATTATTGTGCCTTGATGTTACAAAGACCACCCGCACAACGGCTGCCGTGGTGGCCGGTTGCAGGCAGTTTGATCCGGATTTGAAAATCGCCGGTGTATTGCTCAATCGCGTGGCAGGCGCGCGCCATGAAAGAATTGTTCGTGACAGCATCGAAAAGTATTGTGGCATCCCCGTTCTTGGGGCTGTTCCCAAATTGCCAAGGCAAAAACTGCCCGAACGTCACATGGGTCTTGTGCCTACTTGCGAACACCAATGGGCCCACGATGCTATGGCTGAGCTTGCCAGCCTTGCCGAAAATTATTTGGATATACCAGCCATAGTCCGCTATGCCGGCGCTGATGTTTGCCTACCGGATACAGATACATCGCGTAAAGCCTTGTCTGTATCTTGTAATAAATTCTTAAATTCGCGTGTTGACAAACCAACGCCGGATTATGAAAAAAAGCCCCGTATCGGCGTCATTCGTGACAGCGCATTTCAATTTTATTATCCTGAAAATTTGGAAGCCCTGACCCTGGCCGGTGCTGAACTTGTGATTACCAGCCCCTTGTCTGAAGACACCCTGCCGGAGGTGGATGCGCTTTACATCGGCGGTGGTTTTCCGGAAACCCATGCGACCAGGTTGGCGAAAAACACCACCTACAGGGAACACATCAGGCAGCTGGCCGCACAAGGATTGCCCATTTATGCCGAATGCGGCGGTTTAATGTTTCTGGGCAAAGAGCTTGTATTAGAAGACGGCGTCTATCCCATGACCGGTGTTTTACCGATACGGTTCGGTTTTTCAAAACGTCCTCAAGGACACGGCTATACCATTGTAAAGGTTGTTCGGGACAATCCATTTTTTGAAAAAGGACAAATCCTCAAAGGCCATGAATTTCATTATTCCAGCGTGTTGTCATGCGAGTGCCCAAATGAGGCGCTTGTTTTTGATATGCAGCGCGGCTCGGGTTTGATTGATCAACTTGATGGAATCAGCATCAATAACGTGTTTGCCACCTATACCCACATACATGCCCTGGGCTTTCCCCAATGGGCTACCGCCTTGGTTGAAAAAGCACGTCATTTTCGTCAAAACCGTTGAAATAATGGGTAAATTATGGGATACCATTTTTTGGGGCGCTGTGCCAAAAAAACCAATCGGGCAAATGATCCGTTGGTGCTGTGAAAGGGCAGGACGTTTTTTGGATCGTCTTGGACTTGCATTTTTTTTAAAAAAAAGTAGAGTGCTTACCGGTTGCTTTTCCAAAGTTTTAAAATTTCCAGAAACACAAATATTTTTTGATCAACACAGTTAAAACCGTGCACCGGTAGGGTCTGGTCTTTTTATTGTGTGCTTTCTTTAACTGTGAATCTTCAAGACTCTTCAAGGCTTCAAAAATTTGTTCCATACAAATGGCGGCATGGTCCAGATAAATTGATTTGGGCGGCGGCTTCGATCCCGTTTGTCCTGTGTTCATTTACAACTGCTTTGAATGGTTTTATACTGTCATATTACGCAATAGAACAGCGCCCACTTAAAAATATCGAAGAGGCCATTTTTTTTACCTTCTCAAAAATTAAGGAGGAAAAAATGAAAAAGTTGCTTTTGATAAACGCTTTTGGTTTTGTGTGCATTGTTGGATTAATCTTATGCTTAGCCGGTGGTGTAACTGCTAATGAACCGGAGAAAGCTCCGGCAGGCATACCACTTATGGATAAGATCAATTACAGTACTAACTGAACGGTTGAAGAGCGTGGCATTTCAATAGAAGAAGGAACTGGTTGGGAGGCATACCGTGTTTGGAATAGTGCTGATGGCTATGTTCGCTACAACACTCCAAGCCGAACAATAGCAAGTCTTCAAATAAGCTCTTGCGCAACGGATGTTTGGTGTTGCACCGGTAATGACGAGATTTGCTACATCAACTATTCTTCTGACACAGATGATACCCTTCTGCTTACGCTGGAAAACGCCAACTCGAAGGCGTGTACGCTGCTTCATTTGGAAGACGACAGGCCGCGCAAGCTGTACTTTGCGACAGATGCTGGAAACCTTCCCCCTAATACAGGCAAATGGGGTTTCTATCTTCGGGAAGAAGGCGGTTATATCAACGCACCCGTGCATCCAAATGCAAGTTACAAGATAATCTGTTTTTAGGATTATCCAGTGAGAATTCCCGGTAATTTATTGCCGTGAGTAGTCACACGAAGTTAACACAGAAAACAGGGTGCGGGAAATCCGCATGCCCGGTTTGAAGAGACGGGAATTGGAAACGGGGCAGCAAGGTACCGCGCCAGTTTCCGGCCCTACTAGGTATACCCAATAATGTTGTAAAAAGTGCCAACAAAGTTTCCACTCGCAAAAATAGTTGTATAAAAATAAGGGCATCATATAGATCTTCATGGCTTACATGTCTGATATTTAGCATTATTTTTTAAATAATCAGTTGGGCATGAAACTTGCTATACTTGATATAGAAACAAATGTTGAGTAAGCTGGCTACTAATTGTTGTTGAATATTATTTAAACGGTGGAAAGGAATTTCACATGAAATGTTTTTGTCTACAAAAAACATCTACACCTGCATCAGTAATGAACACATCCAACCAGAAGACGAATTTAATTCAAAGACTAAAGACAGCTATCAGAAAATTTTTAGGAAAGAGCAAACCCATAAGTTCAGCTACCAATAATCAATCACTGGCAAAAAAATTGACGGTAACCCCACAGTCACTGGTAGAAAAATGGGAGGTAAACCCGCTTAGCTTTATTCCATTAAAAGAGGAAGACATAAAATATATGGAGGGTATTAAGGAAGAAGATCGAAATTTAGACTCTCCATATCGATACCCTCATTTTAAAGATCCAAATTCAGAAATAGAGGAAAAAAATCCAAACAAAATGGACAACAAGTTTGAAGAAGAACTTAAAAATTTTGTTCATAGGCAGGATTCGGATATGGCCAATATTTTAAAAGAAATGTGTGACGGGGTGGAAAGTAGCTCGAAGAATTGAAATAAAAACGAAAATTAACCCTTTGCGGCAACCAGGATTTGAACAAAAAAACAGGCGGCGCATGCTCCATCCTCTAAGCCAAGCGTAGGGTGGAGTTAGCCGTCATTTTGATATAAATTTACACAAGCTGTGGCATCTCTTGTTATTCGGAATTTTGGAAAAGATGGGTTTTGCAAATCCATGTTTCTATTTTTTCTTGCAATTGCTGAGGATTCACAGGTTTAGAGATGTAGTCATTCATACCGCTTTCAAGACACTTTTCACGATCTCCTTTCATGGCATTGGCGGTCATGGCGACAATGGGAATATGACGGTAGCTTTTGCTTGAGTCTCTAATGATGCGGCTGGCCGTATAACCGTCCATCTCAGGCATTTGAATATCCATCAATACCAAATGATAGGCATCACGCTCCAATAGCTTTATCACCTCTTTACCGTTGCTCACCGCCCTGGCCTCATAGCCGAGTTTTCCAAGAACGTGGAGAGCAACTTTTTTATTGGTTTCATTGTCCTCGGCAAGCAGAATTCGCACCTGGCGTTTTTCATCCTCAATAATTGTGTAACGTGTAACCAGCTTTCTATTTTGCCTGGTTGAAGCTGAATTGACCTTTTTGCCAAAAACAGACAGGATCGCTCTGTTCAAAAAAAACGGTTTGATTGGTTTGGTCAAGTAGCCGTCAAATCCACTATCGCGCGCAAGGGCGGCATCTCCGCGTAATGCACGTGAAGTTAGCAATATCAATAGGGTGTCCTTTATTAAAGGATGGCTTTTTATGTTTCTGCTAAGACAATTACCATCCATTTCAGGCATCATCAGGTCGATAATGGCCATGTCGAAAGGTGTTGTTTTTTCCATTTGGAGGACCAATAGCTCCAGTGCTTCCTTGCCGCTGGATGCGAGCGTGGCATGACAGCCCCACGCCTTCAGGCAATCGTTTAACATTTCAAGACTGGTGGGGTTATCATCCACCAACAAAATTCGCTTGTCCTGAATGTCCACAGGCAATCTTATGGCCGGAGGCCGCTGGTCCTTTTTTTGGACCTGCTTGAGGAGCAACACGGTAAACTGAAAAATGGCGCCGGGCCCTTCATGAGCCACCAAATTGATCCGGCCGCCCATCATCTCCACCAACTGCTTGGAAATGGCCAATCCAAGACCGGTCCCACCATACTTGCGAGTGGTGGAGCTGTCTAACTGGGAAAACGACTTGAAAAGCAGTCCGCGCCTTTGTTCCGGAATACCGATGCCGGTATCTTTTACAGTAAAACGCAGTTCAACCTCACTAGACGATTCTTTGAGACATTTAACTTGAATGATAACTTCGCCTTGATGTGTGAATTTAACTGCATTGGATAACAGGTTAAGTAAAATCTGCCGCAATCGCCCAGGATCGCCTTGAAGCATGGAAGGCACGTCCGGGCTCACAAAACAGATCAGTTCCAATCCTTTTTTTTCAACTTCTAAACTTAAAAGGTCAACGATGTCTTCCAAAGCAAGACGTAAATCGAAATCGATAATTTCAAAATTCAATTTTCCCGCCTCAATTTTGGAATAATCTAAGATATCATTGATAACGGCCAGCAACGAATCGGCGCTGGATTCAACGGCAAGTGCATAGTCCTGCTGCTCAGAAGCCAAATCCGTATCGAGCAGCATTCCGGCCATACCGAGAATTCCGTTTAAAGGTGTTCTGATTTCGTGACTCATATTAGCCAAAAAATCGCTTTTTGCATGATTTGCGGCTTCGGCGGCCTTTCGGGCAGCCTTGAGCTTGATCTCAGCTTTTTTAGTTTCACTGATGTCCAGTAGTGTTTCGATGGCCCCGAGCACACGGCCGTCAGAGTCCTGAACCATCCGTGAAGCACAGGCCAAATAGATATCTTGTTCAGGATGATAGGACTCTGAAGTCAGTACGCCATCCTCGTATCTTTTAATGCTGATGAAATTTTTTTGATAGTTTTCATCCCAGGCAAGAGCCATATTGATGAGCATTGGCCTGCGTTCATGGTAAAAAGGCAAAGCATATTCATAATTGCCTTTGCCGAGTATCTTATCGGCCTGTACGCCGGTTAACCGTTCCATGGCCCGATTCCACGCTAAAACACGTCCTTGGGTGTCGATCATAAAGGTAGCAACGGGCAGATAATTGATAATTTGGGTCAGGCTTTGGTTAGAGTCTTTTAAATCTTTTTGAGTCTGCTCATGCATACTGATTTGATTGTGGATGATTAAAACGGCGGACAGGTTGCCCGCGCGATTGATCACAGGGCAATAAACAAGGCTCAGGTCAAGCATTTCGCCGCATTTTTTGTATCGTTGCGCCTGCACACGGAAAACTGTTTTATCTTGGATTTGTGTTATATGCCGGGTTTGTTTTTCCGTTTCGTGTTCCGGGATCCACCGGGCCGCACCGGTCAGAACCTCGTGCCGGGACCATCCGGAAAACTTTTCAAATGCTGCGTTTACATAGACTGGTCTTCCAGTGGGTGTACTGACGATCACACTGAAGGGCAGGGCCTCCGCAAAAATCGAAAAGTGCTCACCCCCGTCTATAACAGCTTCACATTCTGAAGTGCTCTGGCAGCCTTTCTCAAGTTTCCGGATACGTTTTTCCAATTCCTCGTATGTAGGTCTTTGAAACATTGCCATAATCGTTTATTATGAAAGCCATTCATTGACCGGTATTTATTGTATTGATATCGTCTTTTTATATTTTTTCTTTAGCAATGATTGACAGGCGTAAGAGCTTGTTTGGGAAATAGAAAATTTAGCGAAAAAGTGCGAGGGCGAGGCCAAAATGCCTCAAATTTGAGATGAATAGCCGGTCTATTTGCCGGAAATTTGTGTCATTGAGTTCAACTTGGACCGTTCCCGCGCATTTGCAACCGATTTAATAATTCCCAAACTGGCTCGAAGGGAGCTGGCCCGATGACCGCCCGTCAATCTGGCCTGACAAGGTATCAAATCCAGCTCAAACTTGGGGAACCTGAGTTCTTAGCGGCAACATGGCAAATTACCAAACGGCCTGTGCTTTTTGAGAGGTTTTTATTTTTTTCTCATAATATCAATCACCCTCGATGCAGTTTCGCCTCTACGCCTATCGTGTTCCCGCAACGGAGGATTTTTTGCATGGACGAAATATTTAAAGGGTTTGCAACCAAAGCCATTCATTCAGGTCATACACCGGACGCGGATACACGTTCGCGTGCGGTCCCGCTTTACCAAACCACATCCTATACCTTTGAGGATACGGCTCATGCCGCCGATCTTTTTAGTTTGCGAAGATTTGGTAACATTTATACACGTATCATGAATCCTACCACCGAGGTTTTCGAAAAGCGTATGGCCGCCCTTGAAAACGGTACAGGAGCGCTTGCCGTTGCCTCGGGTCAGGCCGCCGAAACGCTAACTATTCTGACCTTGGCCCAGGCCGGGGACGAAATTGTCAGTTCCACGGATCTTTACGGTGGAACGGTGAGCCTTTTTTCGCATACTCTCGGCAGGCTGGGGATTCTGGTAAAATTTGTAAAACCGGATGATTACAACGGTTGGGAACAGGCTATTTCACCTGCAACCAAGGCGTTGTATGCGGAAAGTATCGGTAATCCCAAACTCGATATTTTGGATCTTGAGAAAATCGCCGCCATAGGCAAACGCCACGGCATACCCCTTATTGTCGATAATACCGTGATCACCCCCTACCTGATGCGTCCCATCAATTACGGCGCCGCGATCGTAATTCATTCGGCTACAAAGTTTATCGGCGGCCACGGTACATCCATTGGCGGTGTTATCGTTGATTCCGGCCAATTTGATTGGGCGGCGTCAGGACGTTTTCCCTCCTTTTTAGAACCTGACCCGGCCTATCATGGTCTGAAATTTTACGAAACGTTTGGCAACCAGACTTTTATTTTAAGGGCACGGGTTTTGGGACTTCGGGATATGGGTGCGGCCATAAGCCCTTTTAACTCCTGGCAGTTTCTTCAAGGCCTTGAAACCTTGCCGCTTCGAATGCAGCGTCACAGTCAAAACGCGCTGGCGGTGGCTAAATGGCTGGAAAAACATCCATGTGTGACCTGGGTGCGCTATCCGGGCCTCGAATCATCTTCTGTCAAAAATTTAAGAGAAAAATACCTGCCCAAGGGACAAGGGGCCTTGGTGGGGTTCGGGATAAAAGGAGGTAAGGCGGCAGCGGTCAAATTTATTGAAAGCTGCCGGCTATTTAGTCACCTTGCCAATATCGGAGACGCAAAAAGCCTAGTGATTCATCCGGCTTCCACAACCCATGAGCAGTTAAATGAACAAGAGCGCCAGGCTGCCGGCGTAACTGAGGATTTTGTTCGCCTAAGTGTCGGGATAGAAGATTGTCAAGACATCCTGGCGGACTTGGATCAGGCATTAGACAAAGGTGCGGCCAGCGCATTAAAAGGGGTGTGAATAAAGGCTTATGGAACGTAATTGTGTTGGATTGGTAACACCACGGAAATTTACTTTCGGCAATGAGAAAGATCCGCTTGTCCTGGAGTCGGGCCGCTCGCTGCCGTCTGTGACAATTGTCTATGAAACCTATGGAGAACCCAATGAAGATAAATCTAATGCCATTTTGATTTGTCATGCTCTGTCCGGTGATCACCATGCTGCGGGCTATCACGACCCTCATCACAGTCATATGGGATGGTGGGACGCTATGATCGGGCCGAAAAAAGCTTTTGATACGGAAAAATATTGGGTGATTTGCTCCAATATCATCGGCGGGTGCAAAGGCTCCACGGGGCCGGGCAGCATCAACCCGGCCAAGGCAAAACCCTATGGTCTTGATTTTCCGCTGGTCACAATCGGCGATATGGTCAAATGTCAGCGGCATCTTATCGACCATCTGGGGATTGAAAAACTTTACAGCATCGCCGGTGGCTCCATGGGCGGGTTTCAGGTGATGGAGTGGGCTTTGCGTTATCCTGCGCGTGTTGGCTCGGCCATCTGCATTGCCTCGTGTGCCGGATTGTCCACCCAGGCCATCGCTTTTAACACTGTTGGACGCAGCGCCATTACACGTGACCCGCAATGGCGTCAAGGCAACTACAATCACAAAGGGCCTGAAACGGGTCTCGCCATCGCCCGTATGGTCGGCCACATCACCTATCTTTCCCAGATCCTGTTGGATTCAAAGTTCGGCCGCAAGCTTCAAAGTGCAGACCGGTTGCGTTATAATTTTTCCACTGAGTTCGCTATTGAAAGCTATCTAAATCATAAAGGCAGTGCTTTTACAGAGCGTTTTGACGCCAACAGCTATCTGTTTATTACCAGGGCGATGGATTATTTTGATATCAAACGTTCTTACGGCTCATTGAAAAAAGCATTTGCAAAAGTAACCTCCCGTTTTTTATTTGTCTCCTACAGCACCGACTGGCTTTTTCCAACCGGGCAAAGCCTGGAAATGGTCCGGGCCTTGCTTTCCAATGGCAAGAATGTCTCTTTTATCGAAATCGACTCGCCCTACGGCCACGATGCATTTTTGGTGGAAGGAGAAAAGCTAACGCGTATTTTAACCGGATTCCTAAAAGGCGCGGGAAGGGCAAAGTCATGATGTCATCTTATATTGACCGGCTGAGTCTTACAGACCGGGACGTTATATTGACCTTGGTGCCCCATGGCGTCCGGGTGCTCGACTTAGGATGCGGGGACTGCAGCCTTCTCAACGAGTTGGTGGAAAAGAAAAATGTGCAGGGCACGGGTGTGGATATCGATGGCCAGGCATTGGTCAACGGCCTGGAATTCGGCGTCAATGTCTACCAGGGAAATTTGGATGAAGGGCTTTCCGATTTTCCCGGCAAAGCTTACGATTATGTGATTTTGAATCAAACATTGCAGGTCGTAAAAAATCCAATACTGGTTCTTAAGGAAATGCTGCGCATCGGCCGCTATGGTATTGTGGGATTTCCCAATTTTGCTTACTGGCAGCTCCGTAGGGGATTGTTTTTTGGAGGCCGGGCCCCAAAATCTGCCGCCCTTCCCTTTGAGTGGTATAATACGCCCAATATCAGGGTTCTTTCCATATATGACTTTTTTGACTATTGTCATTCAAACGCCATATCTTGCGTCCAGAAACGTTATTTTATGTGCGGGCGCTGGTGGGGAGGCTCTGCGCCTCGTTTTCTAACAAATTTAATTGCCCATGCCGCCATATTTGTCATCACGCGTTAGGCGGCTCACAGTTTTCTTGATTATTAGTGCAAGAGCACGTAAACAAATCCGGGTTGTTTAAATGTTTGGTAAAAACCGTTTTGAGGATATAAATTACATCATATTTATTTAGGCGATTTACAGTTAAAGAATATACCATCTTGTATGTCTTTTTTCCCGTCTTGTGCGTTATGCCAAAGCCCAAATACGTTAAGTATGCAAACTTTGGCATGCCTTGAATACGAAAAAAAATCTAAGCTCAATCTGGTATATTCTTTTCCGGCAATCGCCTTAACTGTAAATTGTTTTAACATTGAAGGAGCTTTTTTATATGGCTGACGCGTTGGCGCTGCTGGCGCTGTTGATCGGTTTGGAATTAGTATTGGGCGTTGATAACATCCTTGTAATCGCCATATTTGTTGGCCGCTTACCTGAGGAAAAACGTCAGAAAGCCCGAACTATGGGACTGGCCCTGGCAATGGCGGCCCGGATACTGATGCTGGTGCTTGTGGTTTATCTGGCCGGTATCACAGATCCTGTAATTTGGGATCTGTCCGTGCGTGATATGGTCTTAATTGCAGGAGGCCTCTTTCTTTTGTACAAAGCAGTCAACGAAATTCATCACACGCTCGCTCTTAAGGATGAACAGAGTATAAAGGCTACTAATGTATCAGGCGCCTATATCAAGATAATCGCCCAGATCGTATTGCTCGATATCGTGTTTTCAATCGATTCGGTTGTCACGGCCGTAGGATTGACTTCTCAGCTTTGGATTATCATTGCCGCCGTTGTAGTGTCATTTGCAGGTCTTCTTTTTTTTGCACGCCCAATCGGAGACTTTATTTTGCAACACCCGGCCCTTAAAATCCTGGCGTTGTCATTTTTGATTACCATCGGCGTAACAATTTTTATGGAAGGGATTCACAAACATGTTCCCAAGGCCTATATTTATCTGCCCATGGGATTCGCCCTGGTTGTGGAGATTCTTCAGATGCGCTACGAGTACAACCGTAAAAAGATAGACCGGAAGGCCTGATTTTGATTTTTGGAACCGCGGAAGCCCCAAAACATAATGCGATTGGCGGAAAAGAATATACCATCTTGTATGTCTTTTTTCCCGTCTTCTGCGTTATGCCAAAGCCCGAATACGTTAAGTATGCAAACTGATCATCAATCTTTGGCGCGCCTTGAATACGAAAAAAAATTCTGCTCAATCTGGTATATTCTTTTCCGGCAATCGCCTAAAGAAACAACTTTGGAAAGGACATCTGTGGAATCCGGCGACATATACCGAAACAATAGGCAGTATCTCAGAAAAAACTGTATTAAAATATATTGA
>JAAERL010001034.1 GCA_024230435.1 Desulfobacteraceae bacterium
ATCAGTAAGTATGGCACCCTGGTTTTGCGCTCACCACAAAAGTACCTCGCCGTAGAAATTCACATAGGAATTAGTATTTTTCCACCAATCCTACCCATCTCTCCCACCCACCGGCTTAAGTTTATGTAGCTACGCATAATTAAGGTACAAGTCTACGTGCGTAATTCCTCTGTTAAAAAATATTTAATCTTGATTATTTTTCCTCCCACCAGAATATACCAGTTAGGAATTCATAATAGTGAATTTGATTTTTCCACCAACATTCGCAAACGTACTATACTATCACAGAGGCCCTGCCTTGTTTCAAAGCTATATTATACTGAAGCAAATCAGCATCATTAAATTCAACGGACTGATTACAAATATGGCGCGCGCGCTTCTGTTGGACTCAGAGCGAGGACAACGTGCGTGAGTTTACCTGCACTTGACCTGCACCTCCTTTAATTCATTCAATCACGAGAACGAGGTGCAACTGACATGTGCATCTCTAGCTGCGTGATATTATGACATCATGGAGTCGTCATTGCTTGCTTTGTTTTTTGCATTCTGCGTGCAGAATAATTTTCTCCACAGAGGAATACTACAAGATCTGATGGTTTGAAGCGATTGCATGAATGGCGCGTTAAGATTTTTCAACAGTGTACACTACACGATCATTCATATCCATTTGCTCCAACCACGCTCTCATTTTTCGTTGAGCAGGCAACATATCAGACCATCTCCTCTCTTCTCCCTTGCCACAGCGAGGCGTCAACGCGACAACGTTTTTACACAGCAGCAGAGGTAAGACCAGCAGCCATCTGTTTCTCTGTTGCGTTTTGCTGTTTTTTCGAAATCATCTTCCACTCACAAAAATGCTTTGGTTTTGTTTTCGTCG
>JAAERL010001035.1 GCA_024230435.1 Desulfobacteraceae bacterium
AGGTTACTGAGGGTATGTAAACTGCGCGTACCTGGCATTTGATGGACATCTCTGTCAAGATATGAGAAAAAGACTAGTGAAGAGCTAGGGAAATAATTTTGTTGTTTGTTTGGAATGCTTTACTATTAGGTGACTTGGAAAGCCATCACAAAAAATGCCCCATGGTTGCGACGGACCAGCCAGAACTACAATGCGGTAAAGAGACGAAATCATTTACATACTCAAGTACATATTTAAACTTAATAGCCTATCAAGTGGTCTTGCCAGACCTTTTCAAACCGAGTTTTCCTCCTGATCAGTTTCTGTATCGGGTGGAAAATACGGTTTAACTCTTCTAATATTTAAACGCTCGCTAAGAGCACCCTTTTGAATCCTAATTGTTCCATTTGTATGTACCGTAGTAATACGGAATGGGCCAGTATATTTGGCCGCTGCTTTGCGAAGAATACAATCTTCCCGGACCATCACGTGTCTGCTGACTGCGTAATCAAAATCTACTCTACTTGCATTCTTGCGCAGAGTTTGAT
>JAAERL010001036.1 GCA_024230435.1 Desulfobacteraceae bacterium
ATCTTATTTGTTCTTATTATTTTTGTTTAACTGGGAATGTATGTATCATAAAAATCTAACGTACATCTGTTTTTTATCACTATCACATTATCACTGGATGAAAATTTGCAAAATGTTATTTTTCAACCAATGAATCAACTTAATACTATGAATATCAATTCACTTCTTTTTTGTTCACATTGTTGTATGAACTATATCTTAGATGATTTTTTACAATCTGTAATATTTTACCCAATCCATAGAATGAGCCTGTCTCAAAAGATGGTTATGGAGTTGCACCTCTTGTTCTGGTCATGACTAATCCGAAGGCAAAGACCAAGACTTTTGCTAATTTCAGTCCTCCAGAAAAAGGCTTCGACCCGTTGGCCTTTCAAAAATGGCTTGACAAAGGTGGCAGAAACTATCTACAACTCAATCCATACACTGTTGAAGATCTAAAAACATTTCTTGCAGTCAGTGACATCATTGGCAGTGATATTGTCTGGACTGAAGAGCTTCATGTCCTTTATGCAATCGTAATACCTCTCATTCAAAAGAAGGGTAGACCTGTTGATTGGACCATAAGTGCTGAAGAGGGACTACATCAACTCACTGGGTCCGTTATTAGAACCCTAGCTTGAAAGCTTGATATTGCTGATGTCCTTGTCCATCCCAATACAATTGATGTACAGGATTTCATTGATAATGATGTGGCAAATGTGGGCAAACCTTATGTTATTGATGGACCCAAAAAAAAAAAAAAAATACATGAATCCACATTCTACTACAAGAAGAGGAAGGAATCAGAGCCTGATCTCAGTGAGACAAGACTTGTCAGTGCAAGTGTTTCTTACTTTGAGAAAGGCGGTATCAATGGATGTAAAGCCTCCTATCATTTGAGGGGCATGAGCTATGCAACGTCTGTTAATAAAAAAGGTAAGTTATCAG
>JAAERL010001037.1 GCA_024230435.1 Desulfobacteraceae bacterium
CGACCAGTACCCGAAGCTCAGTCTGTCCTTTGATCTGATTGAGGCAGAATCTTTAGGGCTTAGGGAGCAAGCCCTCGAGTCACCCTTAACAGGACTCCAAATCATCCAAGTGATTGACCATCACATCAACATTTTATAAAAGAAGAATGTTTAACATGAAGTTTGGGATGAAATAATAAGATGTTTACCTACTGAAAGCTTATCAGGAAGCTTGTGCTGCTGGTATTGCTAGCCCTCCGCTAACACCATGTAAGAAGAAAATCATTGTTCTTTGAGCAATTGTTGATTGCCATAAAAAGCTCATTGATCATTTGTTTGTGGCCAAGTCTTGTGTATAAAAATGCACAAACAACATCAAAATTGGTCATTGGGTCATTTGTGGGTGCGTTGGATTTTTTACTTAGACAAAAGTATGAGTCACAATGTAGTCACACACTGGTAACATGTGATTTACTTTAACCCCAAAACGGATGGGAAGATGGCATTTCTTTAAACGGGAGTTTCAGATCCTGAATCAGGAGAGCAAACTGAGTAATTCTAGGTACTTTTATGAGCATATTATAATATTCTCTCCCTGCGGCTTTGCCACGATTCTCTCCCTGCGGCTTTGCCTATTCCTGAGACATTTTTTTCTAGCCGGCACAGGTGCTACGTAAAATTCAACACTTCTTCTAAAAAGGGCTATTTTCAATGCTCTCTGTCTTTGCTCCTACCTGTCACCTCCAAAGAGATCTTTCACTAAACAATAATTGAATGTTGTGAATCCTCACAAGATATAGATTCACAACAATCTGTCATATGTGGATGTTGGACAAGTACATACCTCAATATTGAGGAGTAAAGGGACTACATTGGAGATCATTGGAGTTCATCTGACCTCCAAGGTTATGTTAAATACCAAGGTACAAAAAAGGTACCATATAAAGTACTCTAACGGGCCCGGGCTAACCGTTGGATCAACCTACCAAGAAAACCCCGAAAAGTCCGTTCTCGGCGACTATTAGTTCCCAGAAGACGTGCGAACTACCAAAAAAATTGTCGTCATCACGCGATTTCGTTTCTTTTTTGGTCTAAGTGTCTAAGTTGTTAAGTACCTGTTTATTTTGCTTCTCATCAAACAAAGAGACACGATGACATGTAAAGATACAATATAATGCAATAGTATCGTGGACTTACTGTACGCTGCGCGCTCAACGCAGGACTTTTTTTAAGGCTGGTTTTTGGTTTTTGTGGTATGTGGCGGAAAATGCTTGTCGCTCTCGC
>JAAERL010001038.1 GCA_024230435.1 Desulfobacteraceae bacterium
ATATTAGCCTGATATGAGCCTGATAATCTGTCGTTGAGCTCAAAGCTGATCAACGACAATTATAAATTCCCTTCAGCGACAAGCATACCATGCCTTAATTTTGCCTATTGGTGCGCTATCAGCTTATTTGGTTAATCGATAATAACAGAAATGTTGTAAGTTTGTGGCAACTTTGTTGGCGCCGCTGTGCAGAATGTTTAACTGGCAGGGCAAGTTTAAACGGTTACGGCTTCGTTTTGAGAAAATTCAATCCCGGCATTTTACCTTCAAACTGTTGGCCTATACCATTATAAACATGTGATAGTTCTGCCAACCGCAAAATATCACAAGCGATATCCCCCAATCTGAAAAAATCCTTGTTGATGGATACGTGTTTCTAATTTCTTACGATTGTGGTCTAAGTTTCAGGTCAGATAGCCTAAATTTTTAAATTGAGTGTTCAGAAAATACTACTTTCTAATAAATTGATGATTCGCAATCGGCGATTGGCTATTTTAGAATCGGAAAACATGCAACCAGTTAAGCATCTACATATTTGTATTTATTGATAAAGTTAAATGACGGGATTTTGCACGAATCCTCCCCGGTCTTCTGATAAGCTCACTTCCTCACCCGAGCTCCCTTACCCGGAAGAAAAAGGTTCAGAAGCGTCAAGGCATTTTCGGGTTGATCCATAGGGACAAGATGACCGGCGCCGGCAAATAGAACTTGTGTCAGATTCTTGGCGGATCGGATGTGACCAGCCAGAGCGCCGTTGACAAACCAGGGTTCGCGCGGTGCATTGAGAAATTCATCGCGGAAAGACCACTGCAAATTTTGAATCCAAAAATCGGTACCCATAAAATTACAGTCCATGTCGTAAATGCCGTTATAGATCAGCACCGGTATCGCTTCAAAAAGTGGCGGGTAAAGGTCTGCCACCGAATTCTGCTCGCCCTTTTCCAGAAGAAAGGCGATACGCTTAGAGGTTTCTTTCCATTGCGTGACGCTTGGATCGACAAAGAGCGCCTGGCGCACTTCCGGTTGATCCAGATACCGGCCAATGATGCTGAAATCGTAATCTCCGATGAGGCGGACGTCATACATGTTGGCCCCGCCGCTAACCTTCGTGATGTACTCTTCGATGCGGTTGCATATTTGGTCGCATTCCCGGGATGTTTCCGTCCCCGAATCGTCAATCGCTTTAGCGCATTCGGCATAGAGCTGATCGACCTTTTGCTTTTGCGCCGGTCCCACCAAACCGTGGGAATAAGCATAATCTGCATAAGTGGATTCCTGAACCTTTGGATTGACCCAACCGTCACCAACGCCGATCCCCTTGAGATTAACTACAGGCTGACCGGCTTTGTTTCCTTCCAAAATGGCGGTGGCGAGCATTGGTATGTACACTCCGGCAAAGGACTCCCCAAAGATGAAAAAATCCAGATTGCGATATCGGGGCCAACGGTTGAAAAACTGCTGTAATCCATAGTAGAGCTGATCCGTGGCCTGCTGCTCGGTGCGGGCGGCTTCGTTGATATCTTTTAACACAGACAATCCGCACCCGGCCGGTTGGTCGATCATCAGGTAACTTGCATTTTTATTCCAACTGTACAGGTTGTCGGCAAGGGTACAATCCTCATTGATTTTGTAGGGCCCATTCTCGAAAAATAGTCCCAAGAAGCTCGACGAGCCTGGGCCGCCGTTGAGCCACAAAACGACCGGATCGCTTTCAGGATTGCTTTGAGATTCGAAAAACCAGAAATAGATGTATCCCTTGCCGCTTTCATCCACCGGCAGGTTGCCGGCAAATTGCACCTCTTTGACCTGTCCGTATCCCGGCAACGAAAGCACTTTCCCGGTTTGGGGGCTGTCGGAGGCGTTGGATGCGGCTTTGTCTTTTAATATACTCACGGTCTCCTCCGTCAATTTTTCGAGATGAATTCGCCCAAGAGCCTCTTTCCGATGGGCCAGGAATAAAAACCCTGCCGCGAAGCATAAGTGTTGAAATTGATCTCCGGTTTGCCGTTTTCGATGCCTCGTTTTAGCAGCGAGGAATATGCAGCCATGCCCACCGCATAGCACGGAGCATAACCGGGTGCGGAGAGTAAAGTGAAACATTCGCCGTGAAGGGTCTCTTCGGACAGGCCGGCGTAATCGGCAGCCCAGGAGATGAAATCCGTGTAGGTCATTTTGCCGCCATTGACGTTTACGTCACAAAGGGCGCGAATGTATCGGATAACCCGCCAGATATAGGTTTCCAGTTGAGCGCAGAGTATCCCCTGCGCCTGATCTTCATTCGTTTGTCCATACAACTGCATATATGCCTTTTGCACGTCGTTCAGATCCGTCTGGCCCAAGAGTTCCTGAGCCGCCGCCCAGTATTGGAACTCCCGATAAAAGGCCATGCCCTCAGTCATCGGCACTTCCAAGGCGGTATTGAGATTGAGCAACGGGGAGCCAGCATTTTTAGCGGACATAACGAAATTAAATCCGTGGGAAGCTTCGTGAACGAAGATGTTTATCATGGTCAACAAAGACGTATTCTTTGATGCTGTCAGATAGAGCTGGGAAAATGCGCTCTTGGGTAGTAGGTAATTAATGGCAAAATCTTCGCCGCCGGTTACTATGTTCACAAGATAGTCGGGAGTCTCATCAAAACGAACGTCATCGTCTTTGGTGAAGGCGATTATATATTTTTGTCCGAAATTATTGCAGGCGTTCATGACTGTTTCCAGGTACTGACCGAAGTCCACGGAGTATAACTTGGTAACATCGTCCCAAATCGTCTGCAAGGAAAAGTCAGCAGGGTCCACAATTCCAAGCGCTACGATCCGCTGAGCGATCTGCACGGTCACGGGCAGGTCCAGGTCCAACCAAGCTTTGGCCATGGTTTGAATTTCGTCTGCGGTCTCGGTTAGTTGATAGTAGTTGGTTAAACTGGCGGGATACCCGGAGGTTTGCGCCGGGCCGTGGGTTTTATCCCATTCTTGGAAGATAGGCCAATAGATATTGAAATTATCCGAATCAAGGCCGGGTATATAAAACAAAGCTCTGTATGCTTTCAAGCTATCCGAAATCCTATCGGCCTTTTCCTTTACGTTCGGGTTTTCCGACAATAGTGCATCCAGGGTTCCTTTTAGGTAAGCCGCGGCATCAAGGCACTCTTTTCGAATCTCGCTCGAAAATTCCTGGCCGCCCCATCTTTGTGTTTCGAACTGAACCATTTCGTTTACGGTATCCAGGTAAACCGGAACAAAGCCGGCGTTTGAATCTTCTTTTAGCACGATGTAATACACGCCGTCGCCGGCGCCGATCACTCCTCCCATTCCCGTACCGGAAGGACCCGCACCGCTGGGCCGGGCCATCTTCAATTGGGTTTTTAGAGAAACAAGAACGTTGTTGGCCGTTTGCCTCAAATCGCTGTCAGTTATCTCATCGAGCCTTGCGATCAACGCATCGAGATAATGCAGCATTTCTGCTGTGCGTTGACTGGTCTGCTCGAACAAGCAGGTTAACTCGCTTAAATGGCCACTGGTGTATCCGACGACCGGATTTAGATCGGACCAGACATCGACGATATCCGAGATGATGTCAGACATTAATACTTCTCCTTTCCCAGTTAGCCGTTTTACCGGCCGAACCATCAGTTGAATAATAAATTATCGGATATTATTGAATTTGCAGGATCTGTAACGCTGGTGTTCTACAGCACACCCTTTTCCATATCTTTAAGCTCGGATTTTGATGTTACCTTCAACGGAGGCAGTCCGAGTTTTTGTTCCCATTGCGTGATTGTCATATCGGTCAAATCCGATGGTTGGCAGCCTGAGGGGATCGCATTTTTGGCCAACGTGACATAGGGTCCGCAGGCAAGGGCGCAACCGGCTTGATTTTCACGAAATTCTTTATATTTGAAACCAATGAACATTTCGCTGTACTTAGTGTCCTGGTCCACACCGCAAAGCACGGTGCAAGTTGTGACTTTTTTATAGGTTTGGATCATCAACTTCAAAACATCGCTTTCTGTTACCGTACCGTCATTATTGTTGATAATACCGCAATCTTCGATAAATATATTTGATCCCTTATTGCGATCCTCGAGAAAAGATAGTCCGATAAAGGACCAGACCCATCCCTTTTTGATCTTGCTTGGGTCGTTCGTTGCATTTTTATTGGCGCAAATAACCATGGAACCGGGCAAGGGATTGAAACGTCTTTGCTCCGCAATCCCGAAAAGCCGTTCCGTCGTATCAAGCAAAGGACCGATACTGTAGACTGGAGTGGTATGACCGTCAGGCCAATTCTGATCGTAAAGCTTGTAGTTGCGGAGGTCTTCGGCCCTGCACAGATCGTATCCCCATACAGCTCCGAGTTGGCCGCTGAAGGAAGAGGCGGTCACCATGTTTATGGCCCCGATGTAGGCATCGTTGCATTCGCAGCGATCATAAGAGACGATGCCCGCCGTTCCCAAGTCTAAATCAATACCCTGATCCAACGCTTGAGTAATATCCACCAATCCGGTAGACAACTTAATTGCGGTAATGTAGCCGGTTCCTGATGCTCCTGGATTCATATATCCCATGCAAAAGTCCCGCTGACTGCCCACGGCGCCATTTACCACAAATTTGGGATCATAATTAAATTCCTGAATTTTTGCCATTGTTTCCTCCAATTTGTTTTAGGGTTCGCTAATAACTGGTTGCAAGTTTTTCGATTAAAAAAATGCCGCAATTTTCTTTTTTCGGCTATTTCAACTGGTATGAGTGTTTAAGGCGATTTGCAGTTAAAGAATATACCATCTTGTATGTCTTTTTTCCCGTCTTGTGCGTTATGCCAAAGCTGCGAATACGTAAAGTATGCAAACTTTGGCACGCCTTGAATACGAAAAAAAATCGAAGCTCAATCTGGTATATTCTTTTCCGCCAATCGCCTAAATAGGCGAAGTACGACAAGAAAAATTCATAAAACTCATTTTCGCTGAGTTGAACCGGAATCTTTGTATTCACTGGCTTTGGGGTAAACTATGTCATCTGATCACCCTTTTCACTGGCCGATTTTACAAACCGTAAAAAGCACATATTTGCTATATTTTCAGAATAATACGCCGGATAAAAATTTGTAGCCAGTTATCTATTTTATAATATAAACTAAATTCTTCTTTATTTTAGGATCAGTATTAACGTAAAAAGATTAATTTCTACTTCTGGTCCACTTCCCCAATATTCATGATTACCACCAATATGAGATGAGCATAATCGTGAATATGTATTTGGCTCAAAACTTAACCCATGCAGCATAGGCATCTGCCGATACTAAGGCTGAAAACAAGCATATGCTTAGGATTGTAGGTCGGATTAACGATCTATCAATCCGACAAAGGCCTTACTCAATTTCGATGGCCGAAGTTAAAACCAAACCCGAGATGAGCATAATCGTGAATACGTATTTGGCTCAAAACTTAACCCATTCAGCATAGGATTGTAGGTCGGATTAACGATCTATCAATCCGACAAAGGCCTTCACCCATTCAGCATAGGCTAAGGCTGAAAACAAGCATATGCTTAGAGTTGCGATAAAAAATTAGAAAAAATACGCATTTACTCGCAAATAACTTTTTCTTTCCATTTGAACTCCCGTAAGTTCTCAAAAAGTTATGGGAGTTGATCAGGGAATAAATATTTTTTCAGGATTTGAAGTCTATAATATCAATAGGTTACAAACGGGAAGCACAACAATGTCCTATACTGCCTGGACTTTTTGAGAACTTAAGAACTCTCCTGTTAAAGTTTTGATGTGACTAATTGAAACATGGTTGAAAAATGACCGCTTTGATATTTTCTGAAAAACACTGCCATCTGCGCGTTGTGAAAGTATTTAAATCATTCAAAGCCGCAAGACATAGCGGAATAAAACCCGCCGCCCAAATCAATTTGCCCTTGACCGTTGGCGCTTTTTGAAACTTTGAAGATAAATCAACGCACCCATGCAATGATCAAGCCTGCCGGTGCGCGATTTTAACTATATTGATCTAAAAATTTATGTGGCTCTGGGAAATTTTGAACATAAATAGACAATATACTTGCTCAAGCAAAAAAACAACCCAATTATGTAACTGGCAGCAAGTTTTTTCATCCGGCGTATTATTTTGAAAATATGGCAGACATGTTGTTTCTACGGTTCGAAAAATAAATCGGTGAAAAAGGATGCTCCGATGACAAAGTTTGCCGCAAAGTCAGTAAATACTAAGATTCCGGTTCAACTCAACGAAAATGAGTTTGAGCAATTTATCTTGCCGTACTTATCGATGCCCATAAGGGGGCCAGAGTATAAAATAGGGTATTGGAAAGTATTCAATTATATTTTAAAGTTCCTGTACCCCGGCATGCAGTGCAAACAGTTGCCAATTGAAAAGAATGCAAACGGCGATCCGGAGATTCATCACACCGTTATTTTCAAACAATACGGGAAATGACCGGATGAAGGCACTCTTTTAAAGGCATTCAAAGCTTGAAGTGCAGCATCTTATCTGACTAAAAGAGGCTTGATCTGTCAGTTCTGCATGGCGATGGTATAAATACCGTTGTCAAAAAAGGCGGTGGCGGGATCGATTATTCTGGCCACAAGCATCAGCGTGGTGAAAAAGTGCTCGCAATTGTGGATAATCACGGTTACATCCTTTATAAACATACGATAGTTCTGCCAACCGTGACATATATCCCAAGCGATATCCCCCCAATCTGAAAAAATTCTTGTTGATGGATACGTGTTTCTAATTTCTTACGATTGTGGTTTAAGTTTCACGTCAGACCGTCTAAATTTTTAAATTGAGTGCTCATAAAATACTACTTTTTAATAAATTGATGATTCGCAATAGGCGGTTAGGGTTTTTTTGAATCGGAAAACTTGCAACCAGTTAAATATTTACTAATTATCTGTGCTCATTGACGCAACAGACTAAAACGAATTCAAAGGGCATATAGATCAAGTTTGCCAAGTAGGATTTTGTAGCTTCCAACCCCCTTAAACTTAAATATAAAATTGGGCTGTTATGCCTTAATTGCCCATACTTTCATACCTAATATACATTTTTTATTAAAGTATATTTGTTCTGCAGCCGATACAATTAAAGAGTGCCGAATAGATTTAAAGTACCACGGTAAGGCTTTCATTTCTTTATCCTCATACTGCAATCCAATTAATTTGATATTCTTCTATTGCAAAAGAAGTTATTCGATTTTTTTATTCAATAATAACTGATCAACTAACGTTATAGGAGGGTCATATAATGGCTTTTTTTTTAAAAAATCCGATCTTTTTTGCGTATTTATGTGGTTTTTGTTTGGTTGTGCTGACTAAATTGAACAAAATTAAAATTCTCCTGAAAAGCGATGAGCAGAGAAATGATAACGAAAAAAGGATGGTTAAGAAAGGATTAAAAATTGATCTTTTAATGGCCCTGATAGTTCATACTCCACTGAGCATTACTCTCTTTTGGTTTGCCATATTCCCCTTGATAAAATCAAGCCTGCTGGAAATACAGAACAATATTTTATTTTGGTCAGGCATGGTTGGTATTGTGGGCTATGGTTTTCCTTTTTCACTTGTCAAAAGATTCGCTACAAAAGTTACGTATAATACGTTAGATTCTCTTACCAAGTCACAGAAGAAATCATAACGTATTTAACCCATAGGGGCAGACCGCTGCGCAAATACCGCAATTGCGGCCTTTGTTATACTGGTAGAAGTACTTCTTTTTAAACCGGTCACAGGCTGTTGCATCCAATATCGCGTCGCGGGGTAGTCCCGGATGCCATGCGTTGCCTTTCAATGCCTTTGCCGGGCAGGCCTCTACACATCGCATACAGTTGCCGCAGAAGCTTTTCCCAGCGGGCGGCCCGCTTGGAAGCCCCATAGTGGTAAAAACCGTTCCTAGTCGAACCCACGGTCCAAACGGGCGGGTAATGAGTTGGCAATTGCGGCCGATCCATCCCAAACCTGCCCTGGTAGCCGCCGTTTTGTGAGCAAAAACACCTTTGAGATTTATTTTATCGGTGCGTTCCGAAGCGGCCAGAGCCATGGCGCGGAAACCTCTGGTTTTGATCTCGGCTGCCAATGCGGTTGCAAACGTATTGATATCCTTGTTCACTGTGGCATACTCATCAGCGTATGCTTGGTTAGGCCCTTTTCGGATATCAGCCATTATGCGTGGATTCATCGGAACCGCCCACGAAAAGGCAAAAGGAAATCGTTGCCCGTTTTCATCAGCGGGGGTGTCAAGAGCTCTTAAATCCGCCACACCCCATAGGCTGATCTTATGCAATTGAATGCACTTGACAATCCAGGGCGGCGCAACAGGTAAAGGGCTGGACAATTGGATGTTTTGCCTTTCTTTTAAGTTTATTTATGCTTTTGTAGCGTATTGATTAACGCATGTAAATGCTCGTCTTTCAAACAGGCTCTTATGATTTGCCTTTTTAACGATTTCGTTTATAAAAGAAGCTTTCGCGTCTGTATAATGTTCGCGGTTATTTTTATGCCGCCCGGATAGGCGTTTTTTAAGCGCGGCGTAACGTAAAGCATCTTGCGCGTGTGATCTTATGTGGTCCCTGAACGCAAGATGCGCCTGATAATCTTGTCCTTTGGGCATCAAATGCAGGTGATGCGTACGTGTGCCCATGAGCTTGTCTCTTTTGATGAAAATCATTCGGTCATTGTACCACCAGTATTCCCAGGTCTTTTGGTTGAAGGCCGGAATTGCCCGTTGCTTTGCTTTCAAGATGGACGGTACTGCAACAAGAATGTCGATAACCGGTTTGGAGATCATTGCCGGTATCGATGTACTGCCGATATGTTCGATCTCCAACGCAATGTCAGGGCCAAGAAAATTGCGCAACCAATCTGAAAACCGGGCGAACTTTTGCGGCCATGCAGGATCATAATCCACAAGCAGGATGCTGTCGTCACAATCGGTTTGACCCGGAGCGGCATAGGCGTTTGCGGTTATCGAAAAATGGCAACGTCTGGCATCATTGGTTTTACACCACTGTGGAGGAATTCGAGCACTGAATTCGCCGGTTATATTTTTACTGTCGTCTGATGATGGCTCGTTGCGCCACAGCCAGTGAACATCCGTTCGCCAGATGATATTGTTTTTTCCATTTTTTTCTTCAATGACCGTCAGGCGGTTGTCATCTATTTTCCATGCAATCATACCAGTGGGAATAAGCTCGGTGCTGTTTACTTCGATGCCAAGAAAAGTAATTGCAGGTTTTTTGCCTGTAAAATGAGTAAAGGATACGTATCTTGTCAAGCTGCCAGTATTTTTTACTTCCCTGTTCAATCGGGAAAACAGGTTGCTGTAAAAGCTGTAATCATTGGTATTTGCGGCTCCTATATGCAAGCCCCCAATTAATTGTATTTTTGATGCTTTCATGATTCTAATACCAAGTTTGATGGTAAATGTCCGTCAATCGTGCATCCGCGTAAGGCCTTTGTCGGATTGATGGTGCGTTAATCCGACCTACAATCTTGATGGTAAATGTCCGTCAATCGTGCATCCGCGTAAGGCCTTTGTCG
>JAAERL010001039.1 GCA_024230435.1 Desulfobacteraceae bacterium
CTGCTGTCCTCCAAAAATATTTACCATTGCCATAGAATATTTCAAAAGATATCTTAGTTATTTACTTAGCTCTACCTAATCAATGTATAGTGAGTGCTATTCCCATTGAATTGTGCTATGTAAATAACATCAATTTGATTAGCTCTAACAATTCATTCAAATCAGGGAACTATTGCTTGCGCTTCGCGCTACGCATTTTTTCTCTTTTTCTCTTTTTTCCTCTTTTTGAGAAATAAACGTGCTAATGAACCAGTATGAAAATTAAGCCGGCGGCGACGACGAGTTTGTACTGGTTCATTATATTTTGCCATACTTGTCAGTTCCCGCGCAAAATCTCATGAGTATGGCAATTGCCATACTCGTGAGATCGGCGACTCTTCCGCGATAAAGATGTCGTACCACGGCGAACCTTCCGCGATAAATATCTCGTACCGCGCAAAAAGCTTGTCCGTTTGTGTCGCGCGAATCACGTGGGAGGCCATTTTTGTCATTTAGAATGCAACAGCTTTGGGCTTCACTAGATA
>JAAERL010001040.1 GCA_024230435.1 Desulfobacteraceae bacterium
GTAACAGCTTTGATGAATATTTACAAAAATGGTGATCAAGGGTAATGTCAAAAGAAGGTATGACAGGGGGTACTTTGGGGTAATTTACTCTATACAACCCATCTGATTTATTTAGCTGTGTCGATTAAAATGGTGAATCTGCAATGAGCATCAATAACATTGGTCAATATTTTATTTTTAAAGTCTTATGGTTATGGCTTTGAAATCCCACTCTAATTTTATAAGTTTTAGGGACATTGAAACACCATAGTGTCCCAAGCTGAGCATACAGATGGAGTGGCACAAGAAGTATACAGAATGTTGCTCATTTTACAGATATTTTATCAAACTATATATATCAACTCTGTTAGATGCTTCATGGCAGTTTTCTGTGTTTGGATGGTGCCTGCTGGCTCATATTTTTTGTTATATTTCTTTGCTTTTTATCCCATTCCTATTTTTGCTTAGCACGCAGTTCGTGCAGTATCGTAGCATCCGCTGTCTTCGTTCGTGATTATCTATCTATCGTACGATACTTAAAAATACAAAATCTTAGCGAAAAAATGATTTGCCCCTCTTACTTATTACCTATCAATCTACTTTACGTACGGACTTTGTGCCCCTTAGGGTATGTTGTACCGATTGTTGTA
>JAAERL010001041.1 GCA_024230435.1 Desulfobacteraceae bacterium
ACAACCTGCCTGAATTGATTCTGAATGTTGTCCCCGGTCAGAATAGTTTAAAACTTGCAAACCAGGAGGTTATTGGACCTTGTACCCCGTCAAAGTGAGCCACATCAACCTACCACAACATACAACCTACCCAGGTGATTGCGACAAGGCGAAATTTCCATGTTCTCGGATGGCCGTTTGATACGCGCAAGCGTTTCAAACCCCCGAGTTCCAGGAGAGGGGTGCTGTGCCCAAAGCAGCAGTGCGCAGCGAGCGGCACAACAATGATCTACAACAATCGAACACTACCGGTACACAAAAGGAAACGATCAAAGGAAACGAGCAATGAGATTGATAATTACATTATCAAGTTATGGACTTCATAACAAAGAAACCATAGAACTAAAAAGAACTTTTCAAGAATTATTGATTGATGATTTCTTTGGTAGTTATATGACGATTAATGATAAAAATAACTAGTAATGATTTGGAAGAAATCATTTTTTCGGTTAGCTTAGCTTTAAAAGTAGAAAAATACTATATGAATATGTGTTAGGGTAGCAATCTTTTGAGTAGGTTCAACTGATTCAATCTACATCATAGTACCGGCACTTGTCAAATAACTGACGACGAAGAGAAAGTAGTTTACTGGTGCATCAAAAGTTTCAAATCTTTATTCTAGAGCAGATATACTAAAAGTCGTACACCATACACCCGATTTGTCGATTTGTTAGCAACGAAAAAGGTAATCATCAGAACTTAATCAATATTAATATAATAACTCTCCTAGAAAGCTCAACCTACCCACGAATAAAATGAAATTAAATGTTGTGCTCTTTGATTTTATTAATAGCAGCAGGTTTGAATCAGATTCTTGTGATATAAGATCTGAGGGGCATTGTGTACGAGTACACTACTCAAGATGTACTTACCAAACGAACAAAAAAGGAACAAAGCAACGAAATTCAAAACCAAAAGTCTATGATAACTTATTCCATAACTACCCAGGCAGTATGGTTAGTCCGGCATTTGGTGTGTGTTTGTAGTATCTAGTTTTCATAATTAGATTGACTAATAGTTTGTTTGTGCTTGGGCGGAAAACGGGTTTTAATTTTTAACTTTACTCGTATTTTTGACCTTAGTAAAAATGGTAAATCACTAAAGATAATGGGGGGACTTAGTAAAACCGTACTAAATAACTTGTTATTTTACTAAGTCCGAATAATCCTTAATAAACGCTTAACTAGTAGGCTTATCGCGTGCGGAACTTAGTAAAAATCCGAGACCTTAGTAAGCTCGCCGGGCCCAGCGAAATTTCCATGTTCTCGGATGGCCGTTTGAAACGCGCAAGCGTTTCAAACCCTCGAGTTCCAGGAGAGGGGTACTGTGCCCAAAGCAGCAGTGCGCAGCGAGCGGCACAACAATGATCTACAACAATCAAACACTACCGGTACACAAAAGGAAACGATCAAAGGAAACGAGCAATGAGATTGA
>JAAERL010001042.1 GCA_024230435.1 Desulfobacteraceae bacterium
AAGTGTGTTTCAGGTGCAGAAAAACTGTACCCAAAAAGCTTTCTGACAGAATTCATAACTGTTCTCATTGCGGGTTTGTAGCCAATCGGGATTATAACGCAGCCCTTAATATTTTATTACTTGCCTTAATCAAGGCCGGGCTTAGAACCGTCCGAAGTGTGGAGATGGCGGATTGGCGCCTTCAGTGAAGCACGAAACCGCCTCCATGTGAAACATGGTGGCCGGTAGTTCATTGCAATGTTTTAAGGGCCGCCGGTCACACAGGAGCTGTTATCATTGCTGTCGCCTGAGTAGATGATAATCGAGGAAGCTTTTTTATTATTAAGGTAAGTGCGGGCCAAAGTCATGATCTGATCAACATTTATAGAGGCATAGTCTTTTTCGATAGTACGGCACCACTCCAACTGTTGAGGGTATTGCCCGGCGCCGGTCAAAACACTGTTGAGCCAATAACCATTGGTTTGGCGCAAATCCTTGATACGGGTTATAGTAGGGTCTATCGCTCGCCGGAATTCATCCTCACTGATGCCTTGCTCAACGACATCCGAAGCAATACGATAAACTTCATCAATCAATGATTCTGCAAGTGTTGGGTCAACATTCAGATATATTTTAAAAATGCCGTATCCCGGATAACATCGATAAGAACGATTGTAAGCATGTGGAGAATATGCAGCGCCAAGGTTTTCCCTGATTTGCTCGCGCAATCTATCAGTTATAACTTCAGCAAGAACATTAAGCCGTCTTGTCCGGTTGATATCCCGGAAATCATCTGTAGGGTATCCGATAACTACCAATGATTTGGGCAACTGGCTATCTGCTTTTAATGTCAATGAATCCGCTTCTGGAAAAACGGGATTGCTGCGCTTTTGGACATAATCATGTTTCTTTCTGGACTTAATGTTTCCAAAATAGCGCGAAACCTGCTCAATAACGTTTTCACTATTAAAGTCGCCGACAATAGCCAGTTCTAAAGGCGATTGGGTCAATTGTTGATGAAACCAGCTTGTTACATCCTCAAGGCGGTATTGCTTAAACTGCCTCCACGAAGGCATACCGAACCGGCTGTCTCCCCCGGCAAAATGACGCTCCCCCTTTAGTTTCATAACACCTTCAATTTTACTATTCATTTTGCAGTAGTATTGCTCGAACCTATCCAATGATAAGTTCAGGCCCTGTTGCCTGTAGCCCGGATCGTGGATAAAGGTATAGATCAATTGCAGCAATACGGGCAACTCTGCTGTAATGGTTTTGCCTTTAACTGTGAAAAGATTTTCCCGCACATCCAACTTAATACGGGCCAATTTTCCTGAAAGAGCTTCTTCCAATTCAAAACGATTCAAGGCGCCAAAACCGGATAAATTCACAACACTCTTGGTTAACTCCGCCAATCCTGGACGGTCTTCAGGCTCTGAGGACTTTCCCTCGCCAAAAGATAAGGCCGCCATGATCTGATTGTGCTTGTATTTTGTATGTTTTAAAAAAAGTGTGAATCCGTTATTAAAAACTATTTTTTCAGCACCTTCATGCAAGGATTCGCGCTTAGCTATGCCAGCAAAATTTTCAGGAAAAGCCAAGTAGGGAAAAACCGGCTTTTTTTTCTTAACCGGGGCCACAGCAGCAACCTGCGAGCTATCGTGGAAGGCGGCTAATATCTGGTCGGCTGGTGTAATATTTTTTCCTTTAAGATCAACATTTCCAGTTACCAGAACAAGCCGGTGGGAAGCCTTCCACCTGTGCCTGAAAGCTTGATTAATTTGCTGCAAAGAAATTTGATCCACTACAGGTTTCAAACTTTCCAGAATGTGTTCGGGGTCCTGTATCACTCTGGCTCCTGATAGGCTGTTAATTGCCCAGCGCGCCAAGCTGCTGCTATTTCGGGTTTTAGATTCACGGGCATCACCTTGAAGTTCGGCAAGGCAGTCATTTTTAACCAATTCGAGTTCTGATTCCAGGAAACCGTATTCCAGCGCTTGGCGCAAGGTTTGCTCCAAGACGCCAAGAGATTCTTTCCATTTGTCTGGTTTGCATCGGCCTGATATTTCGGTATATTTTACTTGTCTAAGAAAAAAACCGGAATTACTGCGGCCAGAGGTTAAAACACTTTCCGATTGCTGAATATATCTGTGCAGCCGATGATTAATAATTCGTTCGGCAAGACTTATCTTTAAAAGTTCTTTTTGCCTGTCCGCGGTATGTAAAGGCTCTACCACATTTTCAATGGTTTCAATTGTAACTTTTGTTGAACCGGCTTCACTCTCAAAATGATAGAACGTTTTTAATCCATTGTGATTGATGTCACCAAAATCAGAAAGCTCTCTTGCTTTTGCACGTGGTGCAATACCGGCAAATTCCTCCTTCATAATCGGCAATACTTCACGAGTCTTAAAGTCCCCTACGATTATTATGATAAATCTTTCCGGCCGGTACCAGAAATCATAAAATCGACGCATTTTCACATTGTCAATCTTATGCAGGATTTCTTCTTCACCAATAGGAAGGCGATCAGCTGCGAGGGTATCTGGCATTTCAAAGCCAAGTGTACTTTTTAAAATTCTGAATCTGGCCGAATCGCGTGACCGTTTTTCCGAAAGTACGACCCGCCTTTCTTTTTCCAACTCATCGGCCTGAAGCAAGGCGCCTTGTGCATAATCTCTCAGAACCATCAATCCTTCACTGATGCTTTTTGCATCACCTTTGGGCAAGATAACGTCATACACGGTTCTATTAAAACCTGTATGCGCGTTAGCGTCCGGACCAAACTGCATGCCAATTCTCTGGAAGAATTTAACCATCTCTCCCGGCTCGAAATTTTTTGAGCCATTAAACATCATATGTTCCAAGAAATGAGCCATACCTTTTTCGTCATCTGTTTCACATAAAGAACCGGCATTTACCAGCAGATGCATACTGACACGGTCTTTCGGTGTCTTATTTTCTTTTAAGACATATCTGACACCATTTGAAAAACGGCCGTACAACCAACTTGAATCGTGTTCAAGATCACTTTGCTCATGGGTCCAAGCCTTAGAATTCGCAATGATGAAAGGTTTTTTATAATTTGATCTTTCTTGAAGCGGCGCACAATGAGTCAACACGCTCAATGCAAGTAGCGATAAAAATAGCCAAATGATAAAATAACTTTTTTCTTTAACAGCACGATAAAAGTTTTGACGAAAATAGGCCGCAGGCGATTGTTGCATTGAACCTCCTCATTCAACTGCAAATAAATGAGCTAATGAAGTAAAGAATCCGGGCCCGGGGGACCAGGCTTTTGGCTCGCTACCCCCAAAGGGGATTAACCGCGAGCTTAGGAATTCTATCGATTTATATGGCCGAGCCTGTTGGCTCTGGCCTGGCTGAAGGACCAGGTTTTCTATTTTTTTAATAAAGAATTGTATCGTAAAAGATTTTCATCTTATTCAAACGTGGTGATACAATCGTTCACACAATCCATTAACTTCCAGTTCGAATATCCGAAGCCAATTAAGCAAAACGTATGCCAACCATTCTTTCCTTGTCAAATTGAAGCTTAAAATACATCAAGCCCCTTTAGCCGCGGACTTGAAATCCTGTTTGATGAAAAATTATTCAAGGTCCAGAATATAGCTCAGCTACCTGTTTTCGCAACAAAATTAATTATAAGGCACTCTATCGGCAAATGGGGTAAAGGTGTAATCCAGGTTAATAAATGCTCAATCATAAATGTTATAACTTGAAGCCTCACCACCCACATAAAACCTGTAGTTAGGGCTTTAGTGTATTTTAAAAGTTACACCTTGTTTTCAAATATATTACAGCGTTGTAAAAGTCAGGTTAATAGCCGCCGTTGTACTAAAACAGCGGCTATCCAACTCGGAACCCCAGGTTCTTTGCCAAGCAGGTAACCCCAAAAATTATGCCGCTAATATCCAAATAACTGCCTTAGCCAGTCACGTGGGCATACGCTATTTATCTCCGGGAAAATTGAGCCATTTAGTAGTGTATTACTTAAGTTTTGGCCTGAATCGAAATCCATCATTTATGAATGAAAGTTAGATTTGGCAGGGCAATAGTGACTTTCAGCGTCCTTTTGCTATAAAGGCCGCTAAAATGCCGCAATTCAAAACAAAATGAGCACCAAGTTTTGACTGCAACGTTTTCCATAGCAATTACAGTTATAGATTACGCCTTGATGTAAACGCCTCGGGATTTGGATTTAATCTTGCCTTTTTTGCTGAGCTTGTATAGAGCATTGCTCAGCTGGCGGGCTCCCAGGCGTGTTTTTTCTTTGAGAGATGCAATGTTAGCGCCGCTTCGGTTTCTGGCGATAACGTCATATACTTTATCCAGAACAGTCGCCTTGCCTGTCAGAGCTTTTTTGACGGTAACTTTTTTTCGAACAGGAGCTCTTTTTGCTACGGTTCTTTTTCCAACAGCTTTTTTGGCTGGAGCTTTTCTGGCCGTAGCTTTTCTGGCCGTAACTTTTTTAGCCGGAGTGACATCTTTTTCAACCTGCCCGCTGATCTTCTCAATTTTATCAACAAGGCTGGCCAGATTCTTTGCAATCGAATCTAATTGTGTTTGAATCTTCTTCATAATTAATTCTCCTTAATAGTTTAATTTCATTATATAAACAATATATAATTCAGGCCTAATATATGCTGGTAGAATTGTCAACAACTTCTTTGACAACAAGGAGCATTTGTATTGAGAAGAGCGATTCCCATCCCGGCAAAATCATAATGCGCCCCTTATAATACTGGATCTACAGCTGATAAAAAAGAAAACATAGCCAAAGAGTTTATTTTCTATTCGAATATAAAGTAAGCTTTTTTAATCGGCACAAAAGCTAAGGGACCGCCTTTAAAGATATCCAAAACGGCAGATAAAAACCTGTCCAAACCTCCTAACGGCAATACTTAGTAATAAATATCAAAAAGAATAATGAAAGCATTTATATTGAGCATTCATATTGATAGTTCCAAAAAAGATCTGAACGAATATAACCGAACATAAATAGTTTCCATCGGCGACTAAGAAAATTTGTTCGAGATCAAGGCGTATGGAATATTTAAGGCAATTGCGCAAAAGAATATAGCATCCAAACAAATACCATATTATGCTTAGTTTTTTTCGTCTTCAATGAGAACCAAAGTTTGCGTACCTGACGTATTCGCACCCATTGGCACAAACTTAATCAGATACGGAAAAAGACAAACAAGCTGGTATATTCTTTGACAAAAATTACCTTATAACAAGCATCAGATTGATATTCCGGGGTTTGATATTCCGAGGATAAAATTTTTCGCACGCAACGAAGATATCGGACAAATTGGCCATATAGACACGGATACTAACTATTTACCCCTGGAAGAATTTTCACACCCGGAAAATGACATATCCAAACCCGATATAGCGCGAACAAATAGGTGTTTTTCATAAAGTGCTCAAATATGCCTTTAAAAATTGAACACACTTTATAAAATTAACAGTACTACCTTGAAAGGGCTGATCTCAAACTTGCAGCTATCTTTTGGCAGATAATAGAAGCATATCGATCAAATGAACATTGCAACTTTTACAGTCCTGCCCTGAATGGCAAATAAGCTTATGTTATTTTGACTGTGCCAAAATTAAGCAAAACACACAGAGGCAAGTGACCAAAAAAACAACAGAAAAAACTTTTTGCAAGAAGATGATCGGGTTCTGAAAGTAAGCTAATTTGCATTTTGCAAAATTCGCGCTTTCCGAAACTGATTTACACCAGTGACTGCTTTCCCGCCTTCGCTATGCTAAGGAGGGGGCTTCTAAGCGGCACATAGCCGCTAGCATATCCAGTCCGATACGCAAAACATTTCTCGCTGCGTTATGATCACGATTGTAATGGTCAGCAAAGGTGCAAAAAGGGCGGCGATGAGTTCTTATAGAAAGAGACTTTTTTACGATTTTATGACACTTCGAACATTCTTGAGATGTATAGTGCGCAGGAACACCAAAAACATGTTTACCCAAAGCCTCGGCCTTATACTTAAGAAACAACAAGAGCCTGTCCCATGCCGCCCCATGCCGCCTTAAGAAACAACAAGAACCTGTCCCATGCCGCATCGGATAAGGACTTGTTCAGCCCGGCCTTGGCGCTTACCTCCGTTGGGCAAATATTCTCCGGTTTCTTCGTCTTGTTTAGGCTTTGGCCGTCTGACCATGTTTTTGATTTTCAAATCTTCGTGAAAAATGTAGTCCGATTTATCAAGAAGCCTGACCCGCCTCTTTGTGAAGAAAGTCGTTTCTTGCACACTTGATTCGATAGTGACATTTCTGAACCGCTTTAAGCAGCTTGTAATATTTGGGAGTCCTTTTTTTGGCTCGGCAAAGCATTCTTTGAAGCCGCTTAAGCTGTTTTTCCCTTCGCCTGAGACACCGCGGAGCCGGTTTGGACTCTTTATCCGAATCATAGACAAAATCATTCAAGCCAAGATCAATTCCAATAGCCGAAGACACGTCCTGCTTAGGCTCGATGTCAAGCGCAAGCTCAACCGAGAAGCAGGCAAACCACTTGTCTGCATCTTTGGTAATCGTCAAGGTTTTAACCTTTGCAGATTCGCCGATAGGACGGTGACAGTGCATTTTAATATCACCGATCTTTGGCGCGGTGATTATATCGGAAGAGTGTTTTTTGCATTGTGGATATGTGATGCTGTTCCACTGACCTTTTTTCTTGAACTTGACAAATCCGGGAACATCGCCTTGTTTTGTCCTTTGAAAAAACGATTGGAATCCTTTATCCAGGCGCTTTAAAACATCTTGCAGCACTTGAGAGTATACCGATTTGAACCAGGGCGCTGTTTTTTTAAGTTCGGGCAATTTGTTAGCCTGATCGTTGCAGCTAACCGAAATACTATCTTTTTTATACGTATCAATTCTGTCCTGAAGATTCGAAGTTGTACAGATACCGGCACATGGAAAACTGATTCTCAAGTGCCGTGATTTGCGATTTTATCGGATACATCCTGCATTTGAAGGCTTTCCGCGTATTGATTTGCATCCGCACCAAATACAAAATATTACTATTATTGTCAATTTAAAAAATGCCGATTCATCTCCCACCTTCGCTGCGCGAAGCAAGGAGTCTTCTCGGCATGAAGGATAAAAAATTTGCAGGCTGGATTACGGTACGTCAATTCGGAAAACAGCTAATCGGAATTTTCAAGAGCTGCGGATAAAGACGGCTTTCGTGAAGTACATGCCAATACAAAGGAAGCTTTTGGTCTCTTTTAAAAAGTCACCAGCGCCCACACGGTGGAATCTGACAAGAAAAGCTTTCTTTTTATCCCGGATTTTTTGTATTTATTCAAAATGTTGGCAAGCGGGGAAAAGCCCTGCTGCGTTCCCTGATTGAGTTCTGGTAAAATAAGCCTCGAAACACAGCATGCCCCAAAAAGATTTTGATTAATATTTAAATTTATTTTTTTGGAATGTACCCATTACCGCATCTTGAAAAAGAATCCAAATCCAGCACGGTAATGATATATTTACAATTTTCAAAGCCTTTAAAAAAAGGCGAATTTAACATAGATTGCAAATGCTAACCACGCAAGGACACAAAGGATATACGCTTTCCAATTTATTGGTTGTTCGGCCATACCATGCCTGCCCAGTTTTCCCAACTTGGCTTTGCACATTGGACAGACATTAGCATCTAAGGCAACATAGCCGTAACAATTCGAGCATTTTTTTGTCGACTCATGCTTTTTCATCATAGCCGGTGAAGGTCTGACCATAACCTCATCCTATGTTCATATTTCCTATAACCATGCGCAATGGCATTTTATTAGAATGCCATTGCACATTTAATATTTAAAGGTACCAGTTTATTATTATTGGACCAACTCCTCGTTAATGTCAATCTTACCGTGCGACTTAAGGTCATCAATCCACTGTTTCATCGCAGCCTGTTTTTTTTGATTTGTCAGCCTGCTGATAATGCTCTGTTTTTCTTTTTCATATAAATCTTCAGACGCAGGCTTGCGTTCTTTCAGGCGCAGAACGTACCATCCTTGCCTGCCCTGAACGGGTTCTTTACCCAGCGGATTTTCCTTTGTCAGTTTAAAGGCCACATCTATTATTTGGCGCTCATATCCAATTTTAGGAATGCTTGCGCTTCTTTTGAAAAAGCCTGTATCCATTTCCTTGACTTTATATTTCTCCAGCAGCCCAGGCAATGGATCTTTGCCGGCAATGGCTTTTAGAAACGCTTTTGCATCGGATTGCGCCCTCTCTTGTTGTTTTGCCTTTTTTGTTTCAGTCACGACTTTATCTTTTACAGTATCAAATTCCGGAACAGCGGGTTCAACGCGATCAACAACTTGCAACAAATAATATCCATTGCCAAAATCCTGAATTTCGCTAATTGCCATTTTTTCCAGTTGAAAAGAGATTTGTGCAAATTTTCCCGGATTCTGGATACCTTTTTGCTTTGGCGGATTTTTTTGAGAAAATAATTCCGTAGTGTCTACCGGCACCTCGTAAGTCTTTCCGGCTGCAATCAAATCATCACCATCTAAAAGGTTCTGGTAGACATTTTCAGCCTCCTCAAAAGCTTTATCGCGGGACTTTTCATTCAAGAGCTTGGTTCGAATAGTATCAGCCACACTTTCAAAAAGGCTGCGTGCGGCTTCATTGACTTTTTCCACCTTAATAATATGCCAGCCGAATTTGGTGAGAACAGGTTCGCTAATTTCGCCTGCCTTCATTGAAAAGGCTTTATCGGAAAATGGTTTCACCATGCTATCGCGTTTAAAAGCACCTAAATTGCCCCCCTTGTCTTTGGTGGGCCCTTCTGAATGGGTTTTGGCCAGCTTTGCAAAATCGTCACCCTTGGTAGCCATGGCATAGATTTTATCAGCCTTTTCTTTTTGAGCTGCTACAGCCTTTTCATCGGCATCTTCATCCAGCTTCAGTAAAATATGTCTGGCTTCAACTGTTTTTTCAGTTTGAAATTCATCCGGATTCCGGTCATAGTACAATTTTACAGCTTCATCGCTAATGGATATCTGATCCAAATATTTCTTTGGATCAAAAAACATATAGTGTGTTTTGACTTGAGGATCCGTTTTATATTTTTGTGTATTGGCTTCAAAATGCGCTTTCACGTCTTCATCCGAAGGTGTTATATCCTTATAATTATTTGGAGAAAAAAGAAAATAGGTTAAATTCACCTCTGAGTTTTGCCAGCCAAACCACTGACGCACTTCTTCATCGGATACAGCTACACCTTCCAATACCAGGGCTCGCATTTTTTCGATAACAAGATCATCGCGATAGAATGAACGGAAATCGCTGATTGTATACTGGCTCGCTGAAAGCAACTCGACAGCGCGCTTTTGGCTAAACACTCCATCGACTTGAAATGCAGGATACCGCTGAATGGCATCATCAAGCTCCTTGTCAGTGACTTCAATCTTGAGCCGGCGGGCCTCCTGCATCATCAGCATACGTTGTATTAATTGATCCAAAGCCGTTTTACGTGGATTGAGCATTTTGAGCATATCTTCTGATAGATTGTCACCATACATACGCCTGTATGTATTCACAATATTGCGATAGCTCTTTTCAAATTTTTGCATAGTAATCTTTTCACCGTTCACACTGGCAACGAGAGTGTCCTCACGAGAACGGTAAGTATTAATTCCCAGAAAACAAAAAACCACTACTATAGCAAACAATACAACTTTGATAATCCAACTATGTGCGTGTTTGCGCATTAAACTAAGCATGCTTTTACCTCTCCGATTTATTCTATTTGAGCGGCCCAGGCCACTGTAAGCGAGTGATATTAGATTTTATACGATGAGTTGTCAAATAATTTCCAAGTTACTGATCAAGCCGCCCCGAATTATTTTCAATATTCTTATTAACAAATTAAAATTAGGCATTGACAGAATAAAACCTTTTTGTTAGCTATGCCACTCACTTGAATACGGGGCTGTAGCTCAGCTGGGAGAGCGCATGACTGGCAGTCATGAGGTCAGGGGTTCGATCCCCCTCAGCTCCACCACTTTTAATCCTTCATTAAATTTTATCTTCAGATGCCTAAAAATAAATAAGCATGGCCGATATAAAAAGGTCTGTTATTTTTATTTATTTGTAAAAACAACCAGTTAGTATCTATTTATAGAAAAAATTTTTGTTCAAGATCAAGCCGCGCGAAAATTTTTGCCGCAGGCGCCTCATTAATATGCCGGGAGGTGATATTCCGAGGATAAAATTTTCGCACGCAACGAAGAAATTGGACAAATTGGCCATTTATGAATGAGCACCAAATTAGCACCAAGCGACTGTTTGGATCAAACATCGCTCTGACGAGCCTTCAATTCAACCAACGTAGCTCCCCAGCCCCCGGAATCCATTGGCGCATCGGAAAAACGGGCCACAAGGGGATGCCTGCTAAGCAGCGCCCTGATCCTGGCTTTTTGAACGCCCTTGCCTTTTCCATGAATAACCCGTACTTGAAGGATGTCTTTTTCAAAACAAGCTCGCAGGTAATCATCCAATAGATCCGGAATCTGCTTTGGTTGAAATGTATGCAGATCCAACTCCCCATTTATGGGTATCTGAACCGGTTCCATAAAAATTGTTCCGTTGTTATAAGGCAAACCATTTATCCATCAAGAAAAACTTTAGAAAAATAAACATCTGAATGCAATAAAAATGTACTAAACAAGGGGTATAGAAATTTAAATCTGCTTGATTGTGAAAAAAATTATCGTTAATGTTGTTCTAAAAATCAGACTGCGGGTTCATGGGCTTGGGCATCATATGCTCCGATCCGCCATTTGGGGTTAGCTGCGAGCTAACATCAACTATCCATTGAATTAAATCAGGCAATGACGACATCAAATATTATCTTTTCACATTTTTATTTCATTCTTTTCGCCTATCTGACCGGAGCAATTCCATTTGGCCTTTTAGTCGTTCGTTTTTGTAAAGGCATTAATCTGCGATCCATTGGAAGCGCAAATATAGGAGCAACCAATGTCAGACGCGCAGCCGGTACAAAAATAGGACTTATTGTACTGGCGTGTGATATTCTAAAAGGATTAGTCCCGGTTGCAATAACCGTTTTTTTTCTCAACCGGACCAATGCCGCATCGTTGCATTGGCTTCTTGCGGCAATGGTGCTGGCCGCAGTTTTGGGTCACATGTTTCCCGTTTATCTTAAGTTCCGCCCAAGCGGCAAGGGCGTGGCTACTGCATTGGGAGGTCATCTGTGGATAGCGCCGGTTGCAAGTCTGATTGCTCTGTTATTTTTTACTGCAACAGTTGCAGTCTCTCGCCGAGTATCAGCCGGATCACTGGTTGCGGCCAGTATTCTGCCGGCTGCCGTATGGCTGACCGATCACACTCCGGCTTATTTTTTCAGCAGCTTGATCATCTCAATCTTGATCTTCATTCGGCATGCCGAAAATATTATGAGGCTCTATAAAGGTACTGAACCAACCCTGAAGCCGAACAAATTAAATGACGAGTAAAGCGATTTGTGTTGAATAATATACCATTTGTATATCTTTGTTTCTTGTCTTGTGTGTTATGCCAACGGTGCGAATATGTAAAGTATGCAAACTGATCAGCAAAAATTTGGCGCGCCTTGAATACGAAAAAAAAACCTGCTCAATCTGATATATTTTTTTTCGCCAATCGCCTAAAATTAGAACCATTCATATATGAATGTCATTACACCGCTGAACACAAACAGGCTTTCCACCCGAAACTCCATTCGAACTCCCGGCAGCATGTTGCCGCGCTCGTAAAAAACAACGATCAGCAACATAAACAGCGGACAAATAGCAAGCAAAAATGATAGCCCTGAAAATAAAGGCAATACGCCCCCCGTGCTGATAATTACGGTCATAAATAAAAGCAATCTCTTGAGCAATCTAAAGGACTTTTTTTCTCCGATAAGCAAAGGAATCGTTTCCTTGCCCACAATGCGATCACCTTGCATATCCAGAACATCAAAAAAAGCGGTTCGCCCAAGAACTAAGCCGGTCGCCCATAAAAAAGCGATGCAAATTGCGAAAAACCGGTTACTGCCGGCAGAAATAGCTGGTAAAACCGTTGTACTCACACCCCATGCAAGCGCTATGAGTATCGTTTTGGAACCCGGCAGATCGCGAATACGCCTTCTTTTATTCCCATTGAAGATCCATGACGGGATCAAGCGCAAATTATAGGACGAGCCGAGAAGACTCATCGTAAGCAAAGTCCAGAATGGCACCTGCCCCATTTTATAGGCTGCTATCAGCCCAACCGCGCCAGACAGCAGAGCCAGAAATTTTAACGGCATTTTGTTCCGGGAATAAAACTGCTCTCTTTCCGGATCATTATATTTATCCTCAGCTCTGCCCGTGAGCCGGTTAAAAATATGCATGGACATAACGTAAAAAACGGCCACAGCCAAAGCCGCTACTGTTATGGGAAGTTCCATCATTCTCATCATAGCATAACACAGGCAACCAGCACCTAGAGCAACATAAATATTCGTAAGCAAGAGAAAGCGTTGAACTTCGAGAAAAAAAGTGCTCCACCATCCTTTATTACTCAGAGGTTTTTTTTCCACACCCCGCAACACTCGTTTTATAATCCAGCTCGGTGTGGAGGCGCCTGCAGTGATAGCTATTGAGCTAACTTTCGAAAGGTTCTCCAGGTTCAATTCATCTTCGGTTTCAACATGGAATGCAGTTTTTCCTTCAGTTTTTACAATTTCGGCCAATCGCCTAGTATTGCCGCTATTTTTCCCTCCTACCACAATAACGGCATCAACCATCTTGGACAGGCGCCGTACTTCCATCTGCCGCTTTTCGGTAGAGTCGCAAATCGTATCAAAAACTTTGTAATGGCAGTGGTTCTGTTCCGCCCATGCGCTAATGGATTGAAAGATTTTTTGATTTTGGGTAGTCTGGGCCACAATGATTGCCTGCTCAAAAACGGGCAGGTGCTTGATATCCTCCAAAGAGCCCACAACGTATCCCATTGATCCTGCATATCCCAAAAGCCCAACGACTTCCGGATGATCTTTATCTCCAACGATGATCGTTGAATACCCCTTGTTGGTGTGACTTTTGATTATGGATTGAACTTTCACCACCCTTGGACAGGTTGCATCGATCACATTAAATCCGGCCTTTTTCAGTAATTCCTTTTTTTCCGGTGGTACGCCGTGGGCGCGGATCAAGATTGTGCCATGGCCTTTTTCAGGAATTTGATCAAGTATTACAACTCCTTTTTCGGAAAATAAAGACAGCACCTGAGGGTTGTGAATTAATGGACCGTAAGTAAATATCGGCCCTTGATAGCTCGATGGCGCATCGAGCGCCATTTCAACAGCACGCCGGACTCCCATACAAAAACCAGCGGTTTTGGCAATAATAACTTTCATATAACATCTACTTCCGCTCAATAACGCAGAAGAATCTTGTGATCCACCAAAGACAGTGCATGAATACGAGCCTTGACGAAACGCTGCTCACCGTAAATATCCACAAGCCGCAAACCATTTTCTTCAGGCTCTACCTTATCAACCGACTCCATGATAAGTTCTTGTTTTCCATTTTGGATCAAATAGGCATTTGCTTCGCACATATTCATCTCCTTATTCCATTAAACTTTAACCATGCTGATCATGCAATATTCGACTCAAGTGAGTTTCGACCATCTCATCAACCAGATGGGGCAAAGGAGCGTTGGCGGCTCCTATGATAAAAACATTTTCTTGTGTAAGCGGCAGCAGCAATTTAACAGCAGGGCTAGTTGAGACAGCCCAGGCCATTTTTGCAGTAACCTCGCCCATCATGGAATCAGTCAGAACAATGGCTAAAGGCCCGCAGATAACATCGGCTTTTGGCGCGGTATGAACGATAGCGTTTTCACCGGAAGCGCCTTTATTTGCTTTCGCTTTCAACATCTGCGCAGTGGCAATTGCATTAGTTCCCAAAGCGACAATTTCCACGGACTCGTCAAATACTTCTTTTATCTTTTTAATGATAACGCTGCCAATACCCCCACCCTGACCATCTATGACACAAATCCGCTTTCGCATCAATTCCTCTTCTTTTTTTTAATAATCGTTTTCCCCTATTATTAATCCCACAGTCCCACAGTGTTTTTAAAGCTTCTTGAGCTTACGCGACATTCTGCGCCGCCACTTGGGCAATCTGCGGGCCGGTCCTTTTTTCTTTGTCGTTGGTTCCCAACCCACGGATTCTGATCGCTCCGGATCCGATTGTCCATCTGTGAGCTGCGCTGTCATCAAACGTTTATCAAACTCTTCCGAACTCATTACAGTCGCGCCCCGGCAAAGGGCATACTGGACGATCTCATTGTCTGAAGTAATAACCAGCGCCTTTTGTTTATCTCTGGCAACGATTCGCTTTATCAACGTATCCGCCAATTCCCCCCTGTATGAAAAACGAAGCGTAATCCCCTTACGGCGATCCGAACGCGGCAAATCCAACGGAGCATTCTTACCGTCAAATACAACTGTAATCTTAAAGGGTTTATATTTTTTATAAACTGACAGGGCTTCCACAAGCGCCTCACGATTTGCTTGCAAGTCCTGTTGATTCTCCTGGCCCATGAGCCAGCTTGATTGCAGGATAAGATTGTACCCGTCAATTACAATATGTGTTCCCATAAAACAAAAATAAAAAGGAATCAATACCGGTAAGACATTCTCCCACAAGAAGATTCTCCGTTTTTTTAAAACGTGGAAGATTGGCGACATAGGATTACTATGATGTTATTGGTTCAGGGGCAATGCAGTGGACATTTTACGCCCTTTTGTATAGAGCATCAGCTTAGGCGATTGGTGTAAAAAATAACATCTTAGCAAGATACCCTATTGCGCTTAATTTTTTTTCGTCTTCAAGGCGTGTTAAAGCTTGTATACTTGATGTATTCGCAGCTTTGGCTCGCTTAATCAGACGCAAAAAAAACAAACAAGACGTTATATTCTTTGACAAAAATCGTCATAATAACATGGTCCCCAAAATCAATCACCGGCATCGAGCATATTCAGCAATCTATCCAGATCTTCATTGCTGTAAAACTCGATTTCAAGTTTACCTTTTTTACCTTTCCTCTTGATTTGAACTCTTGTTCCAAAGCGCCTGGAAAGATTTTCCGCCACTGTGATAAGGTGGTTGTCTTCGGATGTGCTCTTTTTTTGTCCAACAACTTGAGCAGCCTTTTTTAAGCGCTTTATTAAATCCTCGGTTTGCCGCACGGACATTGCCTTATGAATAGTTGCCCGCCATGCAGTGTTTTGTTGGGTTGCGGTTTCGGCGCCTAAAAGCGCCCGCGCATGCCCCATGCTGATTTGCCCTTCAACGATGCTGGTTTTGATCTGTTCGGGCAGCTGCCTAAGCCTTAAAAAATTTGCCACAGCCGAACGGCTTTTCCCGACCCTGGCAGACGCCTGTTCCTGGGTTAATCCAAATTCAGATATCAGCCGATGATAAGCATCGGCCTCTTCGATGGGATTGAGATTTTCGCGTTGAATATTTTCAACAATGGACATCTCCAGCATCTTTGAATCGGATACATCTTTTAAAACTACCGGCACACTTAGCCGACCGGCCATTTTAGCCGCACGCAGCCGCCTTTCACCAGCCACCAGTTCATAACCCGAATCGGCCTTTCGCACCAAAAGCGGCTGCAATATCCCCTGTTCGCGTATGGAGTCACTTAATTGGCCAAGTTCGTCAGGGGAAAAATGCCTTCTCGGCTGATAGCGGTTGGAATGGATCAAGTCAATATCACACTCAAAAAAATCTTTACCGGATTTGCCCTGTGTTATACCGCCCGCTGAATCAATATCCGGGATAAGTGCTCCAAGCCCTTTCCCAAGGGCAAGTTTTTTCCGTTTTTTTGTACTATTTTTCATATTCTGATTTAATACTAACTTGATTTCCTATCTTTCATGACTTCACGGGCCAGAGCAAAATAGCTTTTAGAACCTACTGAAGCGGCATCGTAGAGCAAAATGGGCTTACCAAAACTTGGCGATTCGCTCAAACGGATACTACGTGGTACAATTGTCTGAAAAACAAGATCATTGAAATGGCCCTTGGCATCTTCGGCTACCTGATAGGATAAATTGGTCCTCTTATCAAACATAGTTAGCAAAATACCTTTGATTTCAAGGGAATTATTCAGTGCGTGGCGAATGCGGTCAACGGTTTTAAGCAGCTGGCTAAGCCCCTCCAAAGCATAAAACTCGCATTGAAGCGGAATCAAAATAGAATTAGCCGCTGTCATGGCGTTTACGGTCAGCAAACTCAAAGAAGGCGGACAATCAATAATTATATAGTCAAAATAACTGGCGACAGGCTTTATCAAACGTTTTAAGGCTGTTTCCCGGTCCGGATGTTTTATCATCTCAATATCAAAGCCGATCAATTCAACCCTTGAAGGCAAAACGTTAAGGTTTTCGATTTTAGAAACGCCGACCATAATTTCATCAACACCGGCTTGCCCGATAAGACCATGATATAAAGTTAAATCCAAATTATTTTTTTCAATCCCTAAGCCGGTTGTGGCATTGGCTTGAGGATCACAATCCACAAGAAGCGTTTTTTTCTCGTAAATCGCAAGGGCCGCGGATAAATTAACAGAAGTGGTGGTTTTGCCCACACCACCTTTTTGATTAACTATACAGATTATCTTTGTCATGAATTATGGACCTATTTAAAAACTCATTGATTATGGACCTATCACAAAACAATAAATTTGAAAAGAAATTAAGAATGTGTAATGATGCCCCGATTAAACTTGAAGACTCGGGCATGATTATCTCTAAGACTCCGAATTTTAATTATCATTAAGGAATCAGCCATTGGAAAGCTTTGCCCTTGCATAAGTTAAGAGCACGTAAAAAAAATATGAACAACTGTTATAAAAAATTTTTTTCAATTTCCCTGGTCATTTTTTTTATAGCCACATGGTGCTTACCAGCCCATGCGATTTCTATTAAGGAAGAAAAAAAGCTTGCCCAGGAATTCATGAAACTTGTTGTCCGACGTTTCAAGCTGATTGAAGATCCTCTGGTTGTCGATTATGTCAATCAGATTGGCAATAAACTAGTGAAACAACTTCCTCCACAACCCTTTAAATTTAGATTTTATGTCCTCAACGAAGATATATACAATGCATTTGCCCTGCCGGCCGGATATATATTCATCAACAGCGGTCTTTTGGCGGCAATGGACAGCGAAGACGAGCTAGCCGGTATTTTAAGTCATGAAATCGCCCATGTTGTGAGCCGGCATATTTCCAAACGAATCGATCGATCCCAAACAATCAATTTAGCGTCCATGGCCGGTATTGTGGCAGGTATTTTTCTCGGCGCAAGCACTGGAGACCTTGACGCTGCAAATACCCTGGTCGTAGGCTCAGTAGCCGCGGGCCACACTGCTAGCTTGGCATTCAGCCGGACAGATGAGACCCAGGCGGATCAATTAGGATTACAGTATATTCAAAAAGCCGGTTACAGCGGGCAAGGATTGCTTACAATTCTGAAAAAGATCCGGGGCAAACAATGGTTCGGAGCCGATCAAGTCCCCAACTATATGATGACCCACCCGGGTGTTGATGAGCGTATAGCTAACATCGACACCGATATGGCGGTAATTAAAAGCTCCGGGCAATATCAGCCGCCCACCTCCGTAACCGTCAACCATTTATTTAATATGATAAATATACGGTTAACCGCCCTTTACCAGGACCAAAACGCAGCTCAGAAACAATACCAACAGGCCATAAAAAAGAACCCGAACGACCCGGCTTCAACATACGGATACGGATTGGTCCTGGCCCGTCTGGGAAAACGCCCACAAGCGATTCAACATTTAAAAAAAGCCTTGACCAAAAGAGCTTTAGACCCTGTCATTTTAAGCGATTTAGGCCGAATTTATTTTTTGGACGGACAATACAGCGAAGCGCTTAGCACCCTTGAAGGTGCGGTTTCATTGTCCCAAATAAATCCCGAGGGGCTCTTTTACCTGGGACGTACGCGCATGGAACTCAAGCAGTTCGAAGAAGCCGTTCAGGCATTTGAAACATTAATCGCAACCAACCCAAACTATCGCCCATCTTACAAGTTTTTGGGTGAAACTTACGGCCGGTTGGAACGTATGCCTCTAGCCCACTATTATTTAGGAATTTATCATTATTCGGTGGGCGAATTCCGTGTATCGCAGTACCATTTAAGAAAGGCTGAAAAAGGCATCCAGAGTCCTTCAAAAAGCGATAAAACAAGAGAACTTTTGAAAAAAATCGAACCACTGACTACAAAAAAGAACGAAAAACAAAAATCGCCTTAATTCACATTCCTAAGCAGACTCTAATTAATGAACAGCCCTTTACACCCTGTCAAAATGGGAAAACCGCATGGTAAAGGTCCCCCTGCCCTGGGTGGAAGAACGAAGGTTGGTTGAATAACCGAACATATTGGCCAGCGGCACAACAGCTTTGATTTCCTGAATTCCCATTTTGGGCTCTATGGCTTCGATCTTGCCGGACCGGGAATTTAAATCGCCAATCACATCACCCATGAACTCCTCGGGAACATAAATTTCCACTTTCATAATAGGATCAAGCAGATAAGCATTTGCTTGGGCCATGGCTGTTTTACAGGCCATGGCGGCACTAACCCTATAAGCAAGCTCGGTTGCCATGGATTCTTTAAAACTGCCTCCTACAAGCGTTGCGCCCACATCCACAACCGGGTATCCCATCTGAGGGCCGCTTTCAAACGACTCAAGAACGCCTTTTTCAACCGCACTGACAAAAGCCTGCGGAAAATTATCCTCTTTGGTTTTATTCGTAAATTTATTTCCCGTTCCGCGCTGCAGCGGCGTAAGGCGAATACGCACTTGCCCAAAATGGCGTTGACCGGCAACCTCTTTATCAAATTCAGCGCCAGCCTGTGTCTCTTGTGCAATACTTTCCCGGTAAACAACCTGAGGTTTTCCGGCATTAACCTGGATATTAAATTCACGCCTCATTCTGCTTGTAATAACTTCCAGGTGCAGTTCACCCATACCGGATAATATCATCTGACCGGTATTTTCGTCCTGCCGCAGGCTCAATGTGGGATCTTCGGCTAAAAACTTATCCATAACATCTTTAAGTCTATCCATATCGGCGTGAGTTTTTGGCTCAACCGCCACGGAAATAACAGGTTTATAAATTTCAATATTTTCCAGGAGTACGGGATTATTGGCCTGACAAAGAGTTTCGCCAGTTGAAGAGTCCTTGAGCCCAACCACACCGACAATATGCCCTGCGCCAACGCTATCCACACGTTCACGCTTGTTAGCGTGCATTCTCAGAATGCGGGAAACCTTCTCCTTGCATTTTCGCATGGGATTGTAGACATCCTTGCCCGCTTCCAGCCTTCCGCTGTAAACCCTTGCAAAACTCATTTTGCGGCCTTCCATCATGGACACTTTGAAAATCAGGGCCGCCAGCGGCTTGCTATCTAAGGGCGGACATTCCACAATCTGTTTAGACTCGGGGTGAATTCCCTGAATGGAGGCCACTTCGGCAGGACTGGGCAAATAGGCCACAATAGCATCCAGCAGTGGCTGAATTCCTTTATTTTTCAAGGCGCTGCCGCATAACACCGGCACCAGTTTCAAATCAATGGCGGCTTTACGAATGGCTTGAACAAGCATTTTTGCATCCAGGGATTCTTCCGCCAGATAGGCCTCCATAACGTTGTCGTCCACATCCGCCAATGTTTCAATAAGCTTATCGCGATAAGTTTCAGCCCGCTGCTTTTCATCTTCCGGTATGTCTGTATAAGAAAATGTCGCCCCAAGCGTATCATCGTCCCAAACAATAGCCTGCATCCGAATCAGATCCAGGACTCCCCTGAAATTATCTTCAACTCCCAGGGGTAATTGAACAATAAGCGGATTTGCTTTCAATTTGGTTCTAATCATATCGACAGTGCCGTTAAAATCAGCGCCGATACGATCCAGCTTGTTGATAAACGCCAATTTGGGAACCCGGTACTTATCCGCCTGCCGCCAAACTGTCTCAGATTGAGGCTCTACACCACCCACGGCGCAGAACACCCCCACAGCGCCGTCCAATACGCGCAGTGAGCGTTCCACTTCTATGGTAAAGTCAACATGCCCGGGTGTATCAATGATATGAATTTCACGTTTATCCCAAGGGCAGGCTGTAACTGCTGACGTGATCGTAATGCCTCGCTCTTGTTCATCCGGCATCCAATCCATTACCGCTTCACCGTCATGGACTTCCCCTATTTTATGGGAACGGCCGGTATAATACAAAATCCTTTCGGTAACGGTAGTTTTTCCCGCATCTATATGTGCAATGATGCCAATATTTCGAATTTGCTGTATTTTTATTTTCTTAGTCATCTTACCCACAACATATCGGCCGCAATCGGTTGTTGTAAATCCACGTGGCCGGCCAGTGTTGCGGCTTCCTGGCCTCCAACCAATATCTTAACTGATCGAATTGTTTCAACATTCAAAATCAAAGTATTAACAATTGAGTACACTGTCAGAAGCTCTGTTCCTGCGCCTCCCGGGTGCTGGTCAAATGAACCCGCCTCAAAATCGATAACCGCCGTGCCATTTTTCAAAAGAAAAACGGCACGCAAACGCGCCTGTGAGGGTATGGTTCGGCTGCCTGCCTCCCGTGGTCCGGCGATAAGCGCGGTGATTAGCTGATGGCACAAGGCGACGGGATCCGGCGACTGCAGGATGATCCTCTGTTCGGCCATAAGATGATGACCCCGGGGATCTCCAAAATATAAATGTACAGCCCGTTTAATGATTTCCGCTTCATCCTGGCCAGCCTGCTTTTTCTCTGTCACGTCCGCTACGCTGGTATGCCTGGCTGCACGCCAACCGGCAAACGCCGCTATAACTATGGCTATGGCAAATCCGAAAACAATAATCAGTACGGGCAATCGTTTTTCTGTCGCCATAACCTGCTCCTGTCTGGACAAAGACAATATAGTCCGCACCTTTATAGGACGGAAACATGGTTTCTAAGGCAATCAGGATGCGATGTCAAGCTAAGGACCAACGAAGATGCAACTCATCTGATATTGCGGTGATTTTGGATTCATGAACTATCGGTCATCATATTTGATACGGTGACAGGTTATCTGTTGATTGGCAATTGCCGGAAACCGCATCACTATCAGTTTAAACGGTTCAATCTACCTGACAAGCTCTTAGAGCCTGTTTGAAAATTATTAAATCGGCTGCAAAAGCGCTCAATTTTTCGCTAAATTTTCTATTTCCTATAGTGAGAAAATCCATTCTTATTGATTTTAGGCGAGCCGCGCCCCAGACATGCTCTATTTTAAGTGCAAACTGCCAAACAGGCGCTCAAAGGTGTTCAAATCCTTTTCAAAGTAATGCCTCAGGGTAGCTGCATAGCGAAGATTGAAAAAACGGCCCGAAACCAATGCTCCATAATATAGGGTTTTAAATTTAACATCCTGCTGATCATAATACGTATATATCATTTTAAATCCGGGCTGATTTGCAATCATGGCAGGTTCAATGGAGATCGGATTAAAGTGTTTGATATGAGGATCGGAGCGTAAATCTTCAACAATAACATCAGCAATTTCGTGTGGCAGCATTCCATCTCGTAAAACATGCCGGGTATAAAGAAACGCCTGTGAAATGCGCCTGTCTTGAATGAAGATGTATTGCAAGCACGCTCCGTCAAAAGACAATATGGTAGCGTTCGTATTGTCCGGTTTTGATAAACGCATCCAGTTTGGGGGCACGTTGACAGACCAATTCGGGGTTTTCAGGATCTGCGATGCGGATTGCACTTGCCTTGAACAACCCAAAAACAGCAGGGCCAAACCGGCAAAAGCCAGTATGAAACATCTTAGGTGGAATCCATCCGAAAATTTCAAGCTTTTACCCCGGCCAAGGCGTTCGAAAAGCTTTACAGCAAACTTACGGTTGTTACTCCGGCAGTACAATTTTGAGCACAACGCAGATATCTGCCCAATTGTCCATTTCCAGATGACCATTAGTTGCCGCACAGACTTATATATCCCTTGATAAACTCACAATCATTGTCGTGTGGCTCTAATGACAAATAGGTTTCAAAATACGTTTTCGCCAATTTTTTTTGCCCGGATTTCATATAAACTATTCCCAATGCCTTGTATGCCGGGGCAAATTGCCGGTTCAAGTCTATAGCGTTTTTGTAAAAGATCAAAGCATCGTTTATAGATCCTTGCGATGCGCTCAGACGCCGAACCTCTCCCAAAACAAAATGGCCATTAGGGTCCAGAGGGCGCAAAGACAGATATTCCAGGCCATTTTTATCAGCCAATGGGTAAAGCCCGCGCCGTAATGCGCTGCGGGCATTGGACAATAGCACCGGGGCAATGGCTTTGCGAAAAAGCTCACCAGATTGAGACATATCGTTACACGTTTTTGATTCTGATTGTTTTTCAAGCATGTTAATTAAATTTTCTTTTCGCTTTTCGTAGGAAATAAGCGACACTGCCATCATTTGTTCAAAACCGGCGCCGGATCCAAGCCTAATAAAATAGTCAAGCAGTGAAATCGCCTCGCTGATGCAATAACCGGCGCTGAGCATCATGTTTAACCCTTGGATATCGGCCTTATATTCGGCTTCCAGCCGGTATGTGTCTATCCGGGCCTCTGACAAGCCCTTGCCCTTGCCACTGTCCTTTCCGGCTCCAAAGCCCTCGTTCGAAATATGGGGCGTGGTAAAATGGCCATTGACGCCAAGCGCATGCTTTTGAACGTAATGCACCATTTCATGGGCCAGGATCATCGCCAATTGATCTTCGTTAAAAATACACGTCAATAAACCGGTAGTCACGAAACAAGCGCCATTTGGATAAACAAAGGCATTGGGCAGCGGGTCCTTGATAATTTTAACAGCCGGCGGCGGCAAGTCTGAATGTACCTGCTTCCACAGGCGGCAGACCACATGGTCAAAAATCTCATTCACATCTTTAGATTCAAAAAAATCCCATTGATGCTCCAGTTCGGCCTGTTTCTGACCGGCCTTTTGCCAAAAGTTGTGATCATCGCCAGAAATTGAGCCTGCTGCAATCCCCTCGCTTTGATCGATCAGTTTGTAGTCATTGTCTTCGAGTTCCAAAGCCCAGGTTTCCTGAAAAAAAAACATTGCCGCGAACAACCAGCAAAGGATTTGCAGTGCCCTTCTCATGATTTTGCCTCCGGCAACCGCTTCAAAACACGATCCATCAGCAAGACCGCGCTTTTTGCCGATTTGAGCCCCCAATCCTCGTTACCGCCTTGCATGGCATACCAGATGATCCGGCCTGTAGCATCAGCAAAGGCAATACTGAGCCATGTTTTGGGATTATCCTTGGAAATTGTCCTACTTCCGGTTACCAGCACAATTGCATCCGTGCCTTGCGAGGCAAGCAGCTTGTCCACTGCTCCCACCGAATAGTCAAAATAGGCTTGCTTATGGGCAAACAAATAGGGACCGAACGTGTGCAATTGAATGCAACGATTGACATTTCTAAAAAGAGATGAAATCTCGCTGATTTCATTGCGGTTTTCAGGGCTTAAAATTACAGGAACCGCTTCATAATTTTTTGCATTCAAACAGTTCATTAAAACGTTTTGCACCTGGTGTTGCGCTTGATTGCTTAACGCATCGTGACGCACCACAGGGCCCTTATCCGATTTAAAAACCACGTTTATTTCAGGCGTTAATACTGAAACACGCCGGACAGATTTCATCAAAGCGAGGTAGTTGGATGGATAACGTTCCGCCCTATGTGTGCAGCCAAACAAAAACGTGATGATAATTGCCCCCAAAACCACCGTACGCAAAAGGATGAACCATTGCATGTGCAAATAAACGGCCATAAAATTCCCTCCCTCGAATGTGCAAACACAAGGCCATTTCAATCTTCACATAAGCAATTTATAGGCCAATCAACAAAATTAATTTTACTTAAGAATCCGTAAGTTATTGGTTTAAAAAAGAAAGGAACCGCTCTTTAAAAATGACAATTTTAAGCCATTAGCCTAACCGAAAAGTGTCAAAAACCAGCAGGATCTTGAACAGAAAATTGACTTTACGGTGAAATTGGTTAAGTTAATACGCAATTGAACAAAGGAGAATTCTGATTGAAAATTATTAGGAGGGAAATTCAAATGAAAAGATTAATTGCGTTGGCCTTTTTAGCTCTGTTTTGTGTATGTTGTTGTGTAAGTTGCAGCCAAAAAATTTCAAAATCAGAATATTGGGAACACGAAACCGTTTATAAAAATTGGGATCATATGAAATTTAGCTGGTATGGCTACATAAATGTCACAGACCAAGATGTTAAAAAATCAAATGAACAAAATTGGTGGGGTATTTATATTCCCCAAAGTCCCGCTGAGTAGTTTTTTTACCCCAGCGTTGCGGCGTCAGGGTAAATAAACATATTTTTAAAACCGGGTATGAATATCATTTATTCTGCCCGGTTTTTTTTTCAGCCATTTTTGAGTTTGGCATCTCTTTATTTTTTGTAGTGTCACTTTTGTCCACTTTGTTAAATTGACCCATTTTAGCAGCGGATAACGGGTCAAGTTTCACTGACGATAAAATGCGGCTTAGCCCGTCTTGTTCCCGGCCTTGGCCCTTTCGCCGCATCCACCAGTCCACCAGATAAAGCAACAGGTAAAGACTGACCAAAATGATAACAATACTCAAGAGCGCAACCAGCATATTTTCGAATAGAGTTAATAATAAACGCATAATGAATAGATCCATTTAAAGAGATTTGTTCATGCACATCATTATTATCGTCCACTTTTCTTTAAAAGTAATCAAAATGCGGGCGTTTTTCAATTCCCTTTCACGAAATCGCTACGGATTTATCATAATGTTCTTATCGTGACTGCTCCCGGCAATAAATTACCGGCAATTCTCGCTGGATAATCTTAAAATTTACCCCCTATTATCAGGGCCATCGTCATCATCGCATTGGCCGCAAACACCACATCCTTCTGAACAGCCACAGCCGTTGCCGGATTCACCCGCGTTTTTCACCCTCTTATAACAACTGCTTGCCAGATACCATGCAGCGGCGGCTACAATCAATATTACTAAAATCTTCTGCATCTTTAATGTCCCCCTAAAATCCTAAGATCCCGCCGATTTGATAAACCGCACCTGCAATAAAAAAGGCCAATAACGTGTTAAACACAATGGAAAAAGCACCCCACTTCCACGAGCCTGATTCCCGGCAAATACAAGCCACTGACACAAAGCAAGGGGCATAAAACATAATAAACAAAATCGCGCTGATAGCTGTTAAAGGACTCCAGTTAGGTGATTGGGCCAATTTTTTGGACAAGGCAATATTTTGCTCAGAATCGGTTTGCCCCAGCGAATAGGCCGTTCCCAAGGTTGAGACAATTACCTCTTTGGCCGCAAAACCGCCTACCAGACTGATATTGGTACGCCAATCAAATCCGGCCAATCTGCTGACCGGTTCTAAGGCTGTTCCCAACCGCCCCGCAATAGAGTGCCTGAGAGCCGCCTCGGCCTCCTTTTTATCAATAAGCGCCAATTGTTTTTTGATATCTTGATCGATAATACCTTGATCAATTTGAAAAGTGCTTTTCAACGTTTCGCGCTGTTGATCATAGTGCCGCCCCTGAGACTCAGGCAGTCCCGGAAATGTCATCATGGACCATAAAAGAATGGATATTCCCAAAATTACGGTACCGGCCTTTTTAATATATTGCCAGGTACGTTCCCAGGTATGAATGGCCAGCCCCTTAAATGTTGGGCATCGATAAGGGGGCAATTCCATAACAAACGGGGTGCTTTCACCCCGGATCACTGTAATGCGCAATAATTTGGCAACCAGCAATGCCCCAATCCAGGCGATGAGAGTAAGCACAAACATCATAATGGCCTTTTTTTCCGAAAAAAAGGCTGCTACCAGCAATGCAAACACCGGCAGTTTGGCCCCGCAATTCATGAACGGAACAGTAAGAAGCGTAGCCAGCCGCTCCTTGCGCGATTTTAAGGTTCTTGAAGCCATCACCCCCGGAACGGCGCATCCACCGGCAATACCGCCGGAAACGATATAAGCCATCACACTGCTGCCATGGAGGCCAAAAACACGAAAAACCCTGTCCATCATAAAGGCAACCCGGGCCAGGTAGCCGGTATCTTCCAGCAAGGCGACGCCTAAGAACATAAACATGATCAAAGGCACAAATCCCAACACACCGCCCACACCGTCAATAATACCGGCGATAATCAAAGATTTTAGTACGCCGTCGGCAAGATGGGTTTGGGCAAGCCCTCCTATCCATACAAAAAACGCCTCCATCCAGGCAACGGGAATTGCGCTGTAGCTGAAAGTAAAATGGTAAAGCACGAGCAATACCGCCAACATGATTAAAGGGCCGGCAAAACGGTTAACCAAAACCTTGTCGATTTTATCGGAAATAAACAGCCGGTTTTGGTCTCCACGGAACCGAATGACGTCCTGTTTAAGTATAGATTTGATATATCCATAACGGTGATCCGCGATGATGGCTTCGGGGTAAGTTTCCAGGGTTTTAAAAAGATGCTCGCTAAGATTCCGGGTCTTGAGCTCCAATTGTGAGGACAACTGTGCATTGGCCTTTTGTCCGAGACTAACAATCTGCTCATCGCTTTCAAGGTATTTGAGGGCAATCCAGCGAGAATCATACGTATCTGTCAGAAATCCCGCCTGACGGATCTGCTTTTCCATTTGCCTGAGAAGTCCGTCAATATCTTCACCATAGGAAATACAAAACGGTTTAGTTGCCGTTTTATTATTAGCCACTTCAATCGCTGCCTGCATCAACTCTTTTTTGCCTGCGCCATTGCGGGCAATGGTGGCAATAACCGGCGTCCCCAATGCCTTTGACAATGCCGAAACGTTAATTTCAATGCCCCTTTTCTCAGCCAAATCCATCATATTCAAGGCGATACAAACAGGCAGCCCCATCTCCATGAACTGCATCGTAAGATAAAGATTGCGCTCTAAGTTTGAGGCATCCAAAATGTTCACCACAACTGCCGGGCACTCTTTCACTAAAAAATCCCGGGCAACCACCTCCTCCAATGAATAGGCCGAAAGAGAATAAGTTCCCGGCAAGTCAACAATTTGAACACTGTTCCCGTTGAACTGATACACGCCTTGCTTTTTCTCAACGGTAACACCCGGGTAGTTGCCTACATGCTGCCGGGCGCCGGTTAACGCGTTAAAGAGAGTCGTTTTTCCGGCATTTGGATTTCCAGCCAAAGCAATCGTTGTTTTCATGGTTAACTGTCAACCTCCACCAGAATAAAATCCGCCTCACTGTTTCGCAGTGTCAATGTAAAACCCATCAAGCGCAATGCCACCGGGTCCTTTAAAGGCGCCCTGCCCTGAATGGTTATCCGTGTTCCAGGAACCAATCCCATGTCTCTAATACGGCAGCCCATCTGCCCATTCGCGCCGATACGTTTAATCGTTCCTGTTTGTCCGCGTTTCATCTGCCGCATATTTATTACCTGCATGGTTAGCTCCTTTTACATGCTCGAAACTTGCATTATAATCTTAAAAGTTAGATAAACCAAACTTTTTTATAGTGTCAATATTTTATTTTGATATAAACACTTTTTCGGCTTTGACTTATCTTGTTAGGATTGTTAGGCTGATGACGCTAGGGAGGACGAATGAAACAAAAACTATCTGAAAGCCTTGAAAACTATCTGGAAGTAATCCTTGCATTGGAAAAAACCAATAAGGTTGCCAGAGCCAAAGAAATTGCCGAAAAGCTGAACCTGCAGCAAGGATCGGTAACCAGCGCCTTGAAAAACCTGGCGGCCAAAGGCTATGTAAATTATAAGCCGTACAGTTTTATCACCTTGACTGATAAGGGTAAAAAACGTGCTAAAGACATCACTTACCGCCATTTGGCCATCAAAGAATTCCTGCTCAAAGTGCTCCGGATAGATGAACAGACGGCTGAAGAAACAGCCTGCCGGATGGAACACGCCATTGATGCGGAAACCATTGATCATTTGGCCTGTTTTATCAACTTTATTTTTAGATGCCCCCGCGCCGGTGAAAATTGGATACAGTCATTTAAAAGCTATTGTGCTGCGGGCAATCCGGGTAAAAACAACTGCAAACAGTGCATTGATGAGCTTAAAACCACCGCAAAGGGATAAACCCAGCCCATACGCACAACAGCGCAAACTTACCCGGCAAGGGGGTCGTGCAAGACCCTAAAGCAGTACTGTGCAGCGCCCATCAGCGAAATTGATTTTTTTTTAAAAATTAAGGTATGCGAAAAATTTTATTCCCGGAATATTAACCCTTGAGCATATCAACTTGAGCATATCAATCAGATTTTTGCGGTAAAATTTTTCAACACAACTTACGCATTGTGGAAGATACCGGGCAAATTGGTCATTTACGGTTGGGCGCACTTTAGAGCCTCTCAGGGAATTTCGCGGTTATGCGGGTCCTTGTCAGGATATCGCGATTTTTTTTTGAGCTTTGATTGCATTGAGTTATCCGTAAAATGCTCTAATTGGTGAGCGCTGTAATGAACATCCTCGGCGCAAAATCCCATCCGCTCGCACAGATACGATTCCCATAAACGGTGCGAACGCACCAAATGCTTTGCCGATTCCAATCCAGTTTCGGTAAGGAAAAGCAACCCGGCTTTTTTTTGGATTTTTTTTCTGCGTGCAAGATCCCAAAGCGCGGTTTTAAGCAAAAACCCCAATTTCAATCCTTTGCGAAGCTGCGCCTCCTGTACGCCAGGGTGCTGCGCACGATCGGCGGCCAATTCCCGGACACGATACAAAAATCCCAAAATATCATCACGTGTGATTCGAACAGCCAGCAACGCATGGGTTACCAGACGGCTGACCAGCCCGTAACGAGGAGCAAACAAAAACACCAGGGTGAACAATCCGCCTGCCGCCACCGCCATCATGCCGGCAGTACTCGTATCCCTGAAACCAAACCATACAGGAACCGTAATCGCGCCTATATGCCCCAACACCGCCGAAAGGGCGGCAAAAATCAGGCTGATTACAAGCATCAGCGCAAGCCGGTCCGTTAGCAGATAGGCCGCCGCTGCCGGAACGATCAACATGGCGATCACCAAAATACTGCCCACGCTTTCAAAAGCGGCAATGGTGGTGGCGGCAACCAGAGACATTAATGTATAATGCATGAATTCGGCCGAAATTCCCATGGTTGTGGCCAACGCCGGATCAAAGGAAGTAATGCGCAATTCCTTGTAAAAAAGAATTACAAACATCAGATTAAACAACAGCATGGCCCCATTGGTTAAAACAGCCCTGGGAACATCCAAGCCACCGGTGCTGTAAACATCCAGCGGTGTTAATTCTATGGCGCCGTACAAAACACAGGATGGATCAAGATCAACATGGTCAGCCGCCTGACGGATCAAAATTAATCCAACGGCGAACAACGTAGTAAAAATAACGCCCATTGAAGCGCCGCGGTCCAGCCCGCTTAATTTGTGAACACCTTGTATCAGAAAAACTGTTACAACGCCTATAACGATAGCGCCCGCCAGCATAGTCACACTGTCACGGTTGCCGGAAATTAAAAACGCAATCGCCAGACCGGGCAACACCGCATGGCTGATGGCATCGCCCATCATACTCATACGGCGCAACACCAGGTAGTTGCCTAACAAAGCGCAGGACATGGCGCTTAAAACACCGGCTGCAACAATCCAGCTATCGATAAACGTCCATTCCATATTAATACTCCTTGCACTGTTTAGCGCCTATCGGCGAAACAGGCGAATTTGGCTGAACACAACGAAGATGCCGGGTGAATTGGCCATTTATGGATGGGCGCTATTTAGTGTCCATCCGAGAATATAACACTCTGTTATGATATAAAAAAGCGCATTTTGTGATGACTTTTTTCACTAAATGTTGTATAAGTATTTTGGATAAACACTTAAAATAACAACAAAAGTGATAAAGGAGTCAAACACA
>JAAERL010001043.1 GCA_024230435.1 Desulfobacteraceae bacterium
CATTTGCCGCTCCAATCCTTTCTCGCCAGGATCTGGTGGCAGATTCACTGAATCTCTGCCTAATTCGCAGGAATAATTAACATTCATTCCCCAAACTCCTGGTTTCACCATGTGAGCCCAAATCTGGGCATTTCCAGGGATATGCCCAACCTGGTCATATCCCAACACACTCCTGCGCTCGGCGAGTGGACCTGCCTTGGTCTCACCATCGAGCGGACCTGTGGTTTTGCAAAATTTGTAAGTAGACAATTTCAATTTTTTATATTTGCCCTCTCCTGGGGCCACCTCAAAGTTTGGCCAATATATAGGCTGATTCTCTTTTTTTCTTCATTTTCATTAGCCATTTTGAACTTGAGCTTTATATCACTCCAATTTTGGCCTTTTTCATCCTGTTGAGGCCAAATATTTGGCCGATATTGGTCTTTTGCCCCTGTTTTAGGCCAAAAATTGCTTTTATCATTATTCGCATCAAAATATTTAGGCCCATTCTGGTCCTCTGCATCCATCATCCTCTCATTTTTTTCTTGCGCGCTTCGAATCACAACAACAATAGCAGCAAGCACCTCTTGCCACCCAACACAAACCTGCGCTCCTCGCCAGGCCGTCGTGGTTATAACCGCTAGTCCTTGTCGGCCTTGTGCGCTCTTTAGTATGCTCGGCGCGGCCCGCCAACCTCGGCGGCCTTGCCCACTTCCCTGCTGGACCTTAATTTGGCCTCAACAATCTCCCGTGCCTCCCGCCACCA
>JAAERL010001044.1 GCA_024230435.1 Desulfobacteraceae bacterium
CATACTTAGTAATGGCATGTAAAGTCTATTCTTTCAATACAATCCACAGGGTAGCCAAGCAGAAGCCGCCACACTCACCATGGTAGACCAACAGAGTGGGTTGGTGGAGTGAGCAAAAATATGTGTAATAAATTAAATTATTTTAAGCTCTACACAGAACATTATACTACTTTAAGCTACATCGCTGTGGCTTATGACCTCTGTCGTCGATACGCATTGGCCGAACCATTAGATCCAGTCAATGGAAGCCATTATGGAAATGGTTTGGGCAGACATGGGGGAGCCGCTGAAGGTCATGGTCGGCCGTCGTGGTCCGCGGTCGGCGGTCGGAGGTCAAAAAAAAGAAAGAGGCGATTATCTCGAAAAGTTGATTTTGGCGGTGGCGGTCTGTCCGTCTGGATTTACCTAAAACTGCAAATCCACGCGGCCCCGATTGTTTGAAAATCAGGCTTATTTGTACACATGCTATGAGCATAATATTGGTAAGCCTCAATAGATTTTAAGTGATTTGATAGTATACTAGGAGTGCATTTGAACCAAACAG
>JAAERL010001045.1 GCA_024230435.1 Desulfobacteraceae bacterium
ATACCAGATTGAGCTTCGATTTTTTTTCGTATTCAAGGCGTGCCAAAGTTTGCATACTTTACGTATTCGGGCTTTGGCATAACGCAGAAGACGGGAAAAAAGACATACAAGATGGTATATTCTTTAACAGAAATCGCCTTATACCTTGCGTAGCGGTCTTTTACCGTCCTAATGCGGTGAATAGGATTGCAGGCCGGATCACGATTCTAAAAACCCGGCAAAGGCCGCACGCAAGCGCACAATTGGCGGTCACTGGAAATTTTGACAGAAAGATAAAAGCGGGTGCAGTTTTCCGGATATTTTTTATTCAAACTATTCTTTTAAACGCTTTTTCCAGGTCTGCCCGGCTCCACTTGACCAGAACCGGACGCCCGTGGGGACAGTGATAGGGATTTTCGCACTGGTCCAAATCGCAAAGCATGGCCTGGATATGAACTTGTGTTAATTTTTGGTTGGCTCTGACAGCATTGTGGCAAGCCATAATCATTCGGCAACCGTCCAAAAGCCTTTCCGGGTCATTGGAGATTCCAGTATCTGCGGCCTTTTCCAGCAATTCGGTGAGCAACCTCTCCAAATTTTCCCGGTCCAGCAGAACCGGCACGGCCTTGATGGAAAAGGTTGTACCGCCAAAGGGTTCTATTTCCAGGCCCAGCTCATCGAGCCGCGGAATGAGCTGCAGCAGGCGCTGAGCTTCGGCAAACCCCAGCTCAAGGGTTTCCGGAATAAGAAGCCGCTGGGATTCAATTCGCCCGGAATTGCGGCTGAGTTTTTCAAAAACAATTCGTTCATGTGCGGCGTGCTGGTCGATGAGAATCAGGTTGTCACCGTCCTGGCAAATCAAATAAGTTCCCCGGAACTGGCCGATAACGGTCAGATCCGCAAATTGGCGCTCCTTCCAGAGTTGTTGCTGATTTTTGGCGGATACTTTTTTGATACCCGTTTGCAGTGCTGCCCCGGCATCCGGTGTTCGAGCATTTGAAATTCCGGCATCCAATGTTCCCGCGCCCGGTGTTCTTGCCCCGGCCCGGATTCCGGTTTGCACTTTATTTCCGGTTCCGGTCCCGGTTCCGATTGGCGCTACTGCTCCGGTTTTTCTCTCGTCCGCTGCAACTGTAGGCCTGCCCCGGAGTTGCGAGCCGTCCGGCTCATCCTTTGCAGCCGCGCCAAACAATTGCCGGGGATTTTGAGAAGATAAGACCTTTTCCGGCTGCTTGCGCAATAACATGGTCTTTGGCTTTACGGCGTTCTTATCAGCCGCCGGGTTCATTGGGGCCTTATTCGAAAACCTATCCGGAACCGCATAGGGTGCGGCAGGCTCCGCCACCGCCTGTTTTGGGGAGCTGTAATTTGTTTTGTAATCTGTTTTGTTAAAAGACCATAACCTGCGCTCGCCGTTTTCCAGCGCCCTGGCCACCGCATCACGGATGGTGCTATGCACCCGGCGCTGATTCGCAAAACGGATTTCGTGCTTTGCCGGATGAACGTTAACATCCACCTGGTCATAGCCCAGATCGATATAAAGCACCGCCAGCGGGAACTGGCCTTTCACCAGGCGGCCGTGGTAGCCCTCAAACAAAGCATGCTGGATTACCCGGTCCCGCACCCGTCTGCCGTTTACATAAAGATAAATTCCCCGTGAGGTGCTGCGCACGATTTGGCTGACGGCAACCAGCCCGGAAAGTGTCAGGTAATCATCCTGAAATTGGATATCAATCAGATCCTCGCGCCTGACCTGCCCCAAAACCGAAGCCGCCCGCTGCGCCAGATCTTTTGCCCGCAGCCACTGTTTAACCTTTTTGCCGTTGTGGGACAGCTTGAAATGCACGCCGCAGTGCCCCAGCGCCATTCCCGATACCATGTCTGCAATATGCGCCATTTCCGTATTGATGGTTTTAAGAAATTTGCGCCGCGCGGGGGTATTGAAAAAAAGCTGTTCCACGTTAATAAGGGTACCTGCCGGAGCGCCGACCTCATTTACCTGTAGAATTTTACCCCCTTCAATTTTGATCTGCACTCCGCTATCGGCTTGTTGTGTCCGGCTGATTAGGGTCATTTTGGATACCGCCGCAAGACTGGGCAAGGCCTCTCCACGGAATCCCAGCGTTCGAATGGCGAACAGATCAGCATCGCTGCGGATTTTGCTGGTCGCAAAACGCTCAAGAGCCATAAGGGCATCATCATGACTCATGCCAATACCGTTATCGGCCACCCTGATCAACGATCGGCCGCCCTTTTCAATATCAATGGTGATACGCGTACTTTGGGCATCCAGGGCGTTTTCCACCAATTCCTTGACTACCGAAGCCGGGCGCTCCACGACTTCACCGGCGGCAATTTTGTTGGCCAGAATTTCAGGCAGGATACGAATTTTGGGCATAATCACTACACGTTAAAAGGATCAGGTGTTGTGTTCATCACGAAAATAACGCTCAAGAAAAATCGCGTCCTTGGGTGAAAGGTTAAATTTAAAACACGCTTTTTGGATCAACTCACTGCCGGTGACACCCGGATTGTCCTGGCGCTCCTGACTGATCCAGCGAACAGCTTTGCGCAGATCCTCTCCTTCCGGTATAATCGTTGTCATGATTCCAATCCTAATATGCTTATCGTTTAAGCTTTATCCATCAATGGCAAATTGCCCTGATAGGCGCTAACTATCTTGCGCTTATATCTGCGGTCATAGCGGGGGCCGTTTTTTATGAAACTCCGTGGCTTGCTCGAATTGATAAGCTGTTTTAAAAAGCGTTTCCTCCGCAAAATGACCACCGAGCAATTGCAGGCCGATGGGCAGTCCTTTATCACTGAAACCGCAGGGAACACTTATTCCGGGTATTCCGGCCAAATTAGCCGGAAGCGTAAATACATCCGACAAATACATCGCCAGCGGATCATCCAGGCTTTCGCCCAGTGCCGTGGCTGGCGTGGGGGCCGCGGGTGCGGCAATTACATCGCATTTTTGAAAAGCCTGTTCAAAATCCCTGGCAATCAAAGTGCGGATCTGGGAGGCCTTACCATAATAGGCATCATAGTAGCCAGCCGAAAGACAATAAGTGCCGATCAGGATACGCCGTTGAACTTCCGGCCCGAACCCCTGGGACCGGCTGCCGCGGTACATCTCAAGTAATTCGGTTTTTTGCTTGTCCCGCAAGCCGTACTTGACCCCGTCATAACGGGCCAGGTTGGAGCTGGCTTCCGACGGCGCAATAATATAATAGGCGGCTACTCCATACTCGGTGTGGGGCAGGGTTACTTCAACCGTTTGAGCTCCAAGCCCGGAAAGAGTGTCAATTGCTTTTTTTACAGCCGAGGCAACTTGGGGGTCAAGCCCTTCGATATCAAAATATTCTTTTGGCAAACCGATCCTGAGCCCCTTCAAATCACGGCCCAGGCAGGCGCTGTAATTGGGAACGCCGTTTGGAACACTGGTCGAATCGGCTTCGTCGTGCCCGGCGATTGCCTGGAGTAAAATGGCGCTATCGGTAACTGTTTTGGACAAAGGGCCAATTTGATCCAGTGAACTGGCAAAGGCCACCAGACCAAAACGCGAAACGCGTCCATAGGTCGGTTTCAAGCCCACAACCCCACAATGAGAGGCTGGTTGACGAACCGAGCCGCCGGTATCCGAACCCAGAGCGCCAAGGCACATATCCGCGGCCACCGCCGCCGCCGAGCCGCCGCTCGATCCTCCGGGGCTGTGTTCAAGTCCCCATGGGTTGTGCGTGACCTGAAAGGCGGAATGCTCATTGGTAGAGCCCATTGCAAACTCGTCCATGTTCAGCTTGCCGGCAATAACTGCATTTTGGGCCTTTAGCTTACGCATGACAAACGCATCAAAAGGCGGAATAAAATCTTCAAGAATATGCGATCCGCAGGTTGTCCGAATACCATCGGTACAAATTAAATCTTTTATTCCCAGGGGTATACCGGTTAGGGGAGTGATTTTACCGGCGGCAATGGCCTTATCAGCGGCGTTTGCCTGTTCAAGGGCATCTTCAAAGGTTCGGGTTAAAAAAGCCAGCACTTTTGGTTCTACGGCTTCGATGCGATCCACTACGGCCCGGGTTAATTCAACTGATGTGATCTTTTTGCGTTTTAACAGATCATGGGCCTCGGATATGGTCAGTGTGTGCAATTGCATAGCTTTGACGGTTCCTTTATACTCATTGCTGAATCACTTTGGGGGATTAAATCACTTTTGGGACTAAAAACCCATCCTCATCTTTTTCCGGCGCATTGCTCAAAGCCTTATCCCTGGGCAAGTGCTCATGCGCACGGTCTTGCCGGAAAGCATTTGTTAAAGAAATCGCATGAGATGTGGGAGCAACGCCCGTTGTATCCACCTCATTGAGTTTTTCCATATATCCCAGAATGGACGCCAGTTGTTCTGAAAACATTTCCACGTCTTGCGGCGCAATGTCCAGCCTTGCAAGACGGGCGGTATTCAATACCTGCTCTTTGGTTAATTTCATTTTTTTAATTTCCTCAAACAAATTCGAATCCGGCCCAAAACCGGATCATTTTTACACATTCGGCCATTCTTATTTTGTTGCGACAATCAAGCCGTTAAACTCACCGGCGCCGAGTTCATTCAACACTTGCCGGGCAGCCGCGTAGCTGAGAAACGCTCCTACGCGTACCCGATACCAGACTCCCTTGTCCGAAAGATCTGAACGGATTTGATACGCATGATACCCTTTGTCCCGCAGTTTGGAGACAAGATGTTCTGCCTCATCAATTTTTTTAAAAGACGCCACCTGAACGGTATAGTGGTTTGTTTTTTCATTGTCCTGCGGTAATTGGGCCGTAAAATCCACATTATTGTTTTTAGTGTCAGTTTGCCAAATTTCATCGGAAGTCTCTTTTTTTGGGCCTACCCGGACGGCCCCTTCACCTTCGGTTTTTTTTGTTTCGGCTGGAAGTTCAATTTTTGACCTGTAAAAGGTGTATCGCTTTTGGGGGTCTGTCTCTTTTAAAGCTTCATAAAAATCCAGCTCGTTTTTTTCTTTGGATTGGCCGGACGCCCGGGCATACAGTTGCTTGTGCCATTTGTGTGTTACGGACGCCCTGAGTTTGGTCAATTCCTTATCCAGCAGGTTTTCTTTCAAAGCAATGGGGACCGTTTCACGGCCTACCAGAATGCCGAGGATAAACATCCAGCCGCAAAAAAACATAAGAAGCGCCGAGATAATCAGCATTTGCTTGTGTGTAATTTCAATGATGCCCTGCTGTTTATTTTTTTTTGTCACAATTTTGTTCCCGTAGCTTACATTTTTTCGGGCGCTGATACACCCAGTAAGGTCAAGCCATTGCGAATCACTTTTTGAACAGAAGTTACCAGACAAAGACGGCTGCTGCTCAATGCCACGTCTTGGCAAAGAACACGATGTTTATTATAATAAGTGTGAAATAACGATGCAAGGTTCATCAGGTAATAGGTAATCCGATGAGGCGCCAGCGCTTCGGCAGCCGATTCAATCACCTCGGGATAACGCGAAAGGGCTTTCATCAAGTCAATTTCTTCGGCTTCAACCAAATGCCCGCCCATGTCCGGCTCCCATCTGGCCTGGCCCAGGCCCAGACCGGAGGCCTTGCTTTGAATGCTTGAAATTCTGGCATGGACATACTGAACATAGTAAACCGGATTATCGTTGGATTTTTTCTTAGCCGTTTCAAGATCGAAATCCAGGGGGCTGCCATAATCACGGGTAAGAAAAATAAAACGGGCGGCGTCGGATCCGACTTCATCGACCACATCCTTTAAGGTTTCAAATTCCCCCGCCCGGGTAGACATTGCAACAGGCTGTCCGCCGCGCAACAGGTTCACCAATTGCACCAGAATGACATCAAATTGCTCACGGTCCTGTCCGGTGGCTTGCACCGCGGCTGTCATACGCGGGATATACCCGTGATGATCCGCGCCCCACACATCAATAACCTTGTCCATTCCCCGCAGGTATTTATCCCGATGATAGGCGATATCCGATGCAAAATAGGTGGTCAGCCCATTGGCGCGCACCACCACGCGGTCTTTTTCATCTCCGAAATCACAGGTTTTAAACCACCAGGCCCCCTCGTGGGAATAGATGATGCCCCTGGATTTGAGGTCTTCAATCACCTGCTCGAGCTTTCCGCTGTCAAACAGGCTCTGCTCACTATACCACTGATCAAAAACCACGCCAAAATTTTTAAGATCCTCACGAATTCCGGTAATAATGGCATCAGCCGCAAAACGGGCGCAGTAGGCAACGGCTTCGTCTTCATCGCGGCGGATAAAATCCACGCCCTTGTCCTGTATCACCTGCAGGGCCAATTGCCTGATGTAATCGCCCTGGTAGCAGTCTTCGGGAAACACGCAGGACTCGTCAAGGGCTTGCTTGCATCTGAGGAAGACGGAACGGCCCAGAGTGCGAATCTGACGCCCTGAATCATTGATATAATATTCACGCTGCACAGCGTAACCAGCAAATGCAAGGATATTGGCAACGCTGTCGCCTACAGCAGCGCCCCTTCCGTGCCCTACATGCAAAGGGCCGGTGGGATTTGCACTGACAAATTCAACCTGAATCCGCCTGCCCTTGCCGGCATTGACCTGTCCGTAGCCGCGGTCCTGCTCCAAAATATCGGCCACCACAGGAGGCCAGGCGCCTTTGCACAGAAAAAAATTGATAAACCCAGGCCCCGCAATTTCAACGTTTTCGATAAAATCTTCGGGTTTTTCCAGGTGATCTACTAAGATTTGAGCGATCTTGCGCGGCGCCATTTTCTGTTGTTTGGCCGACAGCATGGCAAAGTTGGTGGCAAAATCACCATGCGCTGCAGCCTTGGTTTCTTCAAGCTCAACATCGGCAAACGCATCGGATTTGAACGCCCCGGCTTCAAAAGCCTTACGGGCGGCTTGAGTGATAAGTGTTTTAAGTCTTTGTTTCATTATAGCTTATTTCCCATTTTACGTTACAGGGGAGCGGATCAATTAAAACTTTGACTTTACCCCCTGTTTTTACTATAAACGGATCAATTCCGAGCTGAAGCCCGGCGGTGTTTATCTGACATACAAACCAGCAAAAATCCAGAAAAACCTCAACCAAGAAGGTTAGACGTCAACCAAACATGGAAATGGCGGACCTTGAGCGTAACAGACGCATTTCCGGTTAAAAGAGGTTATTAAATACAATAAATGCATATATCCGAAGGATATTTATCGGGACCGGTTTTACTCAGCAGCGCGGTTTTGGCCATCGCTGGTACAGCCATAGGCTTGAAGCGGCTGGACTACGAACAGATTGCGCAAGCTGGCATGATGGCAGCGGTGTTTTTTGTCGCCGGGCTTATCCATGTGCCCGTGGGGCCATCTAACGCACACCTGATTATGAACGGCATTATCGGCCTGTTGATGGGCTGGTCCGCTTTCCCGGTGATTTTAGCGGCACTGGTGTTGCAAGCTGTTTTTTTCCAGTTCGGCGGATTTACAACTCTGGGCATAAACACGCTCATCATGGCCGCACCGGCTGTAGCTGTTCATTACCTTTTTGGACCGTTGATCAGCAGGCCGCACAAAACCGGGTCTGTCGCGGCATTTGCCGCAGCAGCAACAGCCGTTGCCTTTTCCGCTGTTTTAATGGCCGCAAGCTTACTGTTCACAGACGAAAAATTCTGGGCTTTGGCCGGTACAACCCTTGTTGTCCACATCCCGATCATGATTACAGAAGCTATTATTGCAGCCTTTTGTATCGGGTTTATTAAAAAAGTCAAACCCGAAATGATCACCGGCAAAACAGTTACCCTGAAAAGCTCTCATTCCGTCATAGCTTCACAGCCACAGGAAAAAAGATCATGCAATTGAATTATTCTTTTACCGAAATCAGACACAGTGTGAAAGTGATCCTTGCTGCAATGGCCGCGCTTTTGTTGTTCGCACATACGGCCCGCGCCCATAAAGTTACGGTGTTTGCCTGGGTGGAAGGCAACACAATACACACTGAAAGCAAATTCAGCGGCGGCAGACTGGTCAAAAAAGGTAAAATAGAAGTCCTGAACTCCCACGGAAAGTTGTTGTTAGAAGCAATAACTGACAACCAGGGGCGCTTTTCCTTCCCTATACCGGAAAAAACGGACTTGAAAGTTGTGCTTACCGCAGGGGCCGGACACGGCAACCATTGGATTGTAAAGGCTCAAGAGCTGGGAGGAACCCCGGTCGATCCGGCGCCGGAGACAAAGCCGAAAGTGCCGGCAACACCACGTTCTTCTGATACACTGACGGTGCAAGGACCTTGCCTGGATGCCGGACAGGTCGAACGTATCATTGAACTCAACCTGGACCGCAAACTTGCCCCCCTGAAAGCCCAATTGGCCGAACAATCCTGGGGGCTACGTGATATTGTATCCGGGTTTGGCTATATCCTGGGATTGATGGGGCTGGCTGCGTATCTGCATTTTCGCAAATCAGCGAAGGCAAGAATGTAAAAAATGATAGAAGAAACATTCGCCGAAGGAAAATCGGCCATCCATCGCAGTAATCCGCCGCTCCGGACAGCCCTGGCCGTGATTTATTCCTTTACCGTCGCCTTGACCAATGACACCGGGGCTCTGATTTTAGCGCTGTTTTTTTCTATGGGGCTGGCCCTGCTGGCAAGGTTGCCGATCAAAGCCTTGCTCAAACGCTTAGGGGCCGCGGCCGGCTTTCTTTTATTCGTATGGCTGGTGGTGCCCTGGACGTACGAAAGTGATGTGCTATGGTCCTTCGGGCCTGTTGCCGTAAGCGCCGAGGGCGTAAACCTTTGCTGGCGGGTCACTCTGAAAACTTTTGCGATTTTGACCGCCTTCACCGCGCTTGCGGCCACCATGCATCTTGCCACCCTGGGCCATGCGCTGCACAGCCTTGGAGTACCGTCCAAGCTGATCCAGCTGCTTTTGCTAACCTATCGATATTTATTCATTATTGAAACAGAATATCAACGCCTGTATCGCGCGGCAAAAATACGCAATTTCCGGCCCTCGAGCAATATACACACCTATAAAACCTTCGCCTACCTGCTGGCAATGATGTTCGTCCGTGCATCCGAACGCGCCAAAAGGGTTTACCAGGCAATGAAATGCAGAGGCTTTGATGGACGTTTCCACACCATTGGAAACTATTCATCTACAGTATGGAATCCCATTCTTTGCATAGGCGTGCTTTTAGTGAGCGCAGTCATCGCCGGTTTGGAATTTACTTCTTAGGAATGTATTTTATTAGTGACTGCTCCCGGCAATAAATTACCGGGATTTCTCGCTGGATAATCTTAAATTACTTTTTTATCATCTCCGTGTGAAGCTGATCCGCCATATTGACCATGACATCCAACCAAAACTTATCCATCCCGTTGTAATTGACCAAATTGTTTTTATAGGCCGGTAAATTGAGAAAACACAGGGAATACAATAGGCCCGGAGAGTTTTTATCCGTCCAGTGAGAAATAATGGAAGCCTGGTTAAGGTTGATCGGCGTCAGTTCACTGACCATCAAATCAATTTGAAACGGATCGATATCTACCGGTAAAGCCCGAACCGCCAAATTCCTGGTAAATTTATTCAGCAACTGCGCCATTTGCCTGCGCGCCGCCGTATCCGCCGAAGCGCGCAATAACAGATCGCTTTGCAGCCCTTCGGCCTGGCCCACAGCGTGAAAGACCTGACCGTTTTCCGTAAAAAAGACGCCACTGCCCAGCTTGAACCAATGGTCTGTCATCCCAGGCTTGACGGCCGGAGATGTGGAAGGTCTCATAATTCCAGGCAGCCAGGTACACCCCAGAACCGTAAAAAGATATACGCTTGTCAGAAAGCAAAAAAATAATTTTAAACTGCTATATCGTTGCATGATTTTCACCATTTCAGCTTCATAGAACCTTATATCTGATTTTATATTTTACCGGTAATTGCTCTGAATCGTTTCAGCATGACACTCTTGCGATTGGTCCAGAAAGCGGTTGCGGATCAACATATCGATTTTTGACCCGCCAGTTTTTGACCTAACATGCATACGCCAATTCACCCGCACTTTCAAGCGCAAACAGCTCCAAGCCCTGGGCAATCGCATTTTGGTGACTGCATTGCTTGATCGAGATCGTAGGTCGGATTAACGCTCCACCAATCCGACAAAGGCCTGGCAATATCGATTTTGCGGGAAGATAAAACAAAAAAACGTCCCCGATTGCATTATCCATGCAACCGGGGACGTATTACTTTTTGGAACAAATTTTTTCTAATAAATGTTACCTCAATGGATCGGTTCCAGATCGTAGGTCGGATTAACGCACCATCAATCCGACAAGCGGCCTGATGATCACGTTTAGGATTTGCGTCACAATTTTGCTTTTATTCGCACGAAAGACAGAATCACACCCAGCATTATGCTCAAGAGCGCAGCCGCCAAAATGCGGTGTTCGCTGGGAAGAAGAAACGTTATGGTGTGGGCGGGAAGCCAAAAAAACGGAATCGTTTTCTTCAAAGCAAAATTCCAAAGTATCGACCAGTTTAAATTGATTAGAATATCGTGAACCTGTATTTTACTGAAAAAATGTTTGAGGCTTCCCCCGCAGCGTCTGATATGTTCATCGGTTATGTTGTGAATAACGAAAAGTAACGGAGAAAAAACCAGATTCATCGCCAGGCTGATGGAAAAAGCTCCTGCAAATTTTAAAAAGGTCAGTCCGGATCTGGAAAAGGCGCGGTCCGCGGGAAATTCAAGATAGGACCATAGCACCGGCACGCCGTTTGCGAATACTATAAACATCATCTTGATCAATAAGCCCAGCACTCCCCACACAATCGCACGCGGCAAAAGTCCGAATTCCCGATTGTAATAGCTGCCGCAGCTTATCCGCAGTGCTATCATTTCTCCGGCAGTTGCAAGAATTGCAAACTTGATAAAGCTGATCATCAAGCCGTGGCTGGCGTTAAAAACCGCATAGGCCTGAATAAGTTCCGGCACTGAAGCAATAAATGCTCCCGATATGAGTAAAACACCAAGTACAAACCAATCCTTGCCTTTAAGATAAAATGTCATTTGCAATTCCTTTATCAATGCTGATCAAATGCATAATCATATCTGACTTTTACGTGTTTTTCCGCATACAGCCGGACATTTTTTTCAAAGTCGGCGGCAACAATCAATTTTTCAAGGTTGCAGCTCACCAGTGTTTATATGGATTTTGGGAAAATTATAGAAAAATCGGCTTTGTTTTCAGATAGGGAAAACGAAAACTTGTGTCCATATTCGGAGCCTGTAATTTTTTGGCATTCTGGACCGAAGAGCCTGTGGTTTTATTTTGTAACGTATTATTTTCGAATAAATTGCTTTGCTTCATATTTACTCTCTATGGAAATTTTTTTAAAAAATTAGGCTAATGATAATGATTGGAAAAGTCAACATCAAATTCAAGTTTTTCAGCAGCTTGGATTATACAAAACGGCTGTTGCGCACCTGATTTTGAGCGAACTGGCATTCAGGTTTAAGACGTTCGCCAATGGCGATGGATCAATGTTTTTTTCCTTCGCGAATGCTTTCCAATGTTTCCCATCGGCTGTAGGCCTGTTCCAGGTTTTTGGCCAGGGTGTCGAGCCGGGTCTTGGCCTGGCTGATGGCGTCGCTGCTTTTTTTGTAAAAATCAGGATCGGCCATTTGATCGCAAAGTTCTTTTTGTCCGGTTTCCAGTGTTTCGATTTGTCCCGGGAGTTGATCCAGTTCCCGTTTTTCGTTAAAGGTCAGTTTGCGTGGGCGTTTGCGGTTTTCAGATTTGGCTGGCGATGCGTTTTTTCGCTTTGTATCTTGTTCGATTCTTTCTTTTTTTTCAGGCTGCCGGGGCCGCTGGATCAGCCAGTCGTCATATCCTCCGGCGTATTCGATGATGGCCCCGTTTTCTTCGAAGACAAGCGTGCTGGTAACCACGCCGTTAAGAAAGGCCCGGTCGTGGCTGACCAGTAAAATGACGCCGGAGTATCCCAGTAGTTTTTCTTCCAGCAGCTCCAGGGTTTCGGTATCCAGGTCGTTGGTTGGTTCGTCGAGCACAAGCACATTTGAGGGCATGGCGAAAAGACGCGCGAGTAATAATCTGTTGCGCTCTCCTCCTGAAAGAATACGCACAGGGCTGCGGGCGCGGTCCGGCGTAAAGAGAAAATCTTTTAAATAACCCATGACGTGGCGTCTGCGCCCGTTTATGTCCATCATGTCCTGGCCGCCGGATATATTTTCACGTACCGTGCGGTCTGCGTCCAATTGGCCGCGTAACTGATCGAAGTATACCACTTTCAGATGGGCGCCCAGGCGTATCCATCCTTTTTGGGGGGTGCTTTGGCCCAGCAGGATGCGTAACAAGGTTGTTTTGCCGATGCCATTGGGTCCGATTATGCCGATGCGGTCACCGCGCATAATGCGTATCGAAAAATCATGAATGAGCCGCTTTTCTCCAAAGCCGTGGCCGATGCCTTTGCCCTCGATCACGGCTTTGCCGGTCCGGGCGGCTTCTTCGATTTGAAAATTTACTTTTCCGGTTTGCGTGCGCAGGGCCTTTTGCTGTTGCCGAAGCCGCATCAGTTCTCGTACGCGTCCCTCGTTGCGGGTGCGCCGGGCTTTGATGCCCTGCCGAATCCATTGTTCCTCGGCTGCTAGTTTTCGCAAAAAACGGCCGCGCTGGGCGGCTTGCGCCTCAAGGGCCGCTTCGCTCCGTTTCAAAAACGTTTTGTAGCCGCAGTCCCAACTTGCCAGGCTGCCCCGGTCCAGGGTCACGATGCGCGTTGCGAGCTTTTGCAAAAAGGCGCGGTCATGGGTGATAAAAATCAGGCTGCCGCGAAATTTTTGCAGGTACTGTTCCAGCCAGGTGATGGAGGCAATATCCAGGTGGTTGGTGGGTTCATCCAGCAGTAGCAAGTCCGGTTCGGCAACCAGGGACCGGGCCAGAAGAGTTTTGCGTTTAAATCCCACGGATAAAGATTCAAAACGATCTTGCGCATTCAGGCTCAGGCGGGTGATGATGGTATCAACCTGATAATTCTCGATGTTTTGTAAACCACCGGCCACCACCTGCCGCACCGTGCCTGTCAGGTCTCCGGGCACATCCTGGGGCAAGCCCGCTACGCGAATGCCTTTTTGCAAAAAGACCTTTCCGGTGTCGGGCGCAATACGGCCTTCTATCATTGACAACAGGGTTGTTTTGCCTTCGCCATTGCGGCCGATCAGAGCCACCCGTTCACCTTTTTCCACTTGAAGGTCAACTTGCTCCAGCAACAGCGGCCCGCCAAAACCAAGACTTGCTTCTTGAATACTTACCAATGCCATTTTAAGTTCCACGCCTTGCAGGTTCATGTATATTGAAAAAACATGGCATTATAAAAAATCTGCGGCCGGTTGGCAATATCTCGATTCAGGGGGCCTTGGCTATAACACCGGCTACCGGAATTAAGGCGATTGGCGGAAAAGAATATACCATATTGGGCTTAGATTTTTTTTCGTCTTCAAGGCATGCCAAAGTTTGCATACTTAAAGTATTCGCACCTTTAGCATGACACACAAGACGGAAAAAAAGACATGCAAGATGTTATATTATTTAACACAAATCGCCTAAGCTTGAACCTGCTGCCTGATGAGGGTGCGGGAATGCAACTTATCCGATGTGGTCCGATGAACCCTATTTAAAATGTGACCGTGCCTTTTTAAATGCTTTGCTTAACGCTGTCCATGCCTGCTCGGTACCTTCTTTGAAATCTGTCCAGGCGCTTTCGCTTGAATTGTCAAGTTTGGTAAGTTTGTCTTTCATTTGCTTGCGCAGTTTTTTGAGTTTTTCGAACTCTTCATCAAAGGTTTTTCTTGCATCGGCGCTAAGGTGCTGCGCTTTGGCTTCCAGTTTATTACGCTCGATGTTCCATCGGTAATTCAGGTCGTTGAACTCATCTTTCATTTTTTTGATAAATTCTTCTTTGTCCATTTCTCTGTTTCTCCTTTAATTTTAATATCCGTCTATGGATGCGGGGAACGCAAAAAGAGTACCAGGCTTCGGACCAGTTCGGCCATGTAGGAAAAGTCCAGGGTTTGCATGCTATCGGAGAGCAGATGATAATGCGGATTGCGGAAATAAGCCGAGTCGGTCAGCATGACCGCGCGGTAGCCTTTGCTCCAGAATGAGGCATGGTCGCTGAGGCGGACCGCAGGCATGATCCATCCGTTGAAGGGAACCGTGAGGCTTACGACCGGCAACTCCGGATTCTGCTTGAAGCTTTTTCGCAATTTGCGGGTCAATGATAAGGATTTCAGATTACCCACGATGCCGATGAAGGTTCCTGTTTTGGGATATCCCAAAAACCGTAAAGGAAAGGGATAATGCTGACAGCCCGGTTCGCTGCATGTATAGCCGACCATCTCAAGACAGATCATGCCGTCGATAGCCATGTCCTGCTCTTTAGCTTTTTTTGCGAACACGCGGCTTCCCATGTGCCGAGTTCCATAGGCAGGCGGTTCTTCCAGGGTAAAGGCTGCAAAGGTGATTTTCAGCGCCTGGTCATTGTTTTTGGCCAAAGACTGCATCACCCGCGCGGTTTCCAAAACAACGGCGACGGCGCTGGCGTTGTCATCGGCTCCTACCGTACCGGCAACGGTATCGTAATGGGCCCCAATCACGTAGTGCGCTGCAGGTGCGGACGATGGCTTCAGTGTTGCGAGCACATTGCACACGGGTATGTTGTTGAAACGGTATGTCTGGCGCTCTACCGATAAACCAAAATCTTCAAATTGAGCGTGTATGTAGTCTGCCGATTTTTTAAGGTTATCGGGTGTGTATATACTACGCTCGCCAATGGTTCGGGTCAGCATGGTCAGTTGCCCGTGCAGCCGGTCCATTATTTTCTGTTTGTCCGGCATGGGGTTTTCCTCACAATACGTCCGCTGGACCCATCCGCCATGGAGGGCCAAAATTAACAGCGGTATGGTCCAGAAAATTTTGCCAAGATTGTTCAGACTCATTTTTTCGCCTCTAAGATTATTGGAGCATTACAATTTTAAAATTTCAAGAAATATCGCATCAGTAAGCGGTCCTAAATGTGTTTATGCCCGGATTCGCCAACATTTTATCGGATTGATGAGATTTTTGCGGTCTGCGCATCCAGCGCCTGATTTTATCCTGATTTTATTTTTTGCGGTCTGCGCATCCAGCGTCTGATTTTATAAAGATAACTTAACCACTGCCCTTTTCGTTTTCATAATCGATCTTATTTTATTTATTATTTTCCTTTTCACAGCAGGGGTGACCATGACCTGTATGATCCGTGCGCTCCAAAACCCTGACCATTTTTTGATGTATCGTATTATGTACACAGCAAAGGAGGGCAAGTCATGGCGTGCAAAATCATTTTTTCATTGTTGGAAGAAAGTGTTTCCGGTAATATCGGCGATGATTGGCAATACTCGGTAGAGGCTAACGTGTACAACCCGTTTCTGACCGGAACGGGAGTGATCCAGGTGCCCGAACATCAATTGACACCCGGCAAAGCCCAACCCCCGCCAAGGCCCGGTCAGATCGTAACCATTCCCGCAGGGACTTGCGGCACAAAACCACGGGTGAAAATTATTGTGAACGCCGCTGAAGTTGATTGGCTCTTTGATGACAAAGGTTCAAACGTTATCGATGTTCCCATGCAGTGCCCAGGCCGGCGAGAAAAGCCGTTCACGCAGGATCAGCAGATTTTAGTACGGGTGCGGGAGTCTCCCCGTTTTTTTGGTGGAGAAGCCGTTTTTAAAGCAAAAGTGCGGCTTGTGGCAACTTGCGAATAGCCCATATATAAGAGTAGAGAATGAAAACGCAGTTACTGGAAAAGGCGAGGCAGGAGATGATAGAACAATACGGTCTTTGAATTGCAGGCTTTCAATTTCCAGGCGATAAGCCTGAACTCAGCAAAAGATTATTGTGTGATCCACTTCTAAGTTCCGTTCAAGCATCAATTCTTTCAGGTTCCGGTTACTGAGGCAATACCCGGTTACTGAGGCAATACCATAGATACCAACCAACATTTAACAAAATGATCTCTTTTTGAAAATGACGCCACTTGAACGGATTTTTATAATTCATCAATGCATGTCCTCGGCTGTTGTTTTTATGTCGCCAAGTGCATTTATCAGGAATCGCAAACTTTTTGCCACAGAACTGTTAATACCGCCAACTTTATTGATACAGTATTTTATTTATAATATCTGAAATTTTCATGACGATCATTGAAAATGATATCAAATTATTTGGTTATAAGGGTAAAGCGGCAATATTGAATCGCAGGCATATAATTTGCTTGTGACTAGCTTGAGAGAAATTTACGTAAACTGAAAGTGATTTGAATTGGAATAATTGATTTGAGGACTTTATCATGATGCATACAGTAGGAGACACACACGCTTATTGGAAAGCTTTAAAAGCTAAGGACGAATTTAATGCGTTGACAAACAAAGATAATCAGACAGGAAGCAAACTTAGACGTTGCAGAGGCATTACGGGGCATGCGGCCAAAGCATTTTGCAAGGATATTAAGGAACTATTTGTAACTCCCTTGACGCTGGCATTTGCAATAGCAGCTCCTGAGAAGACACACAGACTTATTAAACGAAATTTGTGTGGAGATGAGCCCTGTAGTTTATATTGTAAAAATATTAAAAAACCTGATGAATTAGATACTAAACCAGAGAATGGCCGTTGCGAAGGTGTTCTGTGTTATAGTGATAAGGCCCATGATAATGATAAGGCTGAAGAATATGCGAACGATCTGTTTAATAATTTTTGCAGTGATGAAGATAAAAAATTAATATATCGTCAGATACCATATAGAACCCAAATCATAAATCATTATGCAAAGAAACATCCTGATTTTTTCAAACGCTTGAAGTTCAGGAATCCTGAATATAATGGAAAGGAACTTAACTCAGAGGAACGAATTCCTGAGGATTATTATCTGCACGGAATGGCTGCGCCTGTTGAGCTTAGAGCTTATGAAATGGGGGAAAGTGACTATGAGTTTATGAAAACCATCATTACAGATGCAAATAATAAAACCAGATGTAAAGATGATATTCTTAGATTGATGGGGATGCCGCGAAACGATCTAAATGGCGATTTCTCCTTGAGGTTTAAGTTTAAGTTTAAGCTTAGTTTGCAAAAAGATATCAAGAAGGCGATCGTTGATTATCAGGATCAAAAAAAGCATTTCAACAATATGGTGAACGGCGCATTAGGCATGGACGATGATATTGCTCAAGATGTCACGGACATAATATTGGGATTTGCACCAGGGACAGTATCACCGATTATGAATCGCGAGGTTCACCCGGGGGGATAATGAACATGAACAGCCTCATGCAACGGTGTATGATATTTGAAGGAAAAGCCACCTGCGCGGGACCGGCCTGGGAAAAAGCTCTAAAAATCGATGGCATCGCCAAAAAAAGGTGCAACCGGACATTGTTCTCGAATGGATATAACAATTTAAGATTATCCAGCGGGAATTCACGGTAATTTATTGCCGGGAGCAGTCACATTCATACAATTAAATTAATGCAAAATTTATAAAAATTGCTTCGCCAAAATTAAAACCTGACCATGCCCGTAGACAGGTTCTGTATAGTCCTTAGTTTGTAAGTTAACCACTATTTTTACAGGGCCTTTGCCCGGGGAGGCGCTCATGCATTTCAAACAAGCAGAGATCCTGAAAGGATTGGACAACAGGTTTATCGCCAAAATGATGGAGATGGGTGTTAAATCCACCTATGGTCCGGCAACGGTGCTGTTTAGCCAGGGGGATCCGGCGCGTCATTTTTTTATTTTATTGAAGGGGCGCGTTAGGTTGAGCATCGACGATAACAAGAATTCGATTTACACGGTAAACCATAGCGGAGAAGCGTTCGGGTGGTCCTCATTGGCTGGAAGCGATAACTATACCGCCTCGGCTGAATGTGTTGACAAGTCCACGTTAATCGCTTTTGATCGTTATAAGATGGACCTGATAATGAGCGATGATCCACGCAGTGCCGCCTTGTTTTATAAGAATCTGGCGCTCACGCTCGGCAACCGTCTTGTACGAATGAATTCCCAGCTTGCTGATCATCTTTCGTTTGAAGATAAAATCTCTTATGGTACCGGACAGGTTCAGGAAGAAATTCATGTCGCCTGACGGCTGTCTTTTATAAATGTGAAAACGCTGCGAGCCGGCGCTGTTTTGTCCTTGAGCCGGATATTATGGTTAGGCGCCGAAGGCCTTAGGCGATTTGTGTTAAAGAATATAACATCTTGTATGTCTTTTTTTTGCGACTTGTGCGTTATGCCAAAGGTGCGAATACGTTAAGTATGCAAACTGATCAGCAAACTTTGGCACGCCTTGAAGGCTAAAAAAAATCCTGCTCAATCTGGTATCTGTTAAGACGCTAAATTCTTTTCCGCCAATCGCCATAGAAGAATACATGGCTTTGACAAGTTATGGTTTTTAGGTTAATTACGAGTCCAATACAAATAATACTGAAAATTTAAAATCAAAGAGGCCATGACAAAGCCTTTAAACCTATTGGGTATCGATATGGGCTCGGCCGCCCTTTCGGCCGCTGAGATCAGCCCGGAGGGCAAACTGGTCAATGTCATTTACAGCTTTCATCACGGTAATATCGATGGCAGCCTGAAACGTGTGCTCAACCAATTCGATCTATCCCGTATCGCAGGTGTTGGGGCCACCACCTCAAGCCCCTCGCAAGTCAAGGCGACTTACCGCTATGACAATCGTGTCGCGGTCATGGCCGGCGCCAGGCGCTTGTATCCTAACACCCGCTCAATTTTAATGATCGGCGCTGAAAAATTTGGTTTGATCCAACTGGACAGACAGGGTAATTATCGGACTTTCCGGGCAAATACCGGGTGTGCCGCCGGTACCGGAAGCTTTCTCGATCAGCAGGCGCTGCGCCTGAGGCTCAAAGACGCGGCCGAGCTGAACAAGCTGGCCCTGGCCAACACGGGCTCGATTCCTAAAATCGCATCACGTTGCGCGGTTTTTGCCAAGACGGACCTGGTTCATGCTCAACAGGAAGGTTTCTGCCTGGAAGAGATTTGTGATGGATTATGCTGCGGATTGGCTAAAAATATTGCCGATGTTCTTTTCAGCGGACAAAATCCTTTAGCACCGGTGCTTTTAACCGGCGGCGTGGCCAACAGCCAAGCGGTTGCCAATTACATCCGCTCCTTGACCGGCTTGGAGCTTATCGTATCAGAATATCCCTGCGAAGCTGTGGGGGCAGCCCTTTGTATGCTTGATGAACAGGCCCGGCAATCATTTGAACGGCCTGTTACGGTTCAAGATATTATCATCCCTCAATCTTTTGAAAAGCAGTTGTGCCATGATCCCATTGAATTAAAAATTTCCGATTACCCGGATTTTGACTGCCGGCATGCCTACACCGGCACGAGTCGTGATGTTTTAAATCCCGTGGAGGTGGATCTTTATGAAAATCTCGAATCAATGAACAGCCAAGGGGTTTATTTGGGTATCGACATCGGATCTACCAGCACGAAGGCCGTCCTGATGACCAAAACGCGTCGTGTTGTGGCCGGTTTTTATACCCGTACTGCCGGAAGACCGGTTCAGGCCACCCAAGATGTATTGGCGGCTATTAATAGATTGCTGGAAAAACAACCCGCAACGCTTGAAATCATAGGTGCAGCAACGACCGGATCGGGCAGAAATTTTGCCGGTCAGATAGTGGGAGCCGACCTGATTATCGATGAAATCACCGCCCATGCCAAAGCGGCTGTGGCCCTGAATCCTAATGTGGATACGATTATCGAAATCGGAGGCCAGGATTCAAAGTTCACCACGCTGCAAAACGGCCGGGTCACCTTTTCGGTAATGAATGCCGTATGTGCTGCGGGCACAGGCAGTTTTATCGAAGAGCAGGCCCAAAAGCTGGGCTGCACGCTCGAGCAGATCTGTGAGCGCACCTATCAAAGGCAATCTCCGCTGGCCAGTGACCGGTGCACGGTATTTATGGAAAGGGATATCAATTACTACCTATGCCGGGGGTATACGGTCAACGAAGTACTTGCCGCTGTGCTGCATTCAGTTGTGGAAAATTACCTTACTAAAGTGGCAATTGAAAACAGTATCGGAGCCGCGGTCACCTTTCAGGGAGCCACCGCCAAAAACAAATCTTTGGTAGCGGTCATGGAACAGAGGCTTCAAAAGCCCATTTTTGTCTCCCGTTTCTGTCATCTCACCGGTGCAATGGGCAGCGCCATCGCCCTGGCTGAAAAAGCTGCTGGGCAAACCGGTTTTAAAGGGCTGGACCTGCACAAGCATCATATCCCCATCCGATCTGAAATATGCGATCTGTGTACGAACCATTGCAAGATTACTATTGCTCAGGTTCAGGGACACGAAACAGCCTATGGATTTTTGTGCGGAAGAGATTACCAGACCAAAAAGCGGGTCAGCATGAATCGTTCGGGATTTAATTTGCTTGCCGAGCGTAAAAAGGCCTATCATTGTCCGCGCCCCGAAACCTATCGCAGGCCGGAGGTCATCGGTCTTCCGGCAGCCTTGCATCTGATGGAAGATTTGCCCATGTGGCGGAATTTTTTTGACAGTCTTGGTATCCGAACCATCACCAGCTATGCTTGTAAGGATGCAGTAAAAACAGGCAAAACGCAAGCCGGAGCTCAGTTTTGCGCTCCCATGATGGCGCTTTATGGCCATGTCAATTACTTGTTATCGAAATGTGATTATCTTTTCCTGCCTTTTTACCTGGAAAAAAGGCCTCCGTCAAAGAACGTACGCCGTCAATATTGCTACTATACCCAGTTCGCGCCTGGTGTGGTGTCCGTTTTTGCTGATAACGCTGACAGAGAAAAAATCATAACGCCTTTGATCCATTATATTTACAAGAATTTTATCACAAAAGTTCAGCTTCACCGAATGCTTAACACTCATGCACAAATGAATATCAGTTTTTTCGAAATTTCGGCCGCCTTTGACGCTGCGCTGAAATTCAAACAGGCTGGCCGGGAGCAATTAAAGACCGTCTATCGGGACTATTTGAAAACTTCTGAAGAACTCCACGCCGTAATTCTGGGAAGACCCTATACTTCTTTAGTCCCGGTTATGAATAAGGGCATATTGGACATTTTCGCCGGTCTAGGGATTAAAACTTTCTACCAGGACATGCTCACCTATACCCCGGAAGACGTGAGCGCCATTTCACCGCTGATCGATGAAATTCACTGGCATTATGCCGCCGGGATTCTGGAAGCGGCAGAGGCGGTAGCCCGTACCGGCTCGGCCTATCCTGTGCTGGTGACGGCCTTCAAATGTACGCCGGACAGCTTTGTTATTGATTATTTTAAAAAAGTGATGGCCGCTCACAACAAGCCCTTTCTCATTTTGCAGCTTGATGAGCATGACTCCAGTGTGGGCTATATCACGCGAATTGAGGCAGCCCTTGCCTCTTTCAGAAGTCATTATACTTCTTGCAAAAAAAAATCCCCGCCGGTTTCTATCCCGGCTCTGATTCCAAAAAACACCTGCGATCTTGCACACAAAACCCTGCTGTTTCCCAACTGGGATCAGACGTGCCAGCGTTTGATCGTAGCCAACATGCAAAAAGAAGGCATTGACGCCCGGTTGCTTGAGAGCAGCGAGGCCATCATGCGCAAAAGCATGCGCTTGAATTCGGGCCAGTGCATTCCGCTAAATATCATCGCTCAGGAATTTATCGACTATATTCAAACCCGTGATCTTGATCCCGGCAGAACGGCTTTATGGCTGGGCGCTTCAAAGATTTCCTGTAATATTGGCATGTTTAAACTTCATATCCAAAATATTCTGCAGGCCCATGGTAATGGCATTCAGCATTCCGGTATTTTCGCCGGCCGTCTATCCCTGGCCGATATCTCCATGAAACTTCCGGCAAACACTTACCTGGGCTACATGTTCGGCGGGCTGCTCAAAAAAATGGGATGCCGTATCAGACCCTACGAAAAAATACCCGGAAAAACGGATAAAGTGATGCGCAAAAGCCTGGCGCTGCTGGAAAGCGCGTTTCGCTACGGTCGCTCCAAAGAAGCCGCCCTTGAGCAGGTCATCGAATGGTTTGCAGGTATTGAACACCGACAAGACAAATCATCTGCCCCACGGCCCAAAGTGGCCGTTTTCGGAGATCTTTATGTACGTGACAACGAATTAATCAACCAGAATCTGATTCACTTTATTGAAACTCAAGGCGGCGAAGTAGTGACAACGCCATACAGTTCTTATGTTAAAATGATAGTCCAGCCCTATCTGCGTAAATGGTTTGTAGAAGGCCGCTACCTGCAGGCCCTATCTTCCAAAGCCTTCATTGCCACCGTTTCCCGCCTTGAAAAAATGTATTACAAATATTTCCAGCGTATTCTAAAAGAACCAGAGCCGGTCTATGATGCCTGCCCTGAAAAACTCCTTTCTACTTTCGGTATCCGTATTGAAAACACCGGCGAATCCATGGAAAATATTCTCAAAATTTACTATCTTAAAAAATATCACTCCGATATTGATCTTTTCGTCCAAACCAGTCCGGCTTTTTGCTGTCCGTCACTGGTCACCGAAGCTATGGCCTCAGCCATTGAAAAAATCACCCAAACACCTATGGTTTCAATTACTTACGATGGAGCTGGCGGAAACAATAACCAGATCATTGCCCCTTACCTGAAATTTCCGCGGAGAAAAAGATAAATGGCAAACCCGGTATTGGAATAGTATACTTTGTAAGATTTGTGCTGTATCACATCAATCCTTCGTGGTAGAAATTCAATCCTGTATAAGGGGTGTGAAAGATGCGAATATACCACTTATGCTTGCCCTTGAATTCGTTTTTGTCTGTCGGGTTAATGCGCGCAGACAATGAGAATGGACCCTCTTTGTTTTTTGCGAATGAATCCAAATCCGGCGTAATAACGGCATATTGGCATTTTCCAAAATCCTAAAGAGCAGGATTTTCTTTTTTACTATAAAAACAACCGCCTCGTAAATACATTGAAGGCAGGAGTTAAAAAAATTAAAAACGCTATACTGATTTGTTAAAATCACATCCGGAAGCGGTAAAGTTCATCTGCAAATCGGATGTGCTGGCGCCGTTGACAAATATAACACCCGCAGTTACACCCTGTGCCCGCAGGATGTCCGGGGGACCGGGTAAATCAAATATTCCAAATGATTTTGGTTAATTGAGCCTGTTTGCCGCCAAACTCAGTGCCCTTGCTATTAGGTTTTACCTAATATAAAACTATTAATTTACAGGCTTTGCGAATTTAAAATTTTATGCCATTATGAGTTTAAATTTTGGAACTAACCGCTACTATACTCTACCTCAATTACTTCTGACCTGATTCTACTGACTTCCTGCTCCAACACGAATTGTAGTTGAAAAAGGGCGCAATAAGACTATTTGAGTTGTTGAGACATCTTTACATGCTGAGCTGGATTGAATGAAATTTGTATTGATCTTATTGAATTAAGCGGAAGGTTTTAGCCTGTATCCCGAAAGTTGACTTGAAGCTGATTTACCTTTTGATCTTAGTACGGAACTAAATCTGGAAGTCTTCTCAAATTCTTGCTGAATCTCAAATTCGAACGATATACGAAATGCTCTGATAAATCGGGATAGGGGTTGGTTCAAATTTCATTGCCATTGGTAAAATTAGCCAATTGGAACGAAGCGAAATCCAACGACATGCTATCAAGCGTTGCCTATGCTTGACGCGTATATCTAAAGCGCAAAATTGTTGGGTTTCGTTTCACTCAATCCAACTTCAATGCAACGAATAATTAGGATTTTGGCAAAAGCCCCGGATCGGTGCTGTGCAAGATATTAGCAGCAAATTTTGCCGATTGTTGCATCAAGCCAATACCTGCCAACTATCAACAAGGAAAAGGGGCCGTGCTTGTTCACCTGCATGAATGCCTCAGTCTGCCCGCCGGATTTTTCCATATACTATCATCCACTCCAAAAACCGCCAATGTTCACCAAATTGTTGACCAGGCGCTCCTTTAGGCGATTGCGTATAAAATTAAACCATTGTTATTTTAGGATTTGTTAGACAGGACGCCTGTAAAAAGGCATAAAAAAAGGGCTTACAAGATTGAATTCTCGTAAACCCTTGAATTTTTATGGTAGGCACGGGCAGATTTGAACTGCCGACTTCTACCGTGTCAAGGTAGCGCTCTCCCCCTGAGCTACGCGCCTTAAAGTGTGTGGCTTTGTTAACATTGTAAAAAAAGACTGTCAACACAATAGTGCATTAAATTAGTGCATTAAAATAGTCTAAAGTGAACGATAAAGTATCAAAATGCCAATAGTAGCCGTTACCTTTTCATATCATTCGAGTAATTGGGTTCTTGCAGAATGCGCATACCGATGTAAATATAATGAAGACCTGAAAGTATTGTCAAACCGACCATAATCCATAGAACGGGAAAATGCAGCGCCGGTAATTTCAGGCGATCGTAATCAAATAAGCATAACAGGATGGTTACGATTTGAGCGGTGGTGGTAAATTTGCTGATCAGTGACGGCTGAACTTTGTATTTTTTTCCAAGCAACGTGAAGGTTGCAATTCCCAAAATTATTATCACATCCCTGGAAATGACGGCAACAGCCGGCCATTCGGGAATGACCTGCATTACGGCAAGGGTCACATAGGCCGATACCAGAAGCAGTTTGTCTGCAATTGGGTCAAGATAGGCGCCCAAAGTGGTACGCTGGTTCAGGCAACGGGCAATAAGCCCATCCAGTCCATCGGTTATCCCGGCTACGGTAAATATAAACAGAGCACTATGGTATTTGCCCCTCAGCATGAAAATCACGAATACAGGCGTAAGCAAAATCCTTGTCAGGGTAAAAATATTTGGAATGCTGATGGGTGATTTAAAACGTTTTGATGGCATTTGTTCACCCTGCACGTTGGCTTTGTTTTTATTTGGGCGTTAATTGCAACCTGATATTGCTGATTCCTATCTCGATAATATTAATACCGAAGGTGTCAAAGCTTTGCAAAAGCAAGGCATCGGCCAAGGCTTTGGTGTTTCCCCTGTAATCGGCAAGGATGGTAGTTGTGTCCGAACCCATTTCTGTTAGCTGGATGCTTTTAACGCCGGACATATTACCTAAAGCGTTGCGGAATTTAACATAGTTGGCGATATTGCCCCCGATACCTTCTATCACGACTTGAATCTTGTCTTCTCCTGCGGAAAAGCCGATTCCCAAAGTCCGAATTTGCGATATCATATCCTTTGCGCCTAAATTAGCTGCATTGGCAAGCGCTTTGCGGGTACCGGCATAAGCATCGCTATCTGCACTAATAGCAACTTTTCGGGACATGCCGATTTGTTCACCCGTGTCACTTCGTAAAAACCATAAATTCAGATCTCCGCGAAAAGACCGGATGGCTCCGTCCATGGTATTTGATGTCTCTTTGGCGGTTGCTAAACCGGTTACAACAATATCCGCGCCAACCTTGGTTGCCATGGCTACGGCCTCGGAACTGCTCAACTGTACCGGATAGCTTGGTGATCCTATATCAGCTTCGGGTTGAACGACATCATAACCAGCTCCGGTCAACTGTTGAAACAGTGACTGCATGGCAATGGAATCCTGTGTATCACCTGAGCCGTCCCACCAATAGGTGTAGCCGAAATCATCAATGCCTTTTTCAGCCACACAAAGTAAAAAACGGGATTTTTTCTGCTTGTCGCGCTCCAATCCAGCTTTCGCCAAAGAATCATTCAGTTTTTTTAAAAAAACGGATACCTGCGCCATCAATCGATATTCGCCTCCATGCCTGGATTCATTCAGAATATTAAAATCAAGGATATATTTGTCTGCTTGACTTAATATCTCCTCATTGATGGCCTGGAAATTTCTCTCTATCAGTTCTTTGGGTACTTGCTCCATCAATACACGGCTGACGGCTGTCAAAAATGCATTTGCAATGGCAGCTTTGCGCCCGGCTTGCATATTTTTACCATGAATAGAGCTGGAGCCAATCACATAAACAGAGTTTGCCGGGTTCGCTTCCAGCAAGAATACGGGAAGTGCTCCATACAACAGGATGATTGATGCCAAAAAAGATAGTACGGTTTTCATATCAAAGAAACGCTTTTGATTCATAGCGCCTTTCCTCCTTATCAAACAAGCTGATTAATAACCTTTAGGCCAGGCTTTAGGCGCAGTTGCTACTCACCTCGCAAAAGAGCGTAATCAGCGATATTTTTTAATAGCTCACCTTCCGGTGCAGCGTAAAGCAATTTTATAGCATTCTTTGCTCGTTCAATGCACAGGCAAGCGCACTTGCGCGTGTATTCAATGCCGCCGGTTTTTTCCAATAATGAAATAAGCTGCATAAAATCAGTTGTTTTAATATCGTTGGATTGAATAATGGCTGTCATTTTAGAACGTTCTTTTTTATCAGCCTGTTTCAAGGCATGTATTACCGGCAAAGTAAGCTTGCCTTCACGCAGGTCAGCGCCTGGCTGTTTACCCGTTTCGCCGCTGTCCCGGGTATAATCCAACACATCATCGATCATCTGAAAGCCCATACCCAAATCATAGCCATAAGCGGTCAGGGCCTCCACTTGCTTGTGTGGCGCATTGGCAATCAGGGCTCCGATGCGGCAGGCCCCTTGAAAAAGTACGGCTGTCTTGCATTCTATAATGTCCAGGTAAACTTCTTCAGACAAGTCTATATCCCCTTTGCAGGTCATTTGCCGGATTTCGCCCTGGGACATTTTCTCAGTTATATCAGCGATGCATTGAATAACTTCCGGTAACCCGGTCCGTGCGGCAAGGGATAACGAGCGCGCCAATAAAAAGTCTCCTGTTAAAACAGCAGTCGGCGGGTCCCAGTGGTGATGGGCAGCGATTTTGCCCCGTCTGAGCCCGCCACCGTCCACCACATCATCATGCAATAGCGTAGCAGCATGTAAATATTCAAATATGCATGCAATATCAGCCGTCCCGGATTTGTTGTATCCGCACCCCTGCGCGCTTAGCATCATCAGCAGGGGGCGCAGCCTTTTGCCGCCCGCAAACAGAAGGTGGCCCGCTACATCCCGGACCAGCTCAAAATTGGGGTTTAAATTTGCCGACAGAGCTGTCTCTATGGCAGTCAGCTCCTGCTCCACGGAAGATAGAATTTTATTTTTAAGTTCCTTCATGTCCGGCCACTTTCATCAACAATTAACGGCAACCAAATCATAATCCAGGCTTTCAACGACCTTTACCATCACCTTTTGGCCTAAAAGCGATGATTGCAAGGCATCATCGGGCCGAATAAAAATATTGCCGTCCACTTCTGGCGCTTGGTATTGACTTCTGCCGATCCAATAACCGCCCTCGTGCTCTTCGGCCTTGTCTTCAACCAGCACGCAAAGCTGTTTGCCAACATATTTTTGAAGATTTTCGCCCGAAATCCGTTGCTGGACGGCTATAAGCTCTGCCTGGCGCTGGACGGCAAGTTCGGGGTCTACATGTCTGTCAAGCTTGTGGGAAGCCAGATCATCGGCATCCGAATAAGTAAACACGCCCAGATGGTCAAAGCCTATATCCTGCACCAGGTCCAGTAACTCATTAAAGTCTTTGCCGCTTTCACCAGGAAAACCTGTAATAACTGTCGTTCTTAGCACAGCGTCGGGTACAGCTTGCCGAATGGTGTCAAATAACCGCCGTAAATCATCAGAGTTATAATTGCGCCCCATTCGGCGCAATACGTTTTTTGCTCCATGCTGAATGGGGACATCAAAATAGGCGCACACGTTGGGAAATTGATTTATCACCGGCAAAATATCAGGAGAATAGCTTTCGGGGTGACCGTACAGAAAACGTAACCAAACGTCGCGTTGTGACCGGGCCAAGGTGGTGAGCAATGTCTTTAGATCCGATGCCGGTTTTAAATCCCTGCCATAAGCTGTTGTTTCCTGTGCAACCAGGGTCAGTTCCTTTGCTCCCGAACCAATGAGCGAAGCGGCTTCGGCAAGTAAGGTTTGCACGGGCCGGCTTTTTTGTCTTCCTCTGAGTTTTGGAATTATGCAATAGGTGCAATGTCTGTTGCAACCCTCTGCGACTTTCAGATATGCCGCATGACGGTTTAAGGGTTTGCGCTGATCTGGTTCGGATACCATAATGTTGTCGGGGTCCGGCAGCAGGCAAATTCCCTGGTTCCAACTGCCGTTGGCAGCTTCAACGATCCGTTCATAAGCGCCGGTTCCAAGGAATAAATCAACTTCCGGTAAAGCCTCGGCAATTTTCTCACGATACCTTTCGGGCAGACAGCCCGTTACGATCAGTCGTGTGCAAATCCCCTGTTGCTTATAAACGGATAGTTCCAAAATAGAATCAACGGATTCATCCGCGGCCGACTCAATAAAACTGCAGGTATTGACCACAATGGTCTCGGCATTTTCCGGATCATCGGTCAGTGTCCATCCAGCTTCAGCCAACCGGGCCATCATCACTTCGCTGTCCACCTGGTTCTTGGCGCATCCTAAGCTTTCTAAATATACACGCATAACACCCATTCACATTCATTTTGGTAACCGTACATCGTGCTCAAAACTGTAAAATACGATTGATTGGCTTTATGTTTGAAACTGTCTAACAACAAGCTCGATAAAAGTCAAAAGGCCGCCTTGAAAAAGCGGCCTTTCCCTTTTTATGTAACAATGCAAAAGGTCCGGCAATTAGCCTTTCATTTTTTTAACGGCCTCGGTAAAAACCGGCAGAACCTCAAACAAGTCCCCTTCGATACCGTAATCGGCCTTGTTGAATATTGGCGCTTCAGGGTCTTTGTTAATGGCTACAATAATTTTGGAAGAAGACATCCCGGCCAAGTGCTGGATCGCACCGGAAATACCACAGGCGATATATAGTGCAGGCGATACGGTTTTGCCGGTTTGGCCCACTTGGTCTGACGGCGAACGCCAGCCCTCGTCTACTGCTGATCGAGAGGCTCCCACGGCGCCGCCTAAAACATTTGCCAGGTTTTCAATGACAGAGTAATCCGATCCGCCCATACCCCGGCCGCCTGAAACCACCACATCCGCCTCAGTCAGATCCACTTTTCCTGTTTCAAGATGTTTACCCAGCAGCCCGGTTTTTATATCACCGGTTTTCACGTTGGGCTTTTCAATCTTTCCGGCTGCCTGAGCTTCTTTAACCGGGAAGGTATTGGGGCGGATAGCGGCGATAACCGGTGTGCCGTTCAACGCGACATCGGCTACAATTTTTCCGCCATACATGGACCGGCTTGTCAAAACCTGTTCGTTTTCAGCTCTCAGGGTCAAACAATCGGTGGCCAGGGCAGCCTTTAGCCGCGCGGACAGCCGTGCTGCCAGGTCCTTGCCCTGGGCGGTTGCTCCCAGTACGATAATCCCCGGATTCACCTGTGCCGCAATATCATTAATAACATTACAATAGGCGTCAGTGGTATAGTCTGCCAAGGCGGAATCTTGCGCCACAATAATTTTTTCGGCCCCATATTTACCCAATTCGGCGGCGGCCGCCTCCATCTCATTGCCCAGCACCAAAGCATAGGTTTCGCATCCCATTGTGCCTGCGAGTTCACGGGCTGCGCTGAGCGCTTCAAAGGAAACCTTGCGCAAGACGCCCTCTACTTGTTCTGCTATAACTAGAATTGGTTGAGACATAACTCTCTCCTTATAGAAAAATGTCGATGACATTTATTTTCACGATTGTGAATATACGCTAAATGACTTTGGCTTCCTCATGCAATACCCTGACTAGTTCCGCTACTTTAGCTTGTACGGAATCACCCTCAATCATTCGGCCGCCCTTGCGTTCAGGCGGCTGACTCATGGATTTAATGGTTACCAGCGGTTTGAGTTCAGCGGCATCGAGGCCCAAATCAGCAACGGTTTTGACATCCATGGGTTTCCTTTTGGCTTTCATGATACCGGGCAAGCTGGTATACCGCGGTTCATTAAGTCCGCGTTGAGTGGTTACCAGGGCCGGCAACATGGCCTTAACATCCTTTGTTCCCCCTTCTACGGTGCACTGGCAAACAATGGCGCCGTCTTGTACTTCAGCTTTGATGGCCATGGAAATATTTGGTATTCCCATAAATTCGGCTGTTGCGGGCCCTACAAGGTAATTATCGTCATCTACAGCGCGATGTCCGGCAAAAATCAAATCACAGGGTAATTCTTTAATGGCAGCGGCCATAATTTTTGCAGTACCAAGACCATCGATCATCATGCCGGTCGCATCGATCAGCACTGCTTTATCAGCACCCATGGCCAATCCAGTACGAATGGCTTGTTCAGTTTTAGCACTACCCACTGAAACAATAGTGACGGTTCCGCCTTGGGCTTCCCGGATTTTAAGTGCTTGTTCTACGGCCAATTCATCATATGGGTTAATGACATACTTTAGACCATCTCCCTTGATGGACACACCGTCATCGGCAATACTTATCATTGATTCGGTGTCAGGCACCTGTTTGAGTAAAACCAGAATGTCCACTTTTAGCTCCTTCCTTTAAAACCAATTTTTTGGGCTACGGCAGCCGGTTATGTGCGATTCACTAGAAATTTAACTTGCGAGCAACCCTATATATATAAGTTACTTATTTTATTGAAATAGCAAATTACTCACGAGGTTTTATAAAACTAGGCATTAGATGTCAACGGCTAATCAATCGTCGATAAGGGCAGCCATATATTCTTAACCTTAACTATTTGCTTTTTTGTTGAAAATCAAAATCCCGGCCTTCGGGCTCATTGCGCAGGATTTTGCTAAATTCCAAAGAACCAGTGTATTGCTGAAATATTTTATTGAAATATTTCCCCTGCCCCATTGGACATGAAATTTACTAGTCGGCCGTCCTTATGCCGCACCACGATCAGCCCTTCCACTTGCTCGAGGGTATCCAAAAGGGCTATACCCTTTTCCGGCCCCATCACCATTATACCTGTGGCCAGACCATCTGCGAAGGCGCAACCGTCAGCGATTACCGAAACACTGACCACGCCGTTGCTTATAGGATGACCATTGCGGGGATCTATGATATGCGAATAGGGATGTCCCCCGATGATGTAAAAATTACGATAGTCACCACTGGTTGCCATGGCTTGATCCTGGAGTATTAGAATCTTGTAAATTTCATCAGGGGCGGCGTATTTGGCGGGCCTGTTAATGCCCACTTTCCAGGCCTTGCCGTCTTTTCTGCCTCCGGAGGCGTAAAGTTCACCGCCGATTTCAACAAGAAAGTCCCTGTATAGCTTTTGTTTGAGCAATAAAGCGACTTGATCAACGGCATAACCTTTTGCAATAGATGCCAAATCCAGGGTAACATTGGGATTTTTTTTTCTTAAATAGCCGGTTTCACCTATTTCAATTTGATCAAAACCGATTTTTTGCATTTCCCTATTGATGACTTCAGAGGAAGGTACTTGGTGCGGTGCTTTCGATTTTCCAAATCCCCATAGTTCGACCAGAGGATTTATCGTTCCATCCCATGCCCCCCTGGTTAGGTTGTAAGTTTTTTGGGCATTGAGTAAAACCTGCTGAAAGTGGCCGGAAATATAGACTTTTTGTTGAGTGTCCTTAAGTGCGTTGAAGCGGGAAATTTCGCTTGAAGGATTGAAGGTGGACATGCTTTGGTTGATTTGATCCAGTATTCGATCTACATCCGCTTTCAAAGAGACTATTTCTGCGGACGCTTTGGCCAGCACCTTGACCTGATAGGTTGTTCCCATGGTGCGGCCATCGAATTGATATTCCTGCCGTTGAGCACAGCTTAAAGTTGTTCCTAAAGCTGATGCAACAAAAAGAATCATAAAAATATAGAAAATATAGCCAATACGCATTGCTTTATCTTTCCAAGTCAGATCGCACCATTTAGAAATCGTCCATCGCAGAAATGGCCAGTTTGCTCCAATATCCGGTGTTGAAAAATTTTATCCCCGGAATAATTCCACCTCTTGTGTCCGCGGTAAAATTTTGGCTACACCTTTGATTTCGGGCAATTTTGACTGCTTCTGCACAGACACGAATAGGAGTTTGTTTCCGGCGCCAATGGGAAGGTTTTATTGATAGTGATAGTGGGATCAGACTAATAATTAATTTCCAATTGCATTTTCAAAGGGCCTATCTTTATCATATCATTGTGATGCAGGGAAACCGGTTCGGTGACAGCGACACCGTTAACCTTAGGTTTAAATCTTCCACCGGAATAGCTGAGCAAATATTTTCCCTCGCGCCGCTCTATTTTGGCCGCGGTCTCACCGGCCAAAAATGACCAAAGCCCTCGAATCGGAATATCATTGCTTTTGTTTTTGCCAATGGTAACTATTTGGGTGAGCAATTCATATTCCTTACCACTGCTTAAAAAAACAAGACGGGCAGGCGCATTGTTTGCAGTTTCGGCGTGATTGAGCATCACCGTCTGTTCGCTTTCGCGCTCTTGTCCCTGGCTTGTACTCTTGAGTACCCCTATAGCAGCTTCTAGAGAAAGCGTCTCATACATATCCACTAACAATTGATAATTTCCGACGCTGATAAAATCCTGATGCATCAATTTGCATCTGCTGACCTTTTCATTGTTCACCAGCGTGCCATTAGTGCTTCCCAGGTCGGTTAACATAAGGTCATTTTTGTTTTTTTGAACTTTGGCATGTTTGCCGGACACCGAAATATCATCAATGAAAATCTTGTTGGTGTCATTGCGGCCAATGCCGATTTCCACGTTTTCGGTGATTTTAATTTTTTTAATTACCTTATTCTTATAGATTAAAATAAGATAGGCCATGATGCGTCCTCTTTTTTCAAATTTGAGAGAAAATGGAACACTTCATGCGAATTGTCTCAAAAAAACACTCTATGAATCACTTGTCAAGTTTGCACATTGTTTTGTGTCCATCCGGAAAAAAGCGATTGCTTAACCCAACCTCAAATTCATAGATCCCGGCCATGGTCAATGTGGCCAATTTGCCCGGTATTTTTCCTGACTATTTTTTAAATCCAGATATTTTTAGCAAGAGGTCCGAAAATAAAAATCGTCCGTACCGGCCGATCTTTATCAAAAGTATTATCCGCAAGAAAATCATAATATTACGGTCAGTGTTGATACAAAAAATTCCAAGTTCATGCAGTCACCTGCAGACTATTTGAAAATTGTATTTTCAGTTTATTGGACATGGCTTAAGGTCTTTGGAGAAGGGGTGTCTAAGCGGCTAACGCCACTAACGCACCAACCCGAATAGCGAAATACTTATAGCCGCATTTTAATAGCGGTTTTCAAATTGTGCAAAGACTGAAATTGAATAAAAGAAAGCGCCTGACGGCATGCGCCCATCAATACCGATTTAACTCGCATCATCACTTTTTCCCGTGGAATCATCTGAAGCTGGAATGGATGACTTAATGTCCTTCATCACTTCTTCACCATTGTTGAAATCATCATCCAGATCGTCCTCCAATAAATCGTCAACCTCGACATCTTTTTCGCTGGTCTCTTCCTCGTCACTGGCTTCAACTTCGACTTCAACTTCAACTTCAACTTCTTTTGCAAACAGCTCCCGGTCATCTAAAAAAAGTTCGGCTGACAAATCTCCGCCTTCCTCAAACAGCCCCAGGATGGTTTCAGAGATGGGTTCGGCAAAAATCGATGGTGGATACATGTTATTGGTACGCAGGGCATTAATCACCTGAGCCGCCCCTTCCCTGGTTGCTTTTTCAATCACATCAACGTCATAGGTTTCCTCACACAACAAGGACATCATTTCCTTGTCTAGTTCTGCATATTCACGAATTATAATTTTATTCTGATCTTCGTCCCGTATAATGACGTATTTTTGTTTCATCACAGCATCCTCCTTGCTTACCCGCTTTTTAGCGGTCTTGAAATTCGCTGGCAACCTAATCACCAACGAAAGCCAATGTCAACTCCATTCAAAATATATTATAAAAATATACCACTAAGTTTGATAAAAATATTGACCGAATACAACCATAATGTTAATAACTCCAATACTTGATCGACCGGAGGGATGGCCGAGTGGTTTAAGGCGGCGGTCTTGAAAACCGTTGAGCGAAAGCTCCGTGGGTTCGAATCCTACTCCCTCCGCCAATTTAGTTCTTCCTGAAAGAATACCAGCAATTTTTGATATTGCAATATCAGGATGAAGTATCGAAATAAGATTTAACGTGTTTGACTATGCACGTTAGCTGCTAATGCCGCCTTAAATATCGGGTTTTTCAAAACCGGGAGTGGCCGCGCCATAAGGCAGCAAAATGTAGTTTAACGGAGAGATGGCCGAGCCGGCTGAAGGCGCTCGCCTGCTAAGCGAGTAAGGGGGGAAACCTCCTTCGAGGGTTCGAATCCCTCTCTCTCCGCCATTTTTCCAAACAATGTTCATTCAGAAATGATGGAATGTGGTCTTTTCAAGAACACAAGAACAGACTTTCGAATGGGTATTGTGGTAAAAAGCCGCCATCATTCATGAAACAATGATGGCGGCTTTTGTTTTGATCCTGACCTGTATATCCTGTATAAAACCGGCGCGATGCCGGGTGTATTGCCTTTTCTAAGAGCTTGTTTGGGAAAATAGAAAATTTAGCGGAAAAGTGCGTGGGCGAGGCCAAAATGTCTCAAAGTTGAGATGAATAGCCGGTCTATTTGTCGAAAGTTTGCGTCATTTTGTACTGTTCTCGCTCTTTTGCAGCCGATTTAATAATTCCCAAACAGGCCCTAACACCCTAAAATAAAAAAGAAGACACGTAAAACACATGTCTTCTTTTTCTTTATAAAATGATGAGGCGAGAAAACCCCAAGGTCTTTAGACTTGGGGATGAATCGGTCTCTGTGCTATTATCCCTGTGATTCAATATACTTGCTTACAGTATCAATTGACGCTTTTCCAATCGAACAACAAAAATATCCATCACTCCAAATCGAATAACCGATATTTGAATAACCGGCGTCGATTCTTAATTCCTACTTTGTTTGCCCAGTAGGGTATTTGAGTTGAATGGTAAAAGGACTGTGGCAGACAATCACCGCTTTGCCTTGTTTCAACAATAATCGAGCTTTTCGGCAATTTGTAGGCATCAACGGTCTGCCTCTCATATTTTTGTGACACATGCAACCAATGTAACGTAGCTCTCAAGCCCCTTGGCCTTTAGCCGAGGGGCTTGTAGACTCCTTTGCTTTGAGCCTGACTAACCGCCGGTAGCGGCTTTATGGGTTTTGATCTTAACCTTTTCGGTAAGGCCTTCATAGTATTCGCGGAGAATTTCAACAACTTCGTCACGGCCAAAGTGGTCGGGAAGTTGTTCGCCCTCACTGAGCATTTTGCGCAACATGGTGCCTGAAAGCAATACCCGGTCTTCTTTTGCATGCGGACAAGTGCGCAAAGAAGCCATACCGTCGCATTTATAGCAATAGAAGGTCCAGTCAATTTTCAGTGGCTTGCACAAAAGGGCTTTTCCTTTTCCAGCCGGGTAAGGTATTTTTTCAAAAATGGTTTGCGCTTCGAACATACCATAAAAATCACCAACACCAGCGTGATCACGGCCAATGATCATTTTGGAGCATCCGTAATTCTGACGGAAAACTGAGTGCAAAAGGCCTTCGCGGGGGCCGGCATAGCGCATATCCAAGGGGTAACCACCCTGAACCACGTTTTTTTGAACAAAGTAATTTTTAACCAGGGAGTCAATGCATTTTACACGTACTTCGGCAGGAATATCACCTGGTTTCAAATTACCTACCAATGAATGAATATAAACCCCATCACATACTTCAATAGCAATCTTGCACAGATATTCATGGGAGCGGTGCATGGGATTGCGTAACTGAAGCGCGGCGACTTCAGTCCATCCTTTTTTTTCAAAAATTTGACGCGATTCGGAGGGGCGATGGTAAATGCCTTTATATTTAGTGGGATATTCTCCCTCCGAAAGAACTTTCACAGGGCCTGCCAAGTTAACTTCTTTTTGTTCCATAACCATCTGAACGCCGGGATGATCATCTTTTGCAATTTTCCAGAATTCATCGGTGGTGGGAGTGCCTTCGCCCATGAAGATCTTTTCACATTCCCATTTTTTCTCGTCTTCGGTAATTTTGTATTTTTCGGTGACTTTCATTGTAGCCATGATTTCATCACCTTCCGGGTCATACAGGGCAATTTCGTCTCCGTCATTGATATTGGAGGCATCGTCCTTGCTGACATCCAAGGTAACCGGTACCGGCCAGAAAGTTCCATCCGCCAACAAAAAGTTTTCACAAACGCCTTTCCAGTCGGCCTTTGTCATAAACCCTGAAAGTGGGCTGAAACCGCCAATACCAATCATGATCAAATCACCTTTTACCCGAGGTGAAATGGTGACCCTTTTAAGACCTTGTGCTTTTTGCTTTTCAGCATCCAGTTCCGCGCCTTCAAGCAGGCAAACGGTTAATCCTTTTCCGCCATGTGGTGGGATAAGTTTTGACATCGGGTGATCTCCTTTCGATTTTGTTTGATATCATTAGGCAAATCTGCCTTGTCGGACGTGCTATAACCCCATAGGGTGGCTGATCCGGTAATTTATTACCGGAAATTATCTCTGAAGAATCTCAAAAGCGTATAAATATTAGGGATCATATAATTTGTCAAGCGTATTGGAGCTCAGGTCATCAGATGCAGTCTTGGCTATTCATTTTATTTTCTGAAACTATCTGTTAATAAGAAAAAAGTTAGATTTCGCACTTCGTTCCGAGTGGATATATTATAAACAAATCGAAAAGGTGATTGGAGGACCGGGTTTTTTGACCCGGTCCTTTTTTTAGGAAGGATGAACCAGAAACTTGGATTAATCATCTACGATGATTATCATCCATGCGAAACAATATTTAGAAAGGTGAAACAATAAGGGAAAATTGGAAATTACGGCAAGATCTTAATTACCTCTATAGAGGCGATCTGTCAAACATAAAAACAATGAAAGAAAAAAAAAGTGAAATAAGATTTGATTGGGCGATTGGTGAAGCACTATAAAAGGGCCTTGCTATCAAACAGTACATCAAGCTCTATCTTGCAAGACCCTTATGTGTTTAAAAAAAAGGAGCAGCCCGTATCAGGCGCTGCTCCTTTAATTGCTTTTTTTTACTTGCGGCCGGAATATTCCTGATAAGCCATAGCCACAGTACGGTAAACAAAATGGGCCAGTTTTGAAAAAGGTGTATAAGCAAATAAGGCCCATACAAAAATCAAATGCAAATAATAAATGAAAGCTGAAAGACCATAAAGATGTCCCAGCCTCAACATTTCGGTCAGCATGCCGGTAACGCCCAACATCAGTACAAGACCCAGCAGGGTCCAGTCTTTATAGCTGCTGATCTGATCTTTTTTGCCCCTTCGCTGCGCAATCATCAAAAAGGCGCCAATAATCAGGGCAATACCACCTGCGTTGCCCAGCCATTTAATGGGATTGATCTGATTGTAGGGCCCTTCAATATGAAACACCCATTCGGCTGTAAAAAAACAACCGGTTACTATAAAAAGACCAATAAAGCCAAACAAAACCATCATATGGGACGTAGCGCGTTCACGGTTTTCGCCACACTCACTGAAACGTTGGTGTTTGAGAATTGTTGGAACGATCTTGACCAGTGCCTGTACGAAACCCGCAGGATCAATTTTTTCTTTGGCTGTTTTTCCCTCTAAAACGGCATTGGCATGCATATCACCAATAAACCTTTTTAATCCTAAAACAAAAACACCAATGGCTGCGAAAAAAGTAGGCACCATAATGATATCAACCAGCAGGTTGTTAAAGTAATCCGCCTGCCAAAGCTCTTCACCGCTGGGTGAAAAATTCAGCCAGTTAACACCAAAAACAAGATCAATAATAAAACCAATGACAATAAACAATGCGGCAGGAATAGCCAATAAAAACGGAAGCTTTGCAGGATTATTAACGGCTTTGCCCAAGGCTTTGGGCACTGCGTATTCACCTATGGTGTAAGTTCGTACGGCAGCAAGCACATCACCTGGTTTGGCTCCCCGCGGACAACGGCTGGTGCAGTCTCCGCAGTTATGACACAGCCAGATGTCACCATTGCCAATCAGGCGGTCTTTCAATCCCCATGATGTGGCCAGCATCTCTTTACGAGGAAATGGTTTAGTTTCAGGTGAAATCGGGCAAGCCACGGAGCAAGTAGCACATTGAAAACATTTTTTAACGTCCTGGCCTCCCAGCTTGCTTACTTCTTTAATAAAGTTCACATCCGGTTCCACTATAAATTCATCGGACATAGACTTTCCTCCTAAATAGGTATAGCGAAAAATTCACTGTTTTTTTCCATTCATTAAACAGGGATTTTTGAGCTGGGCCGCCAATAGCGGCGGCCCACAAATTAAAAGCCCTTGAATGGGTTTGGACCCAGCTCTTCAATAGACTCCACAAAATCGTTTATAATTTTGGGAACCTTATCGTACTCGTCAATTGCGACTTCAAATTGAGCTACACGCTCTGTTTCCAAAGCCAGACTGGCAAGGGCATCGCCAATTTTTTTCATTCGAATGTCGGCTAATTCACTACCTTTGACAAAGTGACACTGGTAATCATCTCCATGCTTGCAACCCAGCAAAAACACACCGTCCATTCCCTGGGACAAGGCGTCTTTAATCCAGATAACATTCATTGATCCAAGGCAGCGGATCGGAATCAGACGAACATCAGCAGAATAAGAAAGTCGGTTCAAACCAGCGATATCCAATGCCGGATAAGCATCGTTTTCGCATACCAGACCCAGGATACGATACGGTGGTTCGGTGTAGTCATCTTCGCTTGGCACACCTATGGATTTTACCATGGAGCCAATGCTGTCAATGTTGTAGTCGGCAAATCCAATGATTCTTTCAGGACAGGCTCCCATACAAGTTCCGCATCTGCGGCAGCGTGTGGGGTTAGGTTTAGGCGTACCTTTTGCATCATCATCCAGAGCGCCGAATGGACATTCTTCCGTGCAGCGTTTACATTGGGTACATCGTTGGAAGAAAAAATCCGGAAAGGTCATATCCCCTGAACGTGGATGAACAGCCACGCCGCGATTTGAAGACTCTATACACTGGATAGCCTTTAAGGCGGCTCCGGCGGCATCTTCCATGGCTTCTTCGGTTGTCATACTGCGCCGGACTGCTCCGGCGGCATAAATACCGGTTCTCTGGGTTTCATAGGGAAAGCATATAAAATTAGAATCGCAGAATCCGTCAAAAAGGCTGATATCGCGGAATCCGGGCCCCTGGCGATATGCCAGATTCACTACCGGATCATCATTGGTAGCAGGTTCCATTCCAGCGGCTAGAACGACCATATCAGCTTTGATTTTCAATTTTTCGCCCAACAGGGTATCCGTAGCTTCCACCATAAGGCCGCCATCGTTTTTGGCAACGCTTACGACATTTCCTTTGGTTAAAAATATACCCGGGTCCTGTTGAAGGCTTTTGTAGAAATTTTCATTTAACCCTGGAGTCCGCATATGCTGGTAAACGATATAAGCTTTACCGTCATCATAATCATCACGCACATACTTGGCTTGTTTGAGGGAAACCATGCTGGTCACCGAACCGGCGAAATCGAAATCGCTATCGTCTTCATCCTTGCCGGGACTTTGAATAAACACAACGGACTTGGCTTTCTTGCCATCAGAGGGGCGCTTGATTTTACCGCTCTTGGCAATCTGTTCGAATTGAGCATTGGTGACTACATCCGGGTATTGTCCCACGCCCAAATGGGTATAGGCCTCGCCTTCTATTTTAGAGGGTTTCCAGCCTGCAGCCAGTACTACGGCGCCGAACTTATCACCGTTGGGGTCCAGAGTTAAAATGTCCTTGCGGCCTTTATTATACTCCATATATTTTTTGTGCAAGGTTTCCGCGTCCAGCTCTTTACCCTTTTCATCCACCTTCATCTCATCCGGTAATGGATAAGGCACATCGAACTCGATCTTCTCACCTGGCTTCTTTAATGTTGCCAAAAACTCACCCGGCTGTCCGGCCAGGCGGGCCAACAAAGTTCCGGTTTTCACAGTAATATTTGGATGAGCCTCAACAGCCTTGATTTTTTCTTCAGCCACCGGTGCAATAAGCGTCTCATAGGGATCGGATACGGGAAGCTGGCTGCGCCAATTCAAAGCCGCGCCACCCAACTGATTTTCCTTTTCAATTATGGTGACCGGATATCCGGCTTTTGCAGCGTCCAAAGCGGCGCTCATTCCAGTTACTCCGCCGCCGATCACAAGTATTTTATTTGTAAAACTGTCAAGTTTGTACGGTTCCGGCAGATCAACTTTTTCCACACGGGCCATACCCATTTTAAGATAGTCTTCGGCCATCATCTGAACGCGGTCGAAGTTGTCTTCATCTTCTTTTTCTTCTTCAGTCAGAGCCGGAAAATCCGATCTGGGATGGGGCCATACAACACCTTCACGTAAATTTACCCGGTCAACAATGCAGCCTTCAAAACGAAAGACATCGTGGTTTACACGCCGCGAACATGCACATAAAATCAAGGTGTTGACACCACCTTCAATTTCTTTTTTTAAAAAATCCACACCGTCTGAACCGCAAAGGATGGCATGCGTTTTAGCTGTCAGCCCTTCTTCGCCGGCAACATCTTTTAATGCGCCAACATCGAGACTGTCGCTGATTGAGCAACCTTCACAGATATAGACACCATATTTTTTATCCATGGATGACCTCCTACTTCCTTGCCAGGGTTTGAATGGCCTTCAGAGCCATACCGGTCGCATTCTGGTTACAAGAAACAACATCGGCAGGCTTATTAGCGCATCCTGCAGCGAACATGCCGCCTTTTTCAAAATCATTGATAATGAAACCGTCAGTGTTATATTTCAAATCCGCTGGCAACTTTTCGTTAGCGGCCGTGGGCTGCATGCCGGTGGCAAGAACCGCCATATCCACGGTTTGGCTGGTCTTTTCGCCGGTTACTGCGTTTTCCGCCACCACGGTCACATTTTTGGTGGCCTGATCTTCACTTACTTCGGCAACCTTTCCTTTGATGAAAAAGACGTTCTCATCGGCCTTAATGTTCTTGTAGAACTTTTCATAGCGTTGGCCGGGCGCGCGCAAATCGATATAAAAAATATAAATTTTTGCATCCGGGTAACGCTCACGAACATAGGTGGCCTGCTTTAGCGAAGCCATGCAACAAATATAAGAGCAGTAAGGCAGGTGGTTCTCGTCACGAGAGCCTGCGCATTGGACGAAGGCGATACTTTCGAGGGCTTTGCTGTCTGAAGGCCTCTCGATTTTACCTTTTGTAGGGCCATTGGGCGCTGCCATTCGCTCTATCATCATATTTGTGACAACGTTATCGTACTGTCCGAATCCAAGATTATCAATTTTTGAAGCGTCATAAGGCTCCCAGCCGGTGGCCCACACAATACTGCCTACACTCAGATCTAGTGTCTTTGGCTGCATGTCCAGATCAATCGCATCATACTTACAAGCCGTTTTTGCCTTCTGGGCATCCTCGGTTCCAATAATTTGGGACGAAAGAACGAATCGTGACGGGAAGGCCATTTCAAATGGAAGACTTGCGCCCTTTTTAGCCGACATCCCAAAGTTAAATTCATCATTGAGTTCAATACCGCATGCTTGAGCGCAATCGCCGCAGCAGGTACAGTTTTCATTTACATAGCGAGGATTGATCTTGACAGCCACCTTGTAATTACCGGTATTTCCATCGACTTTTTCAATCTCAGCCTGGGTGAAAACCTTAATACGGGGGTTGTCTTTAATTCGGCGGAAGTTAATCTCCAGACCACAGGTCGGAGGGCATAATTTCGGAAAGTATTGGTTTAACTGCGCCACACGCCCGCCCAGGTAAGGATTTTTTTCCACCAAATAGACTTCGTAGCCCACCTCGGCGGCTTCCAGGGCGGTAGTCAAACCACTGATGCCGCCGCCAACCACCATAATGCTTCCACTCGCAGGGGCTGTATTATCATTTGTCATGCTATCCCTCCGTGCATTCAAAATTATTTGGCATTTAATCAAGGAGCCAACTTGTCTTGCTCACCGGTTCTCAGACGATATCCTTTTTTTAAAAATAATTTCTGAGTCGTAACATTCAAATTTAAAAAAAATTTAATTTCAGGTACTTATTTTTTTAAATCTCAATTTTACGGCTCAGTTGGTATTTCAACAGGATACCGTCTGCCCCGATGGTTCTGCAATTTAGCCACTTGTCAGTGTTCATCCACAAATTGGCTTCGCCGATGGACACTTGTTAATAAAAACCTCCAAGCGCCTCAAAGACGCCTGGAGGTAATATGTTTCAACACTTAGTGCACAGCTGATATCCGCTCATTATGGAATAATCTTGACGTAGTCTTTCTTGAAGATATCCCATTGCGCTTTTTCCGGATTATACTTGGAATTGACAAAGCAGAACCAGTTTTTGTCATCCTGTCCGGGAAAATCTGCCTGATAATAGAAGCCCGGATAGCGGGTTTCTTTACGGAACTGGATATGACGAAGGTGAGCTTCAACCGTCCAGATTCGATGGTAGATTTCCCACGCTCTCATCAGTTCGTGCAGGTCACCGGCAGCCATTTTTTCACAGTCTTCACGCATGGTCTGAAGCAGATCCATGACGACTTCCAGACTCTTGGAGCTGGTCTGGTAGTAGGTTGCCGTTCCGGCGCCATACTCATGGGTAGCCTTCATCATGCGGTACATCATGCCGTTTGGTTTAATGTAGTTGGGGTTGATGTCTTCATCGGTGGTGTATTCGCAGTTATCCAGGTATACACGTACCGGTTTATAGATCATGTCAACCAGCTCATCTTTGCTTTGTTTCAGTGCCGGTTTGTAATCAGAAAAATCAGCTGCAAAGCGAACCATTTGTTTTGCAGCGATACGGCCTTCGGCATGTGATCCGGAGGAGAATTTATGTCCGGAACCGCCCACGCCGTCACCAGAGGTGAATAGACCTTCAACTGTGGTCATTTGTTTGTAGATTTTTCCGTTACGGGCTTTTATTTTATATGAATCGGGCACCCAGTCTAGGTCCGGTCCTGAAACCCACAGACCGCAGCAGCCGGAGTGAGAACCAAGCAGGTAAGGTTCGGTGGGCATAATCTCAGAGTTTTTCTTCTCCGGTTCGCAGTTCTGAGCACACCACAGGTTGGCCTGACCGCAGGTCATATCGAGGAAGTCTTCCCAAGCTTCAGATTCCAGATGCTTGAGTTCTTTCTTGTCCATGGTTTTGCCGAGTTCGGCCAGCGCGGTAACGGTATCCATTTGGATCGGTCCGCGGCCTTCTTTCATCTCGAACAGCATCAAGTGGTTTCGCAGACAGGTCGGGGTAATGGCTGCGGTTCCATAAGGAGCGTATCTTTCCAGCTCTTTTTTGGCAACATCGCCGGCAGCGTAATTTTCGCCCAGACCGTTGAGGGCTTTTGCTTTGAACAACAGGAACCATGCACCAACCGGGCCGTATCCATCTTTAAACCGGGCCGGGGTAAAACGGTTTTCCATCATGGTCAGTTCGGCGCCGACTTTCATACACATTGTGTAGGTGGAGCCTGCGTTCCATACGGGGTACCATGCACGGCCTTTACCTTCACCAACTGAACGGGGCTGATAAATGTTAACAGCACCGCCACAGGCAACCATCATGGTTTTACATTTAATGATGAAAACTTTGTTCTCACGAACTGAGAAACCAACAGCACCGGCAACCTGGTTGGGCACATTGGCGTCCAGCAGCAATTCAACGATGAAAACACGCTCTAAGATGTTGTCTTCGCCCAAGGCTTTTTTAGCTGCTTCGGCAACAATGCGTTTGTAAGATTCACCATTGATCATGATCTGCCATTTACCTGTACGTACAGGTTTGGCGCCACTTTTCAGGGTACCCAGCTTGAGGCCTTTTTTACCGTCAAGGTTCTTGCCATCATCTGTTTTTTTCCAGATCGGCAATCCCCACTCTTCAAACAGGTGCACTGAATCATCCACATAGTTGCCCAGATCAAAGATCAAGTCTTCGCGAACCAGGCCCATCAGGTCGTTACGGACCATGCGGACGTAATCATCAGGAGTGTTATCGCCAATGTAGGTATTGATAGCGGAAAGCCCCTGGGCAACAGCGCCGGAACGTTCCATGGCTGCTTTGTCAACCAAAAGTACCGACTGACCGTCTTTTTTCCATTTATTGATTTCAAATGCCGTACCGCAAGCAGCCATACCACCGCCGACGATAAGGATATCGACTTCACGCTCTTCTACTTCCGGATCCCTTACGGCCTTAAGTTCACCCAAAGGTTTGTTCGGTAGTGCCATATTGTATCCTCCTTAAGATATCATTCGATTTGATCATTTAATTAAAAATTAACTTGCTGCGCTTATGCGGTTTTCTTGGGCTTGGGAAGTTGAACACCCTCTGCTTCCTGGGTAAAGAGCAGGTGGCTTTCAAGATCTTTGCCTTTGAGATCTTCATAAGCATTGGCAGCGCCTTCGGGAGTGGTACGAATGGGGAATTTGAAGCGTTTGAGGGTGCCATTGCGGAACTTGCAGGTCCACATAACATCCTCTGTTCCCATCATCGGCATGATAGAACTTCCCAGAGGAACAAAGTCGGCATAGCCGCGTACTTCAATTGCCTGGGTCGGGCAAATCTTTACGCATGAAAAACATTCCCAGCATTGGTCGGGCTCTTGGTTATAGGCCTTCATTGCATTAGGGTCTAAGACCATCAGGTCGTTAGGGCAAATGTACATGCAAGCAGTTTTATCGCCACCCTTGCAACCGTCACATTTCTCATCAATTACAAAACTTGGCATTTATGATACCTCCTAGGTTGTATTGTATTGGTTCAACCAATTAACTGCATAGTTAGAAAAAATAGTGGACGTCTTAATTCACACCTCCCTTCCCTTTTGGACGTCGTAACTTTCTTCGTTATAAACTGATATATCTAAAACCGTTATGAATTTTTTGAAATTTTGGATCATCTGCGCTTCCTCCGTAGCCAAATAGGAAGGAATAATACTTTTAAATTCAGTAGGATATAAACAACTCAAGTTAAGTTCAATAACATTTACAGATATCCTTGTCAATAATTTTTGGCACAATCCTTCCCTTGCAGCGCAATGCGCAGAGCCGTAAAATAAGTTTTCAATATATTGAAAAAGATCCGGAATATTGAAAAAGAATCGAAAAAAAATCACAAAATGTGGTACAAAAAAAGATTGTAGGCTTTCAGTTTTCTGAATGTTATACATCACCCATTATTGTGCCGGGTTTGGATTTTTTTCAGGACGCGTCAATGAGCCCATAGTCAATAAGTCCATATTTTTTGTCTGTGTCCGTTGGGGCAACGGATAAAACGGATTTAAAACAATACAGATCAAGACAAGCGAAAGGTACATTTTTTGACACTCAATGTTAAAGCTTTTTGCTAAGTGCTGGTTTTATTAGATCTAAAAATTTACCTAAAAAAATAGTTTGAAAACATGAACGAAGATCATCAATTTACTCCCATTGCCACGGACGCAACCTTTCAGTTCCACTGTCATCGCTCACTGGCCTGCTTTAACTCCTGCTGCCGTGATCTTAATCAGGCTCTGACTCCGTATGATATTTTACGCTTGCGAGCGCATTTAAAACTTTTAACCACTGAATTTTTAAAGCAGTATGTAACGATTTACATCGGGCCGGAAACGAATCTGCCCATTGCGTCATTTCGTTTTCATGACCAGAGGAACCGTAATTGCCCTTTTGTGACTCCGGAAGGTTGCAGCGTTTATCCCGCCCGGCCCGCTTCCTGCCGCATTTATCCTTTGGCGCGGGCCCTTGTGCGTTCAAGCTCCGGCGGCTTGCCTCAGGCGCATTATGCGATCATGAGGGAGCCTCATTGCACGGGATTCGGGGAAAAAAAATCACAAACAGTTAATCAATGGGTGCGCGGCCAGGGCTTGCAAGCCTATCACGAGATGAACGATGAGATAATAGAGTTTATCTCGCTAAAAAACAGACTAATTCCCGGTCCTCTTTCCAACGGGCAACTGCAGTTGATCCGGCTGGCGTTTTATGATCTTGACAAACTCAAACAACTAGCTGTTTGCGCAGACCTGAACCCCATGACGGACTCACTAAACAAGTTAATGCCGCACAGCACTGATCATGATCCTGTATGGTTGCAGTGGTCACTGAAATGGATTCGTTTTGCAATTTTTGGGGAAAACGCTTCCCACCCAAATAGCAGGAAGTAAAATGCAACTGAAAAACAAAGTCGCCCTTGTGCTCGGCAGCGTTAAGGGTATCGGAAAAGCCATCGGTCTGGATTTGGCGAAACAAGGAGCCATTGTTGTTTATACTTTTTTTGACTGGCCTGAAAGCTTTCCGGACCTGAAAAAGGATGCCGCTGATGCAAACCCTGACCATTTTATTGTCCGGATTGACCTTCAGGACACATCCGCCATATCCGATATGGTTCAACAGGTTATGGACCGTTACGGACGCCTGGACATACTCATAAACAATATCGAGCGAGGCGGCTGGCCGGTAGTCCACGGAGAGTACACATCCGGGCAATGGGATTTGGAGCTTGCAACAACATTGCGTTCCAAACAATGGGTCTTTAACGCCTCGCTTGCCGGTCTCAAGGCATCCGGCAACGGCGTAGTGATCAACTTTTCTTCCATCGCCGGATTAGTTGGCCGAAGCGGACCGGCAAGCTATATTTTCAACGAGGGATATTCGGCAGCTAACCGGGGTATCAGTCTTTTGACGGAAACCTGGGCCCGCCTGGGCGCGCCACACGTACGGGTCAACGAAATCATGCTTGGTTTTTTCGAAACCCGGCACGCACAAAATACCCGCGGTTGGGGATTGCTGACCGATGAACAAAAAAAAGCCATCACCGATCATACCCTTCTGGGGCGCACCGGCCAACTGGATGATATTTTGGGATTGGTGCGTTATATCATAATTGGTGCGCCTTTCATGACTGGCTCTGTGATACGTCTGGACGGCGGTTATACGCTGGGCGGCGAAACTGTTGCCCCGATGCCCAAGGCCGTGGTGTAGAAATGCCATTTGCGTACGGATCCGGATAGGAACTATTTTTTCGGTTTAAGCACTTTCGATGGCTGCCCCCAGATAAAAAACCTTATCCATTCAAATCCGAACTTGAGCAGCGCGGTATCCCCGGCACGCATTTTTTTTAAAAATTCGGGTTTGATCCGGTAACGTTTAAGGAAAGAACTGTTAAAAATAAAATCACGAAACCGGTCAACATTGTATACCGCCATAAAGGCCATCTTGCCTTTTGCGCCACTGAAGCCTTCAAGCCCCCAGGGGGTTTGATGAAACAAGCGCCGGATATCCGCCCACAAGGCTGTCATGCGGTGATAGGTTTTTGCGTCCTGATCGTGCTGCCATGTCTCGATGGTCCAGGACTTTTCTTCATGCTGGCCCAGACAAAAATCCGGCGGCCTGAAAAAATAGACCGGCGCGCAACTGCCTTTAACTGCATCGTAGAATATTCCCTGCTCGACCGGAAATCCCCGGCAAGTATCGGGACGGTCAAGATAAACACTGCATCCTTGCGAGACAAGAAAGGGGCAGGTCTGTTGTTTGTTGTCCGCCATGCGCAACAAAACATCAGGGAAATGATATCCTTTTCGCATGACAATATCCACATGCGAGTCAATGAATTCATCCGAGCTAATCCCCAGACTGTTTTTTAACCTGAGCACATCATAAGGATACAAAAACAAGTTCAAGTTGCGGCAGCAGCGGTTAAAACACGCCACTTCGGGGTGGCAACGGAATTTGAAAGTTTGATCTTCCTTAATCTGTTTGCCGGGCAGGGTATCGATATCCTCAACGTTTATATACTTCATCGGCTCGATGTATTTCCTTTCTCATTACCGGCCAAAATATCCGAGATTACAATTTGAGCCACCGTTAGTTTTAGTTTTTGATTCACGCCCAAGCTCATGCGCACCTGTTGCTCGAGTTTGGACATTGAACGGTAATGTGGCGTACGATCCAGGCGAATTTGATCGGCGTCACCGCAACGGCGATGAAACTCGTGGCAGCCAGATCCGGTCTGAATCACTCCGTCGGGCCGCCGAAGCACGTGCGGAATTCCGTGCAAACGGCAAATCAAGGGCCGGAATTCGTAAAGTTCACAACGTCCGTGCACATTCAACGGGCACATAATGCGTTTGGGTATGCAGCCCTGCTGTTGATCTTGTGTCTGCATCTGCTTGCAGGCCTGATGGGACCTATGGGCAATTTGCTGCCTGATTTGATCGGGCAAATGATCCAGCCCGTTTTTAAAATAAAGACACTCAATGTAGGTATGATGGTAAAAGCGGGTAAGGCAGCAATTATCTTTACAACCGGCGCAATCAAAGCCTGAACCGGCCGCCGCAGCGTGATAAGCTTGATCCATTTGAGCGTAAACTTGCGCCAAACGGTTAAAAAACGGCAACAAAAAATCTATCTGCATAATATGACTCAAAAAGATGGAGTTGGGAAATAAATACGCTTATATAAAGACAGGGCATAGCGGTCCGTCATACATGCCAAAAGGTCACACACCACACGCTTTCTGGAACCGCCGTTCAAGTGAAGCGCCGGCAAACGCATTTTGACAAGCTCTTTATTCAATGCCCGTTCATCTTCAATAAGGCAGGAAAATAATTCAGACATAATCTTTTTAGCTTTTACGAATTCACCATGAACTTTTTCGGATCTGTACACATTTTCATATAAAAATAAACGCAAGGCGGACATGGCATCACTGATCCGGTCACTTGTATTCAAAATAAGCTCATCGCCCGAGGGTTTGCTATTGGCGATCAAATCCGTCACCATAGTATTGATCCGCTGGCTATGAGCATAGCCTAGCGCTTTTTTACACTGGGCGGGAATCTGGGCCTCTACAATCACACCGCTTTGAATTGCATCATCCAAATCATGATTCAAATAGGCCATGATATCGGCAATGCGCACAACCTTTCCTTCAATGGTACATGGAAGTTTGCGTGGATTGTCAGGCATGATTTTGCCAAAACCCTTGGAATGCTTCAAAATCCCATCCTTAACCTCGTAGGTTAAATTCAGACCGCGCCCCGTATTTTCCAGGATATGCACAACTCTGAGACTTTGAGCCCGATGCGAGAATGCTGATGAAAAAATATCTTTAAGAACCATCTCGCCGCCATGACCAAATGGTGTGTGCCCCAAATCGTGCCCCAAAGCAATTGCCTCAGTCAGGTCTTCATTTAAAAACATGCCACGGGCGATGGTCCGGGCAATTTGAGCAACCTCAAGCGTATGGGTAAGCCTTGTTCGATATTCATCGCCTGTAGGGTTTAAAAAAACCTGCGTTTTATGCTTTAGCCTGCGAAAAGCATAGCTGTATAAAATCCGGTCCTTATCAACCTGAAACGCAGTCCGGATAGGACAGTTGTTTTCTTTGCGGGAACGCCCCTTGGTCTGAACACTCAAGCAGCCGAAAGGGGATATAAAATTTTTTTCCCGTTTTTCGAACTTTTCCCTGATCGTCATTATCAGTTTGTACCCCAAAAAGGCGCCATTTTAAGGCCATTTTTATTAGTTAACACGATCTGCCAACTTTGCTATAATTAGCTGCATTAAGGCTCAACCGAGTTACGGTAACTCATTCCAACCGTAGTGGCAACGAATTTTCAAATCTAAGGGTTTGAGAACTTATGAATAGTTTAGTGTTGATTCGCAAATGAACGGTCACCATTTAAATATGGGCACACTGGTTGATGTGCTCACTGGGCGGCTGATTGCCGACACACATGACGAGCGCTACCGGCAGCGCATTGCGCGTTTGCTGTTGAATGTAAAAGGTTACACGGTCCCTTGCATCGCGGCGCAGGTTCCTATAAAAATAAAAGCGGACGATAAAAGCGCCATTGTGAAGGTGTCTTTTATAATTACACTGGATAATAGAAAAGCCATGATCATCCAATACGGTCCGGGCTCTCTGATTACCCGCCATAGACCGGCCCTGGCCATAAGCCGTCTGGTATCAAAATACCAGGCGCCCGTGGCAGTGGTAACCAATGGAGAGCAGGCCCATATTCTAGATGGTATAAGTGGCAAACTGACCGCAAGAGGGCTGGACCGGATTCCATCCAGGAATGAGTTGACCGGCACAGTTGCAGAGATCGGATACACGTCTGTTTCTCCAAAAAAAATGGAAATGGAAGCACGTATTTTGTATGCTTTTGAAATTGACGACCGTTGCCCCTGCGATGACACTGTATGCAAACTCCGGACATAGGTAATGAACGAAAACCACTATTTTTATATGAAAAAAGCGCTAAACCTGGCCCGCGAAGCGTTGGAAGCACAGGAGTTTCCGGTGGGCTGTCTCATTGTTCATAAAGATGACATCATCGCAAGCGGAGCCCGCAGCAAAACCAAACAAGCTGTTCCCAGTGAACTTGAACATGCAGAGATGACCACTTTGAAAAAACTGGAAAATTTATCATTGGATTTGGACAGAAGGGATATGACTCTGTATACCACGCTTGAGCCTTGCCTGATGTGTTTTGGCGCCATTATGCTATCAGGCATTGGCACTGCTGTATATGCCTATGAGGATGCCATGGGTGGCGGATTATGTGATCGCAACCAACTGTCTCCTTTATATAAAGAAAATCCAATAAAAATTATTTCCCATGTTTGCAGATCTGAAAGTTTAGCGCTTTTCAAACGTTTTTTTTCCATTCCTCATATTGGATATTGGCGCGGCAGTTTTTTGGCAAATTACACCCTGAGTCAATCCGGTGACCGGATTACCTGCAGTCTTATTAAAAAAACGTCCTGATTGTACCTAATATAATCTTGTATCGGTCTTAATTATAAAAAGATTGTTATTTTCCACTTGCATTTTGATAGGTCTTTGTATATGGGAGTAAGATTTTAAAGTTTAGAAAAGTTGAATCTTAGCTTGCTTTTAAAAAGACAGTAAAATAATAATCGTTACTTTCAGATTGTTGATTTTAACGCAAAATTAGGAGGTGCAGGCATAGCTCATAATAAATTCGCCAGAGACGACCACGTGCAGCGTGCGCGAATAAACAACAACATTCGTGTCAGGGAGGTGCGTGTTATTGACCCGGACGGCAAACAAATTGGCATATTACCCATTCGCGAAGCCTTGTCAGCCGCTACTGAATTCGGGCTTGACTTAGTTGAGGTTTCACCCACGGCAAGACCGCCTGTCTGCAAAATTATGGATTATGGTCGATACAAGTATGAACAGACCAAAAAGCAGCAGGAAGCGAAGAAAAAGCAAACGACATTTCAGGTCAAGGAAATAAAAGTCCGCCCGAAAACAGGGGAACATGATCTGCAAACCAAGTTGGGGCATATCAAAAAATTCCTCGCACGCAAGGACAAAGTCAAAGTGACCGTCATGTTCAGAGGTAGAGAAATCGCATTGTCCGGCCGAGGAAGAGAGTTGTTGCAGCAAATCGTTATCGAAGTTGAAGAAATTGCTATTATAGAGCAAGAACCCAAATTCGAGGGCCGTACCATGATTATGATACTTGCTCCGAAATAAAAAACGCCGACACCCTTTGATTGTCAGAATTAATCACGGACGTGAACTATGCTAAAAATTGCTCACGCCATCCGTATTTCAGGAGCTCGCGTTAAAAACAGCAGCGCTGCGCAAGTTTAAGAATATTCAGCGAGAATTTTCGGTAATTTATTGCCGGGAGCAGTCACTTCAGTTAGTGTCCATCTGACTATTCAGAAACAGTTTAAAGTTGATCCCAAAGCGAAATGCATCCGCGGGGGTGATATACATGAAGGAGATAATAAGGATGCCGAAAATTAAAACCAATCGTTCTGCGGCAAAACGATTCAGCAAAACCGGAACCGGTAAAGTCCGCTATAACAAATCGCATCACAGCCATATTTTAACGAAAAAAAGCCCTAAGCGTAAACGCCAGCTCAGGCAGGCTCAACTTATCAAAAAAAGCGATATGCGGGAAATTAGACGCCTGTTACCTAATGGTTAAAAATATTCAGCGTGAATTCCCGGTAAATTATTGCCGGGATGAACCGTATTTTTTAACAACGTGTGGACTGTAAAGAAATATCGTTGTATTTTCCGGTCATGTAAATCGTGATTATAATGCAGCGATAGTTATTTTGCGTATCGGGCTGAATACAATAGCGCCGCAAGGCGTTTAGATGCCCGGTAATTTATTGCCGGGAGCAGTCACTATCTGACAGACGTTTAGAGCAAACCAGAGAAAAAGGAGAAAGTTAATGCGAATTAAGAGAGGATATAAAGCCCGTAATCGCCGGAAAAAGGTGCTTAAATTAGCCAAAGGCTACCGCGGTGGGCGAAGCAAACTGTTTCGTACAGCCGCGGATGCTGTCGATAAAGCCCTGAGCTACGCCTACCGTGACCGGCGGCAACGCAAACGCGATTTTAGGCGGTTGTGGATTATAAGAATCAATGCAGCTGCACGTATGAATGAACTGTCCTACAGCAAATTTATAAGTGGCTTGAAAAAGGCCGAGGTTCTGATAGACAGGAAAGTTCTTGCTGAGATGGCCATATCTGATCCAGAGGGTTTTGCAAAAATTGCCGCTCTGGCATCACAAAACAATTAACAACCAAGCCAAAGCGGCATTTCATAATACGGGCAAAATAACCGGCAGTTTACACTGGCGCGTGTTAGCAGGGTAAATTGCAGTTCGTCCGGCCGGGCATCATTTCGCAAGTGACGTGGAAGATGCCAATCATCCGATATCGCGCGGATTTGGATTTATTTTTAAGTCGCGCCGATGGGAGCATACTGATTATATAGTAATTTTATATACTAATTGTCTGTGCCCATTGACGCAACATACGAAAACGAATTCAAAGACAACTAGTACCTTTTAGCAAATAGGCGCAATTGCCGGGAATAAGGTGTGCGAAAAATTTTAACACGCGTATATTTCTTATTCTAAGAATTAAATTTAAGTGCGGTCTATATGCCGGGCAAATTGCCCATTCCGTTTATAGTTACTAAGTAAAATTGGGTGATTTGAAACTTCCACGGTTCTAAAGTGAATTGGCAATAAGGTGAATGCAAATAGAGTTTATTTCCATTCTATTTACTAATGTAGCCGGGCCGCCGACGTGAAAAGGCAGAGATTTAAAGTGGAGCACAACATTGATAAAATCTATGCGCAAGCGCTTAACGAGATTGAGCATACAACCTCGATTGAAGCTGTTCAGGATCTGAACGTTAAATACCTGGGCCGCAAAGGCATCATTACCCGTTTCTTGCGAAACATTTCCCGGTTGCCTGCTGATGAACGCCCTCAGGCAGGGCGCCGGGCTAATGAAATCAAGCAGCAGATCGAAAGCGCCTGTCACCAAAAATTGGCTATATTGGAAAAAGATGGTCCGGATTTTGTTAAACGCATTGATGTATCGTTGCCCGGACGCGTTTGTGCACGCGGAACCATGCATCCGATCACACAAATTACGCAACAAATCTGCGATATCTTCAGCCGGATGGGATTTGAAGTTGTTGAAGGCCCGGAGGTGGAAACGGACTATTACAATTTCGAGGCGTTAAATTTTCCAAAAAACCATCCGGCCCGCGATATGCAGGATACCTTCTTCATATCAGATGACATCGTACTGCGAACCCATACATCGCCAACCCAACCCAGGGTGATGGAAAAACAACAGCCGCCGGTTCGCATCATTGCTCCCGGCAAAGTTTACCGTTGCGATTCGGATCTGACTCATACACCGATGTTTCATCAGGTAGAAGGTTTGCTGGTGGATGAGAATATATCATTTGGCGATTTAAAAGGTACGCTCACTTTTTTTGTCCATCAGATGTTCGATCCTGACACGCGCTTGAGATTCAGGCCCAGCTTTTTCCCATTCACCGAACCAAGCGCGGAAGTTGATATCCAATGTGTCAGCTGTAGAGGGGACGGCTGCCGCATTTGTTCTCATACGGGCTGGCTGGAAATATTAGGAGCTGGAATGGTCCACCCGGCGGTCTTCGAGAAGGTAGGCTACGATACCAGCCGTTATACCGGATTTGCATTCGGGATGGGTGTCGAACGAATTGCCATGCTCAAATACCGGGTTGACGATATACGAAAATTTTTCGACAACGATATTCGTTTTCTTAATCAATTCTAAAAGGTTATGTCTAATGAAAGTTAGTCTAAGCTGGCTACGGGACTATGTAGATATAGATATGGATGTGGAAAAACTGGCCGACATGCTGACCATGGCAGGTTTGGAAGTTGATTCGGTGCAAGACCGGTACGATTACCTGAACGATGTCGTTACAGGGTGCATTAGTTCGGTTGAGCCCCATCCCAATGCCGATAAATTAAAAATCTGCCTGGTCCGGACAGATGACCGCGATTATTCGGTGGTATGCGGCGCACCAAATGCCGATCAGGGGATAAATGTTGCTTTGGCGCTGCCGGGTTGCACCTTACCCGATGGTACAACCATTAAGCCCGGTACTATACGCGGACAAAAATCTCAAGCCATGTTGTGCAGCGCCGGCGAGCTTGGCTTAGGTCCCGATTTTTCCGGGCTGATGGTGCTGGACGCCAATCTGAAACCAGGCGCCCCGGTAAACCGGGCGCTGGATTTATCCGACCCCGTTTTAGATATCGACTTGACCCCCAATCGCCCTGACTGTCTCAGCTTCCTGGGCGTGGCACGTGAAATCGCCGGCTTTACAAATACCGGTATAAGACGCCCAGTTCTTTCATCCTCACTCAAGGGCAATGGTAATATCAACGACTACAGCTCTGTAACAATTGAATCACCAGATCATTGTCCCAGATATGCCGCCCGCTTGCTGGACGGAATCACAGTGGGTCCTTCACCTTTTTGGCTGCAGGATCGCCTGATGTCCATAGGGCTAAGGCCTATAAACAATTTGGTGGACATCACGAATTATGTGATGATGGAAACCGGTCAGCCGCTGCATGCTTTTGATTTCGATAACCTGGAAGAAAATCGAATTGTTGTCCGAACAGCCCGGCAGTCAGAGCCTTTCACCACTCTGGACGGAAAACAAAGGGTGCTTGAAGATGACATGCTAATGATCTGTGACGGAAAAAAACCAATTGCCATAGGCGGCGTGATGGGAGGTCTGAATTCAGAAATTGAGAAAAAAACAAAACGTGTTTTGATCGAAAGCGCCTATTTTGATCCCATCAGCATTCGCAAAACCGCCAAACGTTTGGGGCTCGGCACAGATGCATCCCATCGTTTCGAAAGAGGGGTCGATCCGCATGGCGCCCTGTATGCTATTGACCGGGCCGCTCAACTTATGGTCCAGCATGGAGGCGCCCGCCTGATAGGCGAAACCATTGATCAGAAGACAAAGCTTGCCCGGCCGGAACCGATTTGCCTGAGTGTAACCGCCACCAACAAGGTGTTGGGATTAAATATAGATGAACAAAAAATTGCTGAATTGCTCAAATCAATAGAATTCAAGGTCGATATTGCCGAACCAGGCGCCTTAAAAGTTTCGGCGCCCAGCTTTCGTGTGGACATTACCCGCCCCCAAGATTTAATGGAAGAAGTTGCACGGCGATATGGGTATGACCAGATTCCTGTCACATTCCCGTCGTTTGCAGCCAGCAGCCTTTCAATGGGAAATTTGCCGGTACAACGACAGCGTATCAAAGAGATTCTCAAAGGCGCAGGGTTTAACGAGGCCATTTCCTACAGTTTTATCAACAAAACCTCAACCGACAAGCTTAGGTTGCCCGCCCAAGATTCTCTCAGGAACATGGTTCAAATACTTAACCCTTTGTCGGAAGACCAGGCGGTTCTGCGCACTAGTCTCATTCCCGGATTACTGGAAATCGTTCAACGCAACAATGCGCGTCAAACCAAAACAATGCTGCTGTATGAAATCGGCAAAACTTTTATCAGTAAACAATCAGGAAAACTTCCTCGGGAAACCGAGCTGCTGGCTGGCCTGTGGACCGGAAATAGAGACGAAGGAGGCTGGCACGGCAAGCCCGAACCTTTTGATTTTTATGATTTAAAAGGAAAAACGGAAACCCTGTTCGGCCAGCTTAAGATTTCAAATGTCAAGTATACCCGCCTGCCAGATGAAGACTGCATCTATACACGTGCTGGTGCGAGCGCTCAAATCCATCTCAATGATCAGATGGCGGGAATTATCGGAGAAGTTCATCCGCAGGTACTCAATGCATACGACTTAAAACAAAACATTTGCATTTTTGAAATTAACCTGATCCAATTAATTGATCAGTTGCCTCAAACAATAACATCATCAGGTTTGCCCAAATATCCGGCTACATCAAGAGATATCACACTCATTGTAGACAAGGTTGTAGAAGCTGGCGCAATCACAGCGTATCTTTTGCAAATTAAGGAACAGCTTGTCGAAGGCGTTGTACTTTTTGACTTATTTGAAGGAGACCCCATACCAAAAGGGCAAAAAAGTGTCTCATTGAGGGTCACTTATCGATCGAAAGACAAAACACTTGACGATGCAACGGTAAACGAGTTGCACTCAACTTTATCGCAAAAGCTCATAAAAACGTTTGAAGCGGATCTGCCTGCCTGAAAATCTCAACAGGCGGACCTAACTTAAGAGCCCTTTTAAGTGTGGGTGCAATAATATTCGAAGATGGTCATAACCACTTCAAATTTTATAAAATTACCAGATAAGCTTTACTTTCGAATCGGTGAAGTCAGCCGGATTGCGGGCGTACCCTCATCCGTTTTGCGATTCTGGGAAAATGAATTTCCCCTGATAAAACCGCAACGTACAGATTCCGGACAACGCCTTTACCGGAAAATTGATGTGGAGACTGTGCTGACCGTCAAACAGTTGCTTTATGAAAAAAAATATACAATCAAGGGGGCCCGCCAGTTCCTTAAAAAACAAAATACAACAGAAAAGCTCAATTCCGGCGCCGCTATACTCAATGAAATACGCATGGAGTTAACAAATATACGCCAGCTATTGGAATAAAAGCCGTGGGCTGCCTGTGATAAAAATATATAGACTTTTGCTTGAACAAAAATTAAATTTATGGCAGAGAGATTTTTTTTAAATCAGTTGACATACTTTTTTTGTTGTCTTATATAGTCTTTTTGGTAGGCGGGCATAGCTCAGCTGGTAGAGTACAAGCTTCCCAAGCTTGGTGTCGCGAGTTCGAATCTCGTTGCCCGCTCCAAAGTTAGGTCCGGTATTTCATCTGAACCGAAGATGTTCAACAGCGCTTTGACCCCTGAAGTAGAATCAGATTTGAAAGCAGAACTCAGATGATAAGATCCAAATAGCGGGTATTTGTATCTAGATTCCGGCTTAGATTTATTTTGCCATGGGAACGGGCTATAAGCCCGTTTTTGTTTTTCATAATGGAGTGTGACCACAAGATGAACAGCCAAACAGAACCGGCACTGCCTAAAATCGTAGGCATGGCTGCCAACCCGTTGGTAGCGCAGGTCTGGCGACTGGCTGAGCCCTTGTGTCTCAGCGAAGGTGTTGAATTAGCGCATATTGAATTTCAGCGGGAACACAAGGGGCGAACCTTACGGGTGTACATAGACAAACCGGGGGGTGTCACCTTGGATGACTGCACAGCCATCAGCCGCCAATTGAGCGATATTCTTGATGTTAGCCTGGACATTCCGGCGTCGTATCGTCTGGAAGTTTCATCCCCGGGATTACAACGGCCTTTAGGTAAGCTTGATGATTTCAAAAGATATGCAGGAAGGCGAGTTAAAATTCGTACTATGCAGGCTGTAAAAGGACAAAAAAATTTTACAGGTGTTCTGAAATCGGTTGATGATACGAAAATTAGAATTAATATAAACGATATTTGTATAACTTTGACATTTGAAGATATCGCCAAAGCTCATCTTGTGGGGTCATAAGGCCGTCAAAATTGATGGAGAAAGTGCATGTTTATTGCAGACATTAAACGCGTTGTCGAACAGGTAAGCCGCGATAAAGGTATTGATCGTCAAATTCTTATCCAAGCTTTGGAAGAAGCCTTACGTAGTGCGGCCCGCAAAAGATACGGCGCCAAGGTAGACATAGAAGCCAATTTTAATGATGAGTCTGGTGAAATCGAAGTTTTTCAATTCAAAGAGATCGTCGCCGAAATTACTGAGCCTGATCTTCAGCTCACGTTAGAAGAAGGGCGAGAACTGGACCCTGACTGCGAGGTTGGCGACAGCTTAGGAACCAAGATGGATACGACTTCCTTTGGCCGGATTGCTGCACAATCGGCCAAACAGGTCATCATCCAGAAAATGAAAGACGCTGAACGTGATGCCGTGTATGCCAATTATATCGAACGTAAGGGCGAAATTATCAACGGCATTGTCCAACGCTTTGATAGGGGTGAAATCGTTGTCAATTTAGGCACTACCGAGGCTTTGCTGCCTGTTCGGGAACAAGTCCCGAGAGAAAGCTATCGGCGCGGCGATCGCCTTCGGGCATTGATCTTGGATGTTCTCTATGAAAGCAGGGGGCCGCAAATTATCTTGACACGGACTCACCCGGATTTTCTAATCATGCTTTTCAAAACCGAAGTACCGGAAATTGCTGAAGGCATCGTGGAAATAAAGGGCGCAGCTCGTGAGCCTGGTAGCCGTGCTAAGATTTCGGTTTCATCCCAAGATTCCGATATCGACCCGGTAGGTGCGTGCGTTGGCATGAAAGGCAGCAGAGTTCAAAATGTGGTGCAGGAGCTACGCGGGGAAAAAATAGATATTATTCCATGGCATGTGGATACTGCAAAATATGTGTGCAATGCTCTGGCTCCGGCTGAAATATCCCGAGTCATCATTGAAGAAGAAAATCGCTCCATGGAAGTTATCGTGCCGGATGATTTTTTGTCCGTAGCCATTGGCAAACGCGGACAAAATGTCCGCTTGGCATCCAAACTTTGCGGTTGGCACTTGGATGTCAATAGCGAATCACAATACAAGGCAGCCATGGAAAAAGGCTATGAAAGTTTAAAACAAATTAACGGCGTTGGGGATAGCTTGGCGGATGTGCTGTTCGAAAAAGGGCTTTATTCCGCTGAAGAACTGGCTAATGCCGATATTCATGATTTAGTTTCGATTCGTGGTATCGGTGAAGAAAAAGCCCGGAATCTTATCGACAGCGCAAAAGAATCCTTGGATAAAACCAAGGTTTCCGAAGTTCAAAAAAAAGCCGAAGCTTCCGGTAATGAACAAACCGGGGAATCACCGGTGACACCCAAACCAGCTGCAGATACCGGCCAAGAAGATCACAACGCCGGTGATGATGCAGCATCCGGGACCAAAGAAGAACCGGAGGTTGATGGTAAGTTACCTCAGAATGAATCCACAAAACCATAAAGATAGGCTATGAGTGACGCTGCACAGGCAAGGGGGGGATTGATGACGCAACCCAAAAAAAGAGTATATGAGCTGGCTCGCGAGCTCAATTTGACGAATAAGGTGCTGCTTGAAAAAATAGGCCTACTCGAGCTTGGTATCAATTCTCACATGAGCACGTTGGATGACGATGCGGAAACCACCATTCGCAATTTTTTACAGGGCAAAGGCAAGCCCGAGTTAGAGGAAAAACGCATCAAACCGACGGTAATCAGACGCCGGCGTAAAACCGCCTCGGAACAGATTGAAGAATCTGTTGAGGCCGAAGCAGCGGTTGAAGCTCAATTGCAAGAACCGCAAGCTGCTGAAGTTGAAAATACTGTCACCGAAACTGTTAAAGTTGAAAAAGCTGAACCTTCAAAGGTAAAGAAAGACAAGCCAGTTCAAAAACCATCCAAACCAAAAAGGCCGGCCAAAAAAACATTTGAAAAAGCAAAAGTAGTTAAACAAGCGTCCCAGCCGGAAAAAACAATCGAAGAAACACCGGAACCGGTAGAAGCCGTTTCGAAGGTGGAAGAGCAACTTGAAGCTGCGGAAGCTCAACCTGAAACCTTCGAAGAGCAACCTGAAACCTCGGAAGCTCAACCTGAAACCACAGAAGAGCAACCTGAAACCTTACAAGAGGAAACAGTGGCACAACAAGCAGAACCGGTCCCGCCGATAGACCCTCAAGCCCTCAAAGATAAAGAAAAACCAGCAACTTCCAAAGCGCCGTCAACAAAAAAAGCGCTTATTCCTAATAAAGTTAAAGAGAAACCTCTTAAGGCTAAAGAGAAACCTTCTAAGGCTAAAGAGAAACCTTCTAAGGCTAAAGAGAAACCTTCTAAGGTTCTATCATCTAAGGCAAAACCGGCAGCAAAACCAAAAAAGAAGAAAAGGGAAATTGCCGCCAAAATTATCAAGTTGCCTGAACGGCCGTCTATAAAAAAACCAGAGCCTGCTCCGGCTCCTAAACCCAGGCCGGTAAAGCCCGTCCGGCCTGTTGAAGCGCCTGCGCTTAAAGAAGAACGGCCCAAAAAGAAGGGTAAGAAAAAAGCGCTTGTCAACAATGATGTGATAGACAAGCCAATTCCAAAAAAACGAAGCTCATTCAGAAAAAAAGAAGTTATTGAAGGAGCCGACCTTTATTCCGGACGCCAGCGCAGCCGCAAGTCGCGTAAGGGAGCCAAAGCTAAGGAGGCTGCTGCTCAAAAGACCCAAATTACAACAGCAAAGGCCATAAAACGCCGCATTAAGATTGATGAAACCATCATCCTTTCAGAGCTGGCCAAACGGATGGGAATTAAAGCATCTGAAATGATTGCCAAGCTTTTCAACATGGGCGTTATGGCTACTGTAAACCAGACCATTGATTATGACACCGCTTCGCTTGTCGCTGCTGAATTTAATTATGAGATTGAAAATGCCACCTTTGAAGAGGAGGCTATTTTGAAGACAACGAGCCAGGACGATCCCGGAGCACTGTCGCCCCGTCCGCCGGTTGTAACCATTATGGGACATGTCGACCATGGTAAAACCAGTCTATTGGATGTTATCCGCAAATCAAGGGTAACTGCTGGTGAAGCCGGGGGCATTACCCAGCATATTGGCGCTTACCTTGTATCAACAGGAAAAGGCGACGTCGCATTTCTGGACACACCCGGCCATGAAGCGTTCTCGGCCATGCGCTCGCGTGGAGCTCACATAACAGATATCGTTATTTTGGTCGTTGCTGCAGACGATGGAGTTATGCCCCAAACAGTGGAGGCGATTAATCACTCCAAAGCCGCCAAGGTTCCTATCATCGTAGCGGTAAATAAAATTGATAAGCCTGACGCCGAACCGGATCGCGTCAAGCGCCAGCTTGCTGAACTGGACATCGTTCCTGAAGATTGGGGTGGAGAGCACATTTTCGTTAACGTATCGGCAAAACAGAAAACCGGCATTGACGATCTGCTTGAAATGATACTTTTGCAATCGGAAATGCTTGAACTAAAAGCCAATCCCAACAAATTGGCAATAGGCCATGTGGTAGAGGCAAAACTTGACGCCGGACGCGGACCCGTAGCCACGGTCCTTGTCAAGGAAGGAACACTTAGGGCAGGCGATGCAGTTGTGTGCGGTGTGCACTACGGCAAAGTCAGAGCTTTGCTGGATGATTACGCAAATAAGATGGAAAGTGCTGGACCGTCAAATCCGGCGGAAATCATCGGCCTATCGGGAGTACCCATGGCTGGTGACGAGATGGTGGCCCTTAAAGATGAAAAGGACGCCAAACAGGTCAGTCAACATCGCGCACAAAAACATCGCGCCAAAGAACTGGCAAAAACAAGCCGTCTGAGTTTGGATAAACTTTATGAACGCATGCAGGAAGGCGAAATCAAGGATCTCAACATCATCGTTAAAGCTGATGTGGACGGATCAATGGAGGCCATCCGCGACTCGCTTAACAAACTTTCTAATCCGGAAGTCAACATCAACATCATCCACTCGGCCACAGGCACCATAACCGAGTCGGATATTTCCCTGGCGGCCGTTTCAGAAGCTATTATTATTGGCTTCAATGTCAGGCCTAATCCCAAAGTTCAGGAAATGGCCAACGAAGAACGGGTCGATATACGCTATCACAATATTATCTACAATGTAATCAAAGAGATCAAAGACGCCATTGTGGGTATGATGGAATCCACCTTCGAAGAACGCATTCTCGGCCAGGCAGAAGTGCGTCAAATTTTCCATGTGCCTAAGATTGGCACCATAGCCGGTTGTTATGTTACAAACGGCAAAATAGAACGTGGCCAGAAAACACGGCTTTTACGTGATGGTATTGTTGTTTATGACGGAAAAAACTCATCTTTAAGGCGCTTCAAGGATGATGTAAAGGAAGTCCAGAGTGGTTATGAATGCGGTATCGGGCTTGAAAATTATAATGACATTAAAATCGGTGACATAATTGACTGTTATTACTTAGAGGAAATTAAACCCGAAGTCGATTAGCCTGTTTGATATGGGATGAAAAATTGACGATTTAGGCGATTGGCGGAAAAGAAGAAAAACAAGATGACATATTATTTGACTGCAAATCGCCTTAGCGCCAGCACAAATGGCAAATACGCCATTTCCGGTTAAGAACAATTAAAAAATATGGGCAAGCGCAGCACAGATAACCCTCATATGGTGGTGGGATACGGAGTAATGATTTTCCGCTTGCACGATTGCCGTTCACTTAAGGCAAAACGCAGCATAGTTAAAACCATCATTAAGCAGATTCGCAACCATTTTAACGCCTCCGTGGCGGAAGTTGGGTTAAACGATGTGCATCAGCACACTCATATTGGATTCTCAATGTCAGGGTCCGACACCCAGGTAATCGATGCCAAAATGGATAAATTAATAAATTTTTCCGATGATTTAGGATTGGCAGAAATGATAGGAACAGAAACGGAAATTCTGCATTTGTAAAACGGCGGTAAACAGAGTAATCATGAAACCTTACAATCGAAGTGAGCGCGTAGGCGGACTCATCAAACAGGTAATTGCAGAAATGCTTAAAAAGCGAATCAGCGATCCACGTATAGCTGATGTGACCCTGACCGGTATCAAGCTTAGCCGTGATCTGCGCGTTGCCACTATTTATTTTTCTATTACCGGTGATAAGGCCTGCCGGCAAGAAGCCCTGAATGGATTAAACCGTGCTTGTGGATTCTTTAAGCGTGAACTTGCCCAGCAACTTGATTTACGTTACATGCCAGATTTAAAATTTTTTTATGACGAATCCATTGATTATGGAGCCAGAATTGAACAATTGCTAAGCCAAGTGAATCAGAGCGATGAAAGCAATAGTTGATCAACTCCGAAAAAGCAAAACGGTTTTGATAGCTTCGCACACGCATCCTGATGGAGATGCCGTTGGAGCGCTATTGGCAATGGGATTGGCACTGAAATCCATGCATAAACAAGTCCGTATGTATAATGAAAGCCCTATTCCTGCGGTATATCGTTTTTTACCATCCGTATCATCTATTATGCAGCAAACCGGGGCTATTGATTCATACGATTCGGTAGTGATAATGGACTGCGGCACAATTGAAAGAGTAGGAGCAGCAGCCGATGATTTTAAAAAAGCCGCCATATTGATTAACATCGATCATCATGTCACTAACACGGGATTCGGAAATCTGCGCCTTATCGATACCAAAGCCTGCGCAACGGCTGAAATCATTTACCGGCTCATTGAATCATTGCCGGTACAAATAGACAGCGTCATGGCAACTGCCATATACACTGGAATTTTGAGCGATACAGGGTCATTCAGATTTTCCAATACAAATAAACAGGCTTTTGCGATCTGTTCAAAAATGATTGATTATGGTGCAGACCCTTACGAAGTGGCCCAATATGTTTACGGTACCTATTCGTTGGGGCGCATCAAATTGCTCAATCTGGCGCTCGATTCCCTGGAAATCGCTTTCAACGGCAAATTGTCCGTCATGACATTGACCCGCCGTATGTTGACTGAAACGGGAACACAACCCGAAGATATCGATGGCATCATCAATTATGCCAGGCGTATAGAAGATATTAAGGTTGCGGCCTTGATCCATGAAATCAGCAGCACCGGTAAAGATTCGTTTAGCGAATCTTCAGATTACCACGTCAGTCTGCGCTCGGATGGCTATGTGGACGTGGCTAAAATCGCCGCCCAATTTGGTGGTGGCGGACATTCGAGTGCAGCCGGGTTTAGTGTTGAAAAAATTACTCTGACTGAACTCAAAAAGACTATTTTCAACTGGACGGTTACCATCCCCGGCCTACGTGAATTGGATTGAACGGATTGAACGGACTCGTTGTTCTAAATAAACCGGCGGACATATCATCCGCCAAAGCCGTGTCCAAGGTTAAAAAGCTGGTTGGCGCTGCTAAGGTCGGCCATACCGGTACTTTGGACCCCTTCGCCACTGGGGTGCTGGTTTGCTGTATCGGCCAGGCTACGCGATTGGCCCGCTTTTTTCTTCACGGCAACAAAACGTATGAGGCAGTATTGCAATTAGGGACTGAGACTGATACGCAGGATGCAACCGGTCAAATTGTATCCCGGGCCGGCGTCCCTGATTTGGAACGCCCGCAGATTGAATCGGTTTTTAAAACTTTTAAAGGCAAACAGATGCAACACCCACCGGTTTATGCGGCGCTAAAGCACAAAGGCACCCCGCTATATAAACTGGCGCGGCAGGGAAAACCGGTTCAAAAGCCTCCCAGAGCCATAAACATATCGTCACTAAGAGTACTGGATGTGAACTTGCCGCAAATTCGGTTTGTGGTTACCTGTTCGGGCGGTACGTATATCAGGACGCTGTGTGCTGATATCGGCCGGAAGATGGGAAGCGTTGGGCATTTAGCCAAATTACACCGTACAGTTTCTAGCGGCTTTAATATTGATCAAGCCGTGTCGTTGGAAACGCTCCTGGAGCTAAAAAAACAAAGCCGGCACAATGATGTCATTATTCATATGTCTGCCGCCTTGAAAAAAATGCCAGCCTTCATTGCCACCGGGAAGGTATTGGAATGCATTCTCCAGGGTAAACAAATATCATCGGAGCTGGTGCCGTCATCAATCATAAAGCTCCCTGAAAACGTTGAGTTTGAAGACTACCTAAAAGTGGTTGATGGTAAAAACAGGCTTAGAGCCGTGCTGGAAAGAGCACCCAGTGGCGCCCGCTATAATTATTGTTGTGTTTTTCACTAATCCATAGCAAACTTTCCGAAATGGTCTTACTTGAAGGAGGAAAAATATCAGTGGCACTTACAACCCAAGACAAACAAGGCTTAATAAAAAAATACAAGTTGCATGAATCCGATACCGGAAGTCCGGAGGTGCAAATCGGATTGTTGACTCACCGGATTTTGTATCTGACGGAGCATTTAAAAACTCATAAAAAGGATCATCACTCTCGTCGCGGTCTACTTATGCTGGTAGGGCGCCGCCGCCGGTTGTTAAACTATGTTAAAAATAATGATGTGCATCGGTATCGTACCATTATTGAGACATTGGGATTAAGACGATAACGCCTGATCTGCATGTGAATACGGCAGCCCGAAACCAGAGTCATGAGAGTAGCCGCCGTTGGCCCCTTTTTTAGAGCCGGCGGCTGGTTTTTGAATTTTTGGTTCGTGTAAAAAAACACAGATTCGTTTTTAAAAAGCTGCCATAAGTCAGGAATGAGGATTAACGATTACCCATTGGCGAAATGGCCAATTTGAACTTATTTAATCCTTATTTCGTAGGAGAAATTAATGGAAACTATAGTATCAGCGGATTTGGGCGGTAAGCCCTTAACAATTCGCACGGGTAAAATCGCCAAACAGGCTGATGGCGCCGTTTTAGTTCAATACGGCGAGACTATGGTGCATGTCACCGTGGTTGCGGCAAAAGATTCAAGTCCTGCCGATTTTTTACCCTTATCAGTTGAATACCAGGAAAAAATTTATGCCGCCGGACGAATTCCCGGAAATTATTTCAGGCGTGAAATCGGCCGCCCCAGTGAAAAAGAAACCCTCACAGCCCGTTTGATTGACCGTCCCATCCGGCCACTTTTTCCCAAACAGTGGCGTTATGAAACCCAGGTTATCGCCACCGTATTGTCAATGGACCAGGAACATGACCCGGATGTGCTGGCAATGGTGGGCGCCTCGGCTGCACTGACAATCTCCGATATCCACTTTGCCGGTCCCATCGCCTGCGTCCGCGTGGTGCGTGTCAACGGAGAACTCATTGCCAACCCGAGCTTGGAACAATCTCAAAATGCAGATATTAATCTGATCGTGGCCGGTTCAAAAACCGGTGTGGTCATGGTGGAGGGCAGCGCAAATATCGTACCTGAAAAAGACATGCTGGAAGCGATCTTTTTCGGCCACAAAGCCATGCAACCGCTGATTGACATTCAAGAACAACTTCGGGACGCACTGGGAAAACCCAAACGTATCTTCGAACCTGCTGAAAAAGACGAAGATTTGATAAACCGGGTGGCTCAAATAGCTACGGAAAGTATTCAAAAAGCAATCGTAATTCCGCAAAAAATGGAACGCGCTAAAGCTATGCGCCAAGCCAAAGAAGAAGCTTTTGCTGCTTTAGGCGAAGATTATGAGGAACGAAAAAAAGAAGTATACGAAATTTTATCTGATCTTCAAAAACAGCTTAGCCGTAATCTCATTTTAAAAGAAGGCCGCCGTATCGATGGCCGCCGTTTTGATGAAGTCCGTCCTATTTCCTGCGAAGTTGGAATCCTTCCGCGTCCGCACGGCAGTGCTTTATTTACCCGTGGTGAAACCCAGGTGCTGGGTGTGCTGACCTTAGGATCAGGTCAGGATGAACAACGTGTTGAAACCCTAATTGGTGAAGAAGCCCGCCCCTTCATGCTGCATTATAACTTTCCTCCTTATTCAGTAGGAGAAGTCAAACGCATGGGAGGCCCCAGCCGCAGGGATATCGGACACGGCGGACTATCCACGCGAGCTTTGGAAAATGTTTTGCCAGAGCGAGGTGAAACATTTGATTACACCATCCGTCTGGTTTCCGAAGTTCTTGAATCCAACGGATCCTCGTCCATGGGAACAGTATGTTCCTGCACCCTGGCTATGATGGACGGAGGTGTACCCATCAAGGCTCCGGTATCGGGAATCGCCATGGGGCTGGTTAGCGAGGGCGATCAAGTCGTTATCCTTTCGGATATTTTAGGAGATGAAGATCATACCGGAGACATGGATTTCAAAGTCACCGGTACCAGAGACGGCGTTACCGCGTTGCAGATGGATATCAAAATTCTAGAGCTTTCCAGGCAAATCATGGAAAATGCCCTGGGACAGGCTCGTACCGGCAGAATTCATATCCTTGATAAAATGCTCGAATCGCTGTCAGAACCTCGCACAGATATTTCACCCCACGCGCCTAAAATTTTCACCCTTCGCGTTAACCCGGATAAAATTCGTGATATTATCGGCCCAGGTGGAAAAGTTGTTCGTGGAATACAAAGTGAAACAGACACAAAAATCGAAATCACGGATGATGGTCTGGTAAAAATTGCTGCCAATAACCAGGAAAAAGGCGAACAGGCCCTGGAGTCTATTCGTGCAATTGCCTTGGACCCTGAGGAAGGCGCTATTTATGAAGGTAAAGTGGTAAAAACCACAGATTTTGGCGCTTTTGTACAATTAGCTCCAGGTACCGATGGATTAGTGCATATTTCCCAACTGGCAAACTATAGGGTTAAAAAAGTAACTGATATAGTAAATGAAGGCGATATCATTAAAGTCAAAGTTCTTGAAGTTTCCCAGGACGGAAGAATTCGTCTCAGCCATAAGGCAGTTACACAAGAGGACTAGAATTAAGTGACCGTCAAAAAAACCCTTCTGCCTAACGGTATTGTCGTAATAACCAGGAAAATGCCCGATGTACGATCAGTATCAATGGGCGTATGGGTCAATGTGGGCGCCAGGGACGAATCCTTTGAGCAAAGCGGATTGTCTCATTTTATTGAGCATATGATCTTTAAAGGGACCTTTCGCCGCACAGCTTATCAAATTGCCAAAGAATTCGATGCAATAGGCGGACACACCAACGCTTTTACCGCCATGGAGCACACATGTTACCATGCCAAAGTAATGGATTCACATGTGGAAACCATGGTGGAAATTCTCTCGGACATATTCCTTAATTCCATATTCGATCCCGATGAGGTAGAGCGTGAACGTCCTGTAATTTTCCAAGAAATTGATATGGTTGAGGATACACCCGAAGAATATGTCCACCTGCTATCAGGCGGAAATTTTTGGGGCAACCACCCTTTGGGCCGTTCCATTTTAGGTACCCGCGAAAATATTAGCGACTTTGGAGCGGCTGCAATTAAGGATTTTTTTAATAATTTTTACCATCCAGAACATATAATCATTTCAGCCGCCGGGAACATCGAGCACGACCGTTTGCTGGACCTTGCAGGACCGGCGTTTGAAGCTATCAAACCAAGCGATACAAAACTTCCGGAACGTATCTGCCCAAAAATTTACAGCGGTGTGAAGCAACATATACGTCCCCTGGAACAGGTACATATCTGCTTGTCCGCGATGGGCCTTTCGATAACCGATTCCCGCAGATTTGCCTTTTCATTGCTCAGTACCATAATTGGCGGGAACATGAGTTCGCGCCTATTCCAGCAAATCAGGGAACAACGCGGGTTAGCGTATGCTGTTTACTCGTTTACAACATCTCATGTGGACAGTGGCATGTTCGGTGTTTACACCGCAGTAAATGAAAAAAATGTCTTGCAAGCAACCCAATTGATTCTTCAAGCTTTGGAACAGCTATGCAGTTCGGCTGTTTCTGAAGAAGCGCTGCAGGATGCCAAGGAATACACCAAGGGGAACCTTTTCCTGGCCTCTGAAAGTGTGGACAATCAAATGGTTCGATTGGCCCAGAATGAAATCCATTTTAACCGCTTTATACCTCTGCAATCCATCGTTGAACAGGTAGAAGCGGTAACGGTTGACGATATTGTCTCATTAGCCAGAACATTGTTCCAGCCGGATCGAATGTGCCTGACATTTTTAGGCCCGATGGCTGAAAAGCAAATTGACAACAATCTGATTGAACACCATATAAGCCGAAGAAAGGCTTAAACCGGGGGGTGATTTACAGTCAATCGCCTTAAACACCCATCCAGTCGAATTAAAATTATGAAAACCGACCGGCCTTGTATATTTTTCAAACGACTTGATAAAGCAGATGCAGATATTGCTTTGCCACGATATATGACCAATCACGCTGCGGGTATGGACATTTACGCGGCCATCAGCGAGAGCCTGATCCTGGAACAAGGCCAAATCCGCTTGATTCCTTCCGGATTTGCCATGGCTCTGCCTCCGGGCTATGAAGCCCAGATCAGGCCACGAAGCGGGCTGGCTATAAAACACGGCGTTACCGTTATCAATTCGCCGGGCACCATAGATGCGGACTACCGCGGCGAGATAAAAATCGGTTTAATTAATCTGGGTCCATCGCTTTATACGATTCACCGTGGCGAACGTATCGCTCAGATGGTCATTCAACAGGTTTGCCATCCCGATATAAAAGTGGTCAGCCAACTGGATGAGACCCTGCGAAACGATGACGGTTTTGGCAGCACAGGGCTTTTCTAGGACCTTTCCCATGACTGTAACTGAGCAAATGCTCAGCGTTTGCGTGTTGGCCAGTGGCAGCAAGGCAAATGCCATCTACGTAAGTGATGGTGAAACCGCGGTTCTGGTTGATGCCGGACTATCCGGCATTGAGATTCAACGCCGTATGCAAGCTGTGAATTTGGATATCCAAAAGTTAAACGCGATCATTGTATCCCATGAGCATAGTGACCATATTCGCGGGGTGGGGGTTCTGGCCCGGCGGTATGACCTGCCGGTCTACATATCGAAACAAACCTATGACGTTGCCTCAACCGCCTTGGGCCGAATAGGTTTCCTGAACACCATAGAAGTTGGAACAGCATTTTACATCAATGGCCTAAACATTTATCCATTTTCAACCTGTCATGACGCCGGCGATCCGGCGGGCTTTACAATTTGCAGTAATAACAAAAAAATCGGCATCGCAACGGATCTGGGCATCGCAACAAACATTGTCAAACAGCACCTGAGAAATAGCTCTATCCTGGTTCTTGAAGCCAACCATGATCCCCGCATGCTGACACAAGGCCCCTACCCCTGGCCCTTAAAACAACGCATCAAAGGCCGTAACGGACATTTGTCAAATGAAAGTTCACGGGATCTGCTGGCCGAAATCAAGCATAGCGGCCTAAGTCATGTGATCCTGGCTCATCTTAGCGAAATAAACAATACGCCCCAAAAAGCGTTGGAAACCATATCGCCGGTTTTCGGTCAGGAAAATCATAAAACAAAATTGCATGTTGCTTACCAGGGCCATTGTACGGATCTATTAACCCCATAGCGCCCCATCCGGAATTTTTCGCATCTCCATGCCTTTAGCTCGGATTTTGTTGATATTATAGTGATAAGGGTCTTGGTTTGATTTTTTGTTCAAATATTATAAATTTTTGATGAAAATCGGTTTGAAAGAACTGTGATTCATAGAACACGAACTCAGCGCCTTCTGAAAAAAACTATTTTCTGCGGACAGAAAGCATGAGCGTATAAAATTATCTCACATGAAATACATATTCCAAAACGTGCGGGAACCAGTATTGAACGGCCGTTATTAAAAAAGAATATTTTCTTATCTAAAGAAAACCTTTTGGATTGTCTCTTTGAACAACAAACCACGGATTGAGCAAGTCAGGTTTGTTGTATGTTAGGGGTTGATCGCTTTCGTAAATTCGAATAGACGCGCCTGCGGATTCGGTGACGCCCTGGCCCGCGGCGGTATCCCACTCCATGGTCGGGCCAAGCCTGGGATAGATATCGGCTGTTCCTTCGGCCACTAGACAGATCTTCAGCGAACTGCCGGCCTGGATAAATTTTACGTCGCCTTTTTCTTTTTTCTTTTGATCGACAAATGCATTCAGTTCGGCCGTGCCATGAGAACGGCTGCCGACAATTGTATAAATCTGATTAGGCGACTTGGCAAAAGGCAATTTTTCCGCAATGTCCATTAACGCCTTAAGCGTATCTTCCGGGTTGGATTTTGTATAACTTTGAAAATCAATATTTTGCACGCCAACCAGTTTATAAGCGCCGATTTGAGCGGAGCCAAAATAAAGCCACTGGGCCGCTGGCGCATAGACTACGCCCATTATGGGTTTTTGATTTTCAACAAGTGCGATATTTACAGTAAACTCACCGTTTCTTTTGATAAACTCCTTGGTTCCATCCAATGGGTCCACGATCCAAATCGTATCCCAGTTGCGCCTTTCTTCGTACAAAATATCCCTGCCTTCCTCGCTAATGGCTGGAATACCATGAACATTTAAGCGCTCTTTAATGATTTTATGGGATTTCTGATCGGCGATGGTTAGCGGTGAATTATCGGCCTTGGTTTCTACGCCGAAATCAGTTTCATACACCTTAAGGATTGCTTTGCCAGCGTCAACGGCAGCATGCACGGCATCAACCAGATAATGAGCATATCTGTCCATAACTTAGATGTATCCTTTTTGGCCTAAATAAAGCAAAATCTCTTGAGCGGCCTCATCCGGCGTAATATTGGTGGTATTGATGCTCAGTTCGGGCGCTTTGGGCACTTCATAGGGGTCGTCGATGCCTGTGTAACCTTTAATCAGACCTGCCCTGGCCTTGGCGTACATGCCTTTGCGGTCCCGCTTTTCACACTCTTGAAGGGGAGTCGATACATGCACCTCAATAAAGCCGCCGTGGGCTTCAATGGCCTTTCTAATTTCAAGCCGTGTATTTTCATAAGGCGCAATGGGCGCACAAATGGCAATCCCCCTATTTTTTGTGATTTCACAGGCGACAAAACCGATTCTGCGAACGTTAATGTCGCGGTGTTCTTTGGAAAAACTCAATTCGCTGGAAAGGTTTTGCCGCACAATATCGCCATCGAGCAATGTTACCGGCCGATCTCCGATCTCGAGCATTTTAGAAAAAAGGACTCTGGCCACGGTAGACTTGCCGGCCCCGGACAAACCCGTACAAAAAATGGTAAGGCCCTGCTTCGATGGCGGAGGATAGGCCTTTGACAGCTCATCCAACACTTCGGGAAAGGATGCCCAGTCAGGCACTTTTCTGCCAGTTATGATCCGTTCCCGGATTTGGGCCCCTTTCATTTCAATCGTTTTTACCCCTGCTTCTACTTTATTTTTAAACTGATGCTCATCTTCAAAGGGCAGATAGACCATTTCATCAAAATGTATCAATTCGACATCAAGTTCTCTGCGGCAATCATTGAGAATTTTTAACGATTCCTGGCTGTCGTAAAAGCATTGGTTGTTGTCCTTATGACACGGATCTGCGTGGTCGCGGCCTGCAACGAAATGAGTACAACCGTAGTTTTTGGATATAATGGCATTGAGTATGGATTCTCGAGGTCCGGCAAAACGCATAAAATGAGGTAAAAGTGAGAAAATGTAAGTTTCCGGAGGATAATAACGTGTAACTGCCTTATTACACCGGACACGTGTGTAATAATCAAAATCATCAGACCTGACCACCCCCACAATGGGCAGCAGCAGCAGATTGGCTTTTGCCTGACGCATAGCCTCAAGGGTCATTTCAAACTGCGGACGATGAATCACGCTGTTTGTTTGATAAGCAACAATTCTCTGCCAGCCTAACTTTTGATATTCTAAGCGGATCTCGCGGGGTGTCCTGCGCAATGTACGGTAATCATAATGCAAAGGAAGGCTGATCACCTCCACGCGTCCACCAATATAGTGATTCTTGGTATTTTTATTTAGGTACCGGACACCAGGGTGGTCATCGTTAGATGTTCTATAAATTAACCTGGCTTCCTTTTCCTTATCGGCGGACCAGATATCCTCGATATGCATCACCGCAAGCAAAAATCCTTCAGGATCGCGCAGCGCCACTGACTGACCGGCTTCCAAATTACGGGCCTTGGTTTGATCAATATCCAGACAGATGGGGATGGGCCAAAGGGTATTGTCCTGAAGCCGCATACGATCCAATACTGACTCATAATCAGCCCGGACCATAAAGCCTTCAAGGGGCGAGAATGCCCCTGTGGCGATCAGCTCCAGATCGCAAAGGTGGTGGTCACTAAGGGTAATATCTGCAAGGCTGAATGAAAGATCTTTTAAGGTGTCCGCCCTATCGCCATCCACCACCAAGTCTTTGAATTCACCGCCATGCGGTGCTACTACGGAAACATTATCCATTCGACCTCTCTATGTAAAATTATAATTTTCACCATAACTCATACATTCATAAAATAGCTTAAATGATCACTATCACTTTCATTTCAACTTGCCAACCGATCTATATCAAGATAAGCGGATTTGGAATAAATCAGGACTCAAACGCCCTTTGACATCAACTTGATGGATTGAAGAATTCTCATTCCTGTCTTGACTAAAGACCAATGGTTATGAAATTATCCCCGCTGGCGTTCAAGGCCCGATAATATAAACTTATCTAACAAGGAGCTTGACTTGAAACCAATTTTAAAATTAAATTTTGTTTTTGTTTATATCTTTGTAATTGCCCTGTGCCTGCCAAGCATTCTTTTTGCTAAAGGCAATATTGTTTGGGAAGAACTGAATCAGCTTTCCTTAGAAGAAAAATCCATTGATACTGCTATCTCATATGAAAATCGCATGATTTTTATTCTGACAAAAAAAAAGATACACTTTTACTCGATGGATAAAAAAAGTATCATCGAGAGTATTGAGACTGATCAGAAATATAATACAATCACCAGCGCTGAAAATGGCATTCTGATACTTACCTCAAATAATCCTGCCAGCATGAAAATCAAACAGTTCAGCATCGTATATGATATCGATATTTCCAACAGGCCCTTCCGCGGCGCAGAAAATGCTCCGGTAACCTTGGTGGTTTTCGATGATTATCAATGCCGCTATTGTTCTCGGTTAGAGGGTTTAATTGATAAAATGCTGGAAAAACACCCCAAAAATCTTAAAATTGTTATTAAACACTTCCCCTTGCCAAAGCACAAAATGGCCTTTGATGCAGCCATGGCAGCTCTGGCTGCCAATAAGCAAGGCAAATTCTGGGAGTTCCATTCAGAACTGTTAAAAAATTTCAACTCGGTAACCGAAGAAAAAATAAAGTCCACAGCACAAAATCTGAAACTGAATATGGACGCGTTTGAAGCAGATAGAAAATCACCGGAGCACAAAGCTATAATCGAGCAGGATATGGAACATGGTAAAACATCATCAGTGAGCGGCACCCCTGCGGTTTTCATAAACGGTAAAAGAATAAAAAATCGCGAACTGGGTAATTTGCAGAATTTTATTGAAAAAGAGCTGAAACAAAAAGAGCAAAATCAAAAATAAGTTATAAAATTTCTTATTGCCCATCTGGAAATAGGACAATTTGATGCATTGGTAATTTTTGGATGGGCAATAACGGCTATTTGTAACTTGTACGAATTTAAATCAAGCTGGCGATAAAACAACCGCCGCCACCCGAACCGGACGGTTGGACCTGATCCGATTACTCATCTAATTCGGCAATAAAAACAGGCGCTCCGATATCAATAACCATGCCGTCCGCAACAAGTATATCGTCACCTGTTTGACCATCTGCAAAATGCAGCGTTAGAATATTCCCATTGATTTGGGCGCCGGTTTGATTGTTATACATAAATTCGTACCAATGATCTGTGGGATCATCCGGGCTTGGACCATATTTATAAGAGGTGGTTACCGTCCGGACTCGCAGCCAAACCGCATGCACCGTCGAGTATGGGCCCTGCATAGCGGGCCTGCACGAACTGTAAAGACGGCCAGCAATAAACCAGGCAGGATGAATGGCATCGTCAGCGGTAAAATCCATAGCAGGCCTGCAATAAGAGTCTTGCCAATATCCGGGGCCCTAATTTTTATAGTTGGAAATATGTATAAGATTAGACGGTTATTATAATCAGGCGAAAATCGGAAAATAGAGGGAAAAACAGGCATAGTCGATTTTCCTTACTGTTAGGGATATCAGCTATAATTGAGCTGCACAGTAATTAATCGGACAGATTGCCTCAGATCTTTAGTTCGTCCCCTTCATTATAGGTATCGTCTGCTATGGCCGGATGGTATATTCGCCTATTTTTGAAAATCCGATCTTTTCCCTATAGCTTCGCCATAGCGCACCCGCGTTTCAATCCCTTTGGCTGAATGCCGCATAATATCTTCATCTATGATTACCCGGTCAGGCTTTACAATCACCAGAACGGTGGAGCCTCCGAACTGAAAATAGCCTTTTTCTTCACCCCGGCGGACCGGACCGCCGGAGCAGTTGTGCTGAATAATGCTGCCAACCATCATAGCGCCGATTTCAATCTGAATCAGGGTTCCCCAATTTTTGGTTTTTATGTGGCACCATTGCCGAAAGTTGAGGGCAAGGACATCAGGCTTGTGCCTTAACGCCAAAGGATTAACTGAGTGGTACATTCCCGGCTGACTGTGAACCGGGCCCTGTTCACCGTCTTCAACATAGCCGAACCGGTGATAATCACTGGGAGCCAAACGAAAACACAAACATAAACCGCCCTGATAGTTATTGCCGATATCAGCTCCGCCCAGCAATTCGGGCAATGTCATTTGAAAACCTTTTACCTGATGCGAAAAATTACGCGTAATTTCAAGCACTAGCAAACGGCTATCTGCAGGTGAAACAAAGCGATCAGGGGATCTGTTGACCGGCCGCGCTCCGGGTTTCAAGTGACGGATAAAAAAATCGTTAAATGAGCGAAATCCCCCGGCGGGCATCACAGCCTCTTTTAAATCGATATCATAGGATTCAACAAAGGGAATAATCTGCCGATGACTAAAAGCACGTACCTGCAGCCAGCCGTAAAATCTGGAAACACTGCGGCGGCTGAGCAGCAGGCAAGTAACCCGCCGGCCAATGGAATTTGCATAAAGCAGTTCCATCCATTTTCGCCCTGGGACTTTTTCGCTTTCAAACAGTTTCAGTTTACGGTTATACACCAGGATGGCAGTGTTTGATGTCATATTCACCCAATTTTATTTTTTTTCGATTTTTACAGCCACGGCAAACTGCCCAGGTCCGGAAATTAATAATCCGATGCTTACAATTGTCAAAGACGCCGCATAAAGAGGTAGAATTGTATAACCCGCTGAAAAATAGTTAAAAAAATAAAAAGCGTATATTCCTGCCAGGCAAATACAGAACAAACGGAAAAAATAGCCAGTAATCATTCCCATTGCCGCCAGCACTTCGATCACCAGTAAAATTGCTCCCAAAACCTGAGCGGAAACATCGCCTTGCAAAAAACGTATATTTTTCCCCACAGTGGACCACGCACGCTTGCCGTCAATCAATCGTGGAACGGCATAAACCAGCAGTGTGGCAGCCAGACCCAGGCGCATGATCAGCAATCCCAAATTAGTTTTGTTTTCTATAAAAGTACCCATATATCTCCTTAACGAATCGGAAGTAATTCCAAATATGGAATAAATTATCCCCCCTGCGGCATAGTCAGTCAAACTCAAAAAAAACTTTACGGCATATTGCGCAGGATTTACAGCTTCAAAGCCCCTTATGTAACTTTTGATACTGAAATAAAATCAATACAAAAAGATCTTATTTTTGACCTAAAAATAAAACTGCAATTCCAAGGGTTAGTTTACGATAGCGCACACTGGAAAAACCCGCATTACGCATCATGGTTGCAAATCGGGTTGCAGTCGGAAATTTCGAAACAGAATCGGGAAGATACGTGTAAGCAAAACTATTTCCAGAAAAAAAACGGCCAACAAGAGGTAATATCCGATTAAAATAATACTGATACAAATCCCGAAAAGGCCCTGGCCCGGGAGACGCCAGCTCTAAAACGGCCAGGGCGCCTCCGGGTTTCAATAGCGTGAAAAACTCAGATAAAATTTTTGGCTTATTTTGAATATTGCGTATCCCAAAAGCGATAGTAATCAAGTCAAAGCTTTCATGTCGAAAGGGTGGCTCAAACGCATCAGCCGCCACCAGATCAATCATGCTTTGGGCGCCTGCCTTTTCAATTTTTGGTTTTGCCAGCTTTAACATTTCACCAGCAAAATCGGCGCCGTAGACTTTAACAGGACCAGCCGCTTTTTTGCAGATCCCCAGGGCGACATCGCCCGTGCCGCATGCCATGTCCAGTACTTTGGAACCGTGTTTCAATTTCAGGCTATCGGTCAGGATGCGCCGCCAAACCACATCTTGGCGTAAACTTAAAATTTTATTCAAAAAATCGTAGCGCGGCGCTATGATATCAAACATCTTGCGTACAAATGATAATTCACTGGCATTGTCAATTGACATTTCAAAGTCTTGCATTAGTTTCATGGATCGTTTAAAAAAGGCACCTTAGTTTAGAATTTTTAGTTGATAAAACAAATGATAATTACTTAGCATATTACTTAAACAAACAACAAGCACCTATCAGGAAGCTCTATGGCAGGAAAAAGGGATTACTACGAAATTCTTGGCGTTTCCAAAAGCGCCTCGTCAAATGAACTAAAATCAGCCTACCGAAAACTTGCGTTGAAAAATCATCCGGATCGCAATCCTGATGATACGTTAGCTGAAGAGCGCTTCAAGGAAGCGGCTGAGGCTTATGATGTACTCAATGATTCTCAAAAACGTGAGATTTACGACACCTATGGTCATCAAGGGCTTGAGGGGCAGGGATTCTCAGGCTTTGGCGGTTTCGATGATATTTTTTCCAGTTTCGGAGATATTTTCGAAGATTTTTTTGGGTTTTCAAATCGCCGTTCTTCACGCACCCGATCCCAGCGCGGATCGGATTTGCGTTATGACTTGAGCATTGATTTTATGGAAGCGGCCTTTGGCGTGGAAACCAACATCAACATCGATAAATACGAAGGCTGCGAGCAATGCCAGGGTACGGGCGCTGAACCGGGCACTCAACTGGCAATTTGCCCCCAATGTGGCGGTAGTGGACAAATCGGGCGCAGCCAGGGATTTTTTACCATCCGCACAACCTGTAACCGCTGCAGGGGCGCAGGCCAATACATCCCCAAGCCTTGCAAAGGCTGTCAGGGTTCAGGAAAAATCATGACCCCCAAAACCGTATCCGTAAAAATACCGGCCGGCGTGGATAACGGTTCGCGACTGCGGCTTACCGGTGAAGGCGAAGGCGGCATTTTTGGCGGCCCCTCCGGGGACTTGTATGTTTTTATCCATGTCAAAGCTCATGATTTATTTAAACGGGATGGCAGTGACGTGTTGTGCCAGGTGCCAATTTCCTTTGTGCAGGCGGCATTAGGGGATAAAATTACAATTCCGACACTTGGAGGCGAAACTACGATACAAATTCCCAAGGGGGCTCAGCCGGGAGAATTGTTTAAATTGAAAAACAAGGGCATCCCTTCTCTGAGAACCGGCGCACCCGGTGATCAAATCGTTCAGATCACTATTCGCACCCCTACGAATTTGAGCAAAAAGCAGGAAATCTTGTTGAAAGAATTTTCCAGTCTTGAAAAAGATAAATTCTCAAGTAAGCTAAAGAACATTCTCAAGGGGAAAGCATCTTCAGCATTGAGTTAGGACTGTAATTAAGGAGTTCGCCGCCTATGTTTGAATTGACCGTGAAAACCCATTTTGCCGCCGCCCATCAGCTGACAATGGTTTCCCAAAAGTGTGAAAACCTTCATGGGCATAACTGGAAAATAGAAGTGAGCATTACCGGTGAAAAGTTGGACAGCAAGGGCATATTACTTGATTTCGGTGTAATCAAAGCGCACATTAAAAATATCATCAAGGACCTGGACCACAAACACTTAAACGATATGCCGTGTTTTGAAGGCAATCCGTCATCGGAACGTATTAGCGTTGAAATCGCTAATCGCCTGAAAGAATTGATAGAAGATAAAAATGTGCGGGTCAGCCGTGTAAGTGCATGGGAGTCGGATAATGCTTGTGCGACCTACTTTCCCGATTAAGGCGGTTTGCAGTCAAAGAACGCACTATCTCTTATTTGTCTTTTTTACGTCTTGTGCATTATGCCAAAGGTGCGAATACGCTAAGTATGCAAACTTTAGCATGCCTTGAAATGGTATCTGTTAAGAAGCTATATTTTTTGCGCCGATCGCATGAGTAAGAGTCTTGGAAGTTGCAAATCAGCCATTTTTGGATAGACGGCTAAACCATTAACGGATGATTTGCAACTTCCAGGGCTTTACCAGCTAAGAGCCAGTTTGCTCTATCGCTTTGATCAACTCATCCCTGCAAATCAATGCCCTGACATCAGCGACATGTTCACGGATGTTGTCCAGACCGCCCTCCTGGCGATCTACCAGCACAACAGCGCGAATCACATTCAAACCCGCCTGTCTGGCGCGTTCAATGGCCTTTATGGTCGATCCGCCTGTAGTTGCTACATCATCAATGACAACCACCTGTGAGCCCTGAGCCAGATCGCCTTCCACCCATTGGGCAATACCGTGATCTTTTTTGGTCTTGCGAATGGAAAAAGCTTGTATGGGACGCTGCTTTAATTCGGAGGCAAATGCGGTTGCCATTGCTATGGGATCGGCGCCGAAGGTCAATCCTCCCACGGCATCCGGCTGCGCATCAATAATGGCATCGAACATTAAGTGGCCAACGAGATACATTCCGCGGGGATTTAAGATTGTGGGTTTGCAATTCACGTAAAACCTGCTCAAACGGCCTGACACCAATTTAAAGGACGGCTCCTCGGTGTATCGAAAAGATTTGTCACATAATATACGGATCAACTCTTGCTTCATGCTAACTCCATTGATAATAATGTAAAATTTACTGGAACACCTTGATTTCAGATCCTTTTATAGGTATTAAAGCCCCCACTGAAGGAAGAAGCCTGTCTTTGGGATTCAGTGGAGGCTAAGCAAGGAAAACTGTAGGCAGCACTCCTTGAGCTATGAACGCGGTTCATAGCAGGTCTGGCCAGACGGGTCAATTCCAAAAAGAGGAAATAAAAATTGCGGTAACTCACAAATAGAGAATAGGAAATTTTGTTCCAAACAAATGTGTGCGAAACATTTTACAATAGATATTTAGCTGATATTCAAAGAATAAAATTTAAAGCATAACTTTAGGGTAGCGGGTATGACTGAAAGCCTTTCCAATGACGCCATCATCCGCATGTTTCATGTTCAAAAGCGCTATGGCGTCAAGTGTGCTTTACAGGACATTTCGCTGGATATTTATAAAAACGACTATCTTTTTATAACAGGCCCCAGCGGAGCCGGTAAAACAACACTTCTGCGGTTGCTCTATTTAGGTGAAACCGGCAGCCAGGGCCAAATTGTTGTCGATGGCATGAACCTGTCGCGGATGAATAAAAAACGCATCCCACGGTTGCGCCGTAAATTCGGAATTATATTTCAAGATTACAAATTGATTCCGGCAAAGACAGTTTATGAAAATGTGGCCCTGGTTCTTGAAGCCTCCGGGTGCAAGCAGCGCCTGGTTTTAAAAAAAGCAAACAGCGTACTGCGTGCCGTGGGCATGGCAGATCGTATGAGGGCCCTTCCGGCCAGTCTTTCCGGAGGAGAGCAGCAGCGTGTAGCCGTTGCCCGCGCCATGGTTGGGGATCCCAAAATTATCTTAGCCGACGAGCCTACCGGCAGCCTTGATGAAGCCTCTTCATCCGTAATCATCAATTTTTTGGACAGCTTACATTCCCGCGGAACGACAGTAATTATTGCAACACACGACAAACAGTTGTTAAGAAAAAGCAATGCCCGTGTGATTCAGCTTCGTGAAGGCCGAATTTGGAAAACACATATAAATCCGGATGGATAGGGTTCTGGAAGATCCCCGGGGGCAAATAATTCATTAAAAATTAGGATATATGAAGCTTTACTTTCAAAGAGCAATTAAAGATATACGGGATAATGTTTTCCTCACTGGCGTTACGGTAACCACTATCGCATTGTCTATTTTGATTGCAGCGGCATTTGCGCTGTTTTTCACAAATACGCAAAACGTTATCAATGTCTGGCAACAGGACATACGAATGATGGTTTACCTTAACCCGGATCTGAGCCAAGCGGCAAGACTGGACACAAAGTTCCGCCTGGAAGCCATTGCAGGTGTCAGGGAAGCGGTTTATATATCAAAAACACATGCGATGAAACAGCTCAAATCTCAAATGCAGCATCACTCGGCTCTGCTTGACAGCTTGAAAAAAAACCCGCTGCCCGACGCGTTTGAGGTATCCTTGAATGTTTCAGCCCGAAACAGCTCCGACCTGCAATCTGTAGCCGAAAGTATCGAATCGCTTAATACAGTGAACGAAGTGGAATACGGACGCCAATGGATTCAGCGTTTTAACGGCTTAATTAATTTGTTTAGCCTGGCCGGATACGCCATTGGAGGTTTGTTTTTTCTGGCAACGGTATTTATTATAGCCAACACGATCCGCCTGATGCTCTATTCCAGACGTGATGAAATAGAAATTATGCGGCTTGTAGGCGCAACGGACCGTTTTATCAAAATCCCCTTTTATCTTGGGGGTATGCTTCAGGGGGCAACCGGCACGCTTATTGGCCTTGGAGTTCTTTTCTTCGGTTTTTTGTCAATAACTGCTCATTTTCAACAAAGTGTGAATTCCAATCTGCTTGAACTGAGTTTTTTTTCACCAACCGTATGTTTGGCCATTTTCACCGGCGGCATCCTGGTAGGTTGGCTCGGATGCCTGGTATCATTGACGCAGTTTATGAAAGAATAATTTTAGAAACAGTTATAAGATCTTGATAAAAAAATCAATTTACAAAAAAATATGCGGCGCTTGCATTTACCTTCTTATGTTTTTTTTATGTCTATCCTCCGATTCGTACGCTGAAACCAAACTAAAGATTTCGAGCCAAAAAGCCGAAACCATTAAAAACAAGCTCAAACAATCCCGGAATGAACTGACTGCAATAGGTAAAAAGGAACAAAAAGCCCTTGAAGCTTTTGATAAAACGGAAAAAAAGCTTAACAAAATACGCAACCAGGTTTACGCTATAGAGGGGGAACTGGAAAATTTAGGCCTGCAAATCCAGGGGATAAATAAAACCTGTGCAGATCTGGAGACTAAGGTTATTCAGAACCAAGCTTATGCATCCAGGCGATTAACGGCTTTATACAAACTCAACCGTATGGGCCGTGTTCATTTGTTAGCCACCGCCGGTTCTTTTTTTGATTTTGTGAATCGCAAAAAGGCGTTGCACTATATTCTGAAACAGGATGAAATCTTACTGGAAAAATTACACAAGGATCAAACTCAATTGCACACACTTTTGGAACGGCTCCAGAACAGCAAGGCTGAAAAACATTCCCTGGAGTTGACCTTAAAAGAACGTATTATCAGCTTAAATGATGAACAAAAAAAACGGTCAGCATTTTTAAAATCTGTCCACAGTGAAAAAAAACTGGCGCTTGCGGCGTTCAACTCACTTAAAATTTCGGCCCGGAAACTGGAACAAACCCTCCTGGCGTTGCCTGAAACGAAGCTGAAACGAAAAAAGCTTCTAGCCCATGAGCCGGCTGCAAAACCATTCAAATTATTCAAGGGCTTGCTCAGTTGGCCTGTAAAGGGTAAAATCGTTTCGTTTTTTGGCGCCTACCGGGACAAGAAATATAACGTCCTGAATTTTCAAAGCGGTGTCAATATTCAAACCGAACGAGGCGAACCCGTCCGTGCCGTATCCGGCGGGCAGGTCATTTTTTCTAGCTGGTTCAAAGGATTCGGCAATATGATCATTTTAGATCATGGTGAGCACTATTATACGATTTATGCCCACTTGGAAGAAATGTTTAAAGGTAAGGCAGATTTTGTGGAAATTGGTGAAGTTATAGCAACAACCGGGGACTCGGGATCTTTACAGGGACCTGCCCTTCATTTTGAGGTCAGGCATCACGGTAAACCCATGGATCCTCTGAAATGGATAAAAAATAATTCCAAGGAGTAATAAACTCATGTTTGATTCGCGTAAAGGATATCACTGGACCCTGCTCATCATCATCGCATTGGTTGCAGCAATAGCCGGTCCGGGTGTTTACCGCGGTATGACCGATAACCGGGACGATACTTACCAGGGACTGAAAATATTTAGCGATGTTATTGACCTGGTAGAAAAAAATTATGTCGATGAAGTGCAATCAAAAAAACTGATGGAAAACGCCATCCAGGGAATGGTCAGCAGTCTTGACCCCCATTCTGCGCTTTTGACGCCGGACGAGCTCAAAGAGTTGCAAATTGACACCCAAGGCGAATTTACAGGCATTGGAATACATGTAACCATGCGAAATAATTTAGTTACGGTAATTTCGCCCATTGAAGGAACACCGGCTTACAAGGCGGGCATCAAGGCCGGTGATAAAATCATAAAAGTCGATGGAATGACCACCGAAGACTTGCGTGAGGCTGTCAAACGAATGCGAGGTCCCAAAGGAACAAAGGTCACCATAACCGTTATTCGGGAAGGCGAGTCCGCCCCGTTAAATTTTGACCTGATGCGCGATATCATTCCAATCCACAGCGTAAAATCAACCGTTCTTGAGCCCGGATATGGTTATATATGGGTCACTCACTTCCGCGATAACACGTATTTGGATTTGGTCAGCGCTTTAGAAAGCATGGAAAAAGTCAAGAAGCCCCCCTTAAAAGGCCTTGTACTGGATTTGCGCGATAATCCGGGAGGCGTTCTGGATCAGGCAATTCGTATTTCGGATCTATTTTTGGACGAAGGCGTTATTATGACAAGCAAAGGCCGCCTCAAGCGTCACAACCGCATCTACAATGCCAACAAAAAAGACAGCAAACCACGCAGTTATCCCATTGTGGTATTGATTAACGGCGGAAGCGCCAGCGCATCTGAAATTGTTGCAGGAGCGCTTCAAGATCAAAAAAGAGCCCTGGTCATCGGTACAACGTCTTTTGGAAAAGGCTCCGTACAGTCCATAGAGCACTTGCGCGACGGATATGCGCTTAAATTGACAATTGCCCGGTATTATACTCCAAGCGGAAGGTCGATCCAGGCAAAAGGCCTGGAACCCGATATAACCGTACACCATTCAATCCTTGAAGAAACCGCTGAAGCCAAGAACCTGCGTATAAAAGAAAGAGATCTTACCAATCATTTGGAAGCGGAAATAAAGGAAAAAGGAAAGAAAAAGCAAACCGCTAAAGAAAAATCATCAGAAAAAGGCATGCCTGAACAATTACAATCAAGAGTAAGCCCCTTGGAACCAGAACAGCTTTTGCTAGATAATCAGATCCGCCGGGCCTTAGACATTCTGATCAGCCACGATATCTTTCAGAAAAAAGGGAATGGCTAAAAAAATAAAGGTAAAATTCAAAGGGCAAAAGGAAAAAAAATTAAAAAAACAAAATCTAACGAGACAGTTGCTGAAAATTGCAAGCAGCGTGACTTTATTGATTTTGCTGGTGGCTGGCGCCGGGGTGCTGGGATATATATTTATTCTGAAACCACTCAAATCCGGTCCGGAACCAAAGCCAGCCACCATTGAACGGCCCGCAGACAAAACTAAAACGCACTCAAAACCGGATTATGAAATATTTCAAAATCCGATCGAAGAGCCCCTTGCTTTAACCAAGCTCAAGCCTATTCCTATTGATCTATTGCCCATCATAGCCATTATCATCGATGATATTGGCTATGACCGCCACCTGGACTACCAATTTATCAATCTGGATAAAAATTTAACGTTTTCCCTGTTGCCCTTCGGGCCGGTGAGCCGTGAATTTTCGAAATTAGCCCGCGCCAAAGGTTGTGAAACCATGCTGCATTTACCCATGGAGCCGGTAGAATACCCAAAAATAAATCCGGGACCGGGAACTTTGCTGTCCAGCATGCAGCCGGATTCGCTCATAGCCCAATTGCAAGCGAATTTAGATCAATTTCAGGGGCTAAAAGGTGTCAACAACCATATGGGGTCACACCTGAGCACGCTGCCCGAACAAATGCGGCAAATATTTTCCGTATTGAAAAAGCAAAACCTTTTCTATATCGACAGCCGTACAACGGCCCAGACAGTGGCCAAAGCCTCAGCCGGACTGTTTGACGTACCTTTTGCAGAGCGCGATATTTTTATTGATCATTTTCAGGACCCCAGTTTCATCAAGAGCCAACTTAAAAAGCTGGTCAAGTGCGCTCAACTTCAGGGATATGCTATTGGAATCGCCCACCCGCATCCTGTTACCTACAAGCAGATCAAAAGCTACCTGCCCCGTCTTAAGGAAAAAGCCGATTTGGTTCCAGCCTCTCAGGTGATCCGGGCCATCATGGATGCTGACGCAAATTAATAAAGGAAAATCGCGAAAAGCTGTAAAAAATTAGTGCCTCCCAACCATCACCTGCATGATCAATTCGACGATATCTCAGGGTTTCGAAAGATACGGCGAGCTGCTCAGAAAAAAACAATTAACTCGTGTCCATCTGCACTAACTCACCTTGCCAAACGCTTTTTTGGTCCCCTCATCAATAAGAGCCATGAGGCTAAAAACACCAAGAATGGTTCCAAAGGGAAAAAATAAGCAGGTAAAAATGGAAGCAACCAAACACGTATTGTATAATTTTTTTTTGATGAAACAATACCCGATCGCCACGTTTGCCAGAATATGAACAATCACTAACGCGATTAACGCGGGAACCAATGTTTCCAACAGGGTTCTGATAGTCATAATCGCCTGCTCAAATTCAGCATCTGCCATTGGCATGTTTTCAAAAACAGAATTCAGAATAGTTTGGTGAACCCATATCATGGGTAATCCCAGAATACCCAACAAGCCAAAAATAATATAAAAAATACCAATTATGCTCAGTTTATTCATGTTTCCAGCTCCCTTAATCGGCAAAATGAACCAACCCGACCTTCTACCCTTATCACGGATAACGGATCGAAAACATATCATACTGGGTTAGACTGGGGTTTCAAGACTCTAATATTAAAAATTTTATAGACGGCGCCTATCAAAGAAATAGGCAAATTTTATTGAAATCAAGGTGTGCGATAAATGTTCCTATTTATAGACAGGCCCAATTTAAAGAGACAAAAAAGGATTAACAAGCTGGTAGCTGTTAAGAAGCTATATTATTGACAAAGATCTTCTAATGAATCAAAAAATGCCACATACAAATCAAGTGTCATGCCCACTGAAGCCGTCACCGTCTAAAAATAACCAAGGCCCGCGCAAGTAGCTGCAATCGGTATTTCCGGAATATTGAATAAAATTCAATTTTTTTGAGGGTTCAATTAATAATTGTGCTTTAAAAACTATATACGATTGAAATTGAATGTAGTTGACATTTTTTTATAAACACATTATTTTGGTGACGTTTTATGACCTATTATGACCTTTTATGACGTTTTATGACCTTTTATAACCTTTTATCGCTTAATAAGCTCCAAAAATCGCAGATATTATTGCAGATTCTTTAAAAACAGCACTACCAGGAACCGGAAAACAAATAGTAGACAGGGTCCAGTATGGATACTGTTATTACTGGTTTCTTAAGATGATATGGCGCAACTATTCGCTCTGATGGACACAATTTGTAGCAAGTTGGTTGACAAGGGCATAAGGATATGCAGCAGCTATCGGAAAGAGATCACAAACACAGTCTAAAAAATTACCCGCCTTATCGGCTCTGTATCCGGCCATTAAAAAATACCGGAAGGTTAAGGGCGCTGTGACGGGCTTTAAAACCCTCCGGCCACAGTCTCAATGCGGACCTAACCGCTACTTCACTTGATGGGCCTGAAAGCGTCTTGCTCAACATATCATTTAACATATCAAAGGATTAAAAATGTTCGGCAAAATTCATTGCAAGGATATCGAGTGTTTCATATTCGGCAAGGAAGATACAGGGATTTTGACTTGCGAAAGCTCAACGGAGCAAAAAATCATGCATCCGCAAAAGCGAAAGATTAAATTCTTCTGGAATCGGCAAAAACTTTTTTTAGCAGAAAGGAAGGGCGCCGTTTGCTTTCCGGCCTGAATGCCGGAGTCTTTACGGTGTATTTTAATGGTGATGATGATGAAAAAATCGTTATACAAATTCATGCTAATTTGGGCAATAATCAATCTTGTGTTCTTTGGAATGGCCGCTTCAGCTTCAGCCGAGCCATTGTTGAAAATGGCGTTCATTGAAATTGATTCACCTGCTCAAGTTAAAAAACTTGCGCGCATGGGGCTCGATATTGCCGCTGTGCGTGAAATTAAGGATCAGGGCGAAATTACCGGCTACCGCGTTGAAGCTGTTCTTAGTCCAAAAGACGAGCTGAAACTTTCACGCGATGGTATTCAATGGCAGGTGGCGCAACGAAAAAGAACCAGAATGTCAACAGTCAAACAATCCGTATACCACAGTTTCGACGAACCAGGACTGGGTATTAAAGATCAGCTTTACTGCATAGCTCAAACTTATCCGGACATCGTTAAAATGGAAACCATAGGGTACAGTCATCAGCAGCGCCCTTTGCTCGCTTTGTGTCTATCTTCTAGAGAAAAACTGTCTGAAAAACCGGAAGTCCTTTTTTTGGCGACACATCATGGCCGCGAGTGGGTAGCCCCTGAAATGGCCATGCGGTTGTCAAGGTATTTAGCTTCAAATTACGGCACGGATTCACGTGTTACCAATCTGCTGGACAGCACTGAAGTCTGGATCGTGCCCGTTGCTAATCCGGATGGATATCAATATTGCTTTGATCATGAACGGCTGTGGCGTAAAAATTTGCGGGATAATGACGAAGATGGCGAAATCACCATTGCCGACGGTGTTGATCTGAACCGCAACTTCGCATCCCGATGGGGCATGGACGACGAGGGGTCAAGCCCCTTTATATCGGATATGACATACCGGGGACCGTCGGCCGCCTCCGAGCCTGAAACCATGGCTGTTGTGGATTTTATTAACAAACATGATTTTAAATTTTCAATTTCCTATCACACCTACAGCAATCTGATTCTTTACCCCTGGGGCTGGCAGGTAAAAACCACCAGTTTCGATGACCCGATTTTCGTTGCCCAGGCCGGAACAGACGAAAGCCCTGCTATTTGGGATTCTATCCTGGACCAAGGATACGATCCAGGTGTGTCAGCCGATCTTTATATTTCCAATGGAGATTTTACCGATTGGACTTATGGCCAAGCCGGCATCCCCAGTTATACCGTTGAATTGACCTCGGGCGAAGATGCCGAGGGCAATCATTACGGATTTGAATTCCCTGACGACGAAGATCTTTTGCAGACGGTTTTTGAAGACAACCTGGAGTTTGCCTTGTGCCTGGCTGAAAGCGCCAAAACTCCGCTAAATCCCGTATCGCCCGTGGGAATCGGGGTGGAAAAAATTTATCATGAACCGCTTACGTCTTCTTATGGCCGGGAACAATTGATTAAAATCAACCAGGTCAATAAAAAATTCGGAAACACGTGGCTGCTGTACACCGTTAACAATTCATGCCTGGGCTGGTCAAAATTTACGCCGGCGTTTGGTTCCAACTACAATACCGCCTCCGGAACGTATTTCACAGGCTGCCAGGCTACTGTAAAAAACCAGCAAGAAGGTGATCAAATAACCTATTGTATTATTGGGCACGGTGTTTTTAAAGGCCCCTATACCTATACGGTGGAAAAAGCCAGCGGCAACCCGGTGCTTGTTATTAGCGCCGAAGATTATACTGGCGAAAACCCGGAGTATCCTGATACCAGCGGACCCAATTATTTGTCGTATTACACTGACGCGATGGATGCTGCTGCAGTCGGTTATGATGTATGGGATGTAACCGCTGAAAACGGCGCACCGGACTATCTGAAAGTTCTTTCCGGCTATGATACGGTCATCTGGTACACCGGCGATGATTTTCTCTCAGCTACTCCCAGTGAGTTAATTCATGAAGAACTGGTTCTTAATATTCGTGATTTTATGAATTACTCAGACGGCAAATTATTTGCCAGCGGTCAGGACATGGTTGTTCCGGCTGTTAATTTTGGTTTACTTTCGGACGATTTTTTTCAATACACACTGGGTGCGTACCTTACGGTTGACGGCGGCGGATTAAATTTAGAAACCAATGAACCATTTACTGTCACCGGCGAACCCGGTGATCCGGTATTCGATGGATTAACCCTTGCGCTCAACGGCGATGACAGCGCCAACAACCAAATTCGCCCTGACAGTTACCTGGCTACCAGCTCTTTTCTTCCCGGCTTTGAAAACTCCATAGCCGCCCGCTACGACAGACCCGGCGGCCCTTATGATCCTCATACTGGCGATTATTACGTTTACAGTCAAATGTCGGATATGGCTTACAAGCGCCTTGGCGGAACGTTTACTATACCTGAGACATGCCCGTCACTGGACTTCTGGATTTCCTATGATATCGAGCTGGCCTGGGATTTTGCCTTTGTTGAAATACGTGAAGCAGGAACCGAGGACTGGACGACCTTACCGGATCTAAACGGCCTTACGGATCAAAGCACGGGAGATAGCTGCGCCGAAGGCTGGGTTGACTGGCTTTTCCCTAACCTATCCAACTATATGGACACCGAATGCAACCCGGAAGGCGCTACCGGGCAATGGCATGCTTTTAGCGGCAACAGTAACGGATGGAATCATGTTCAAATGGATCTGTCGGCTTATGCCGGAAAAACCGTGGAAATATATTTCTCCTACGCCACGGATTGGGGCACCCAGAACTTGGGAGTTTTTGTGGATGACATCACCATAACCGGCTATGAAACAGAAAGTTTCGAGACCGGTTTTGGTGAATTTACAGTCAGCTCAACTGCGGATAATACGCCTGTTAACAATTGGGACCGCACAGAAGGCGGCGGATTTTCCGAAGGTCCCGTGCTGCGCACGAACAATTCGGTTTTCATGGGCTTCGGCTTTGAAGCGATTAACGGCGCCGAAACCCGCACCCAGGTTATGGACAATATTATGAACTATTTCAGGGGTGAAGATTAACCCATCCTCAAATAACGATTTGTACTCAACCGGCCGGGTTCTCATTGAGCCCGGCCGTCTTTTTGGTGATAACCATCAAGCTCGGCTTTAGACGATTTGCAGTCAATTGCCCTGAATCGCCTCTTTAGAGTCAGTTGACAATAACTGACAAGAACGATATCTTTTCAGGTTCGGGGTTTAACCGTTTTTCAAGAGCCACCCATAACAAATTGATGCAATTTAATTGAAGAATAGATTATATTTAGGCGATTGGCGGAAAAGAATATACCAGATTGAGCAGGATTTTTTTTCGTATTCAAGGCGTGCCAAAGTTTGCATACTTAACGTATTCGGGCTTTGGCATAGCGCAGAAGACGGGAAAAAAGACATACAAGATGGTATATTCTTTAACTGTAAATCGCCTTAGCAGATAGTCTTTGTTCAACGTTGGTTCAAACGTTAGGAACTTCGCTATATTTTAAACCTTATTACACAGGAGAAGTGAATGAATTCTGAACATTTTCTTTTTACATCTGAATCCGTAACGGAGGGTCACCCGGACAAAGTGGCGGATGCTATCTCGGATTCTGTTTTAGATGCCATTTTGGAACATGATAAAGCCTGCCGGGTAGCTTGCGAAACCATGGTAACCACCGGATTGGCTTTTATTGCCGGGGAAATTACCACTAACTGTTACGTTGATATGCCTGAAATTGTGCGGCAAACCATACGTGATATCGGATACAGCTCATCACATATGGGTTTCGACTGGCAAACATGTTCCGTAATTACCAGCATAGATCGGCAATCACCTGACATTTCCCAGGGAGTTGATGTTGGCAAAGGATTGTTCAAGGATCAAGGCGCTGGTGATCAGGGATTGATGTTCGGTTTCGCCACCGATGAAACTCCTGAACTGATGCCCATGCCAATTATGTATGCCCATAAATTAACCAAAAGACTATCCAAAGTGCGAAAAAATAACGCCCTGGATTTTCTCAGGCCAGATGGTAAGTCCCAGGTCACCATTGAGTACGAAAACGGCGCGCCGTTGCGAGTGGATACGGTAGTCGTATCAACACAGCACAAACCGGATGTGACCTATAATGATTTAAAGGAAGCAGTTGTTGAAGAAGTCATCAAAAAGGTTATTCCCCGGGATATGATTGATGGTGATACCCGCTATTTTATCAATCCCACCGGCCGGTTTGTCGTCGGCGGCCCAATGGGGGACTGCGGCCTCACCGGCCGTAAAATTATCGTTGACACCTATGGCGGACAAGGCAGTCATGGCGGCGGCTGTTTTTCAGGCAAAGATCCTTCAAAAGTAGATCGCAGCGCTTCTTACATGGGCCGTTACGTGGCTAAAAATCTGGTAGCAGCAGGTTTGGCGAAAAAATGTGAAATACAGATTGCCTATGCCATCGGTGTTGCCGAGCCAGTATCGGTAACGGTCGATTTTATGGGCACCGGCAAAGTTTCCGAATCTATTGCCCGAAAGATTATAACGCAAGTATTTGACTTAAGACCGTCGGCAATTATCGAACACCTTGATTTGTTGCGCCCAATTTATAAAAAAACATCAGCTTACGGACATTTCGGCCGTAATGATCAGGATTTTTCTTGGGAAAAAACTAATAAGGCCGATACAATTCGTGAGATGGCGGGAATTTAAGATTAATGGAGGTTAGGATGGGAATTGCGCAAAGCAAACAAAATCAAAACGGTATCACCGAAGTTGATCCCAAACTGTCATATAAGGTCGCTGACTTGTCTCTTGCCCGGTTGGGGCACAAAGAAATGGCGTTGTCTGAAAACGAAATGCCAGGTTTGATGGCGGTTAGAGAAAAATATGGCGCTTCAAAGCCATTGAATGGAATGAAAGTTATGGGAAGTTTGCACATGACGATTCAAACCGCCATGCTAATTGATACACTCAAAGAGTTGGGCGCGGATATTCGCTGGGCATCATGTAATATTTTCAGCACCCAGGATCATGCGGCGGCGGCCATCGCTGAAAAAGGATCCGCCGCAGTGTTCGCTTGGAAGGGTGAAACGCTGGAGCAGTATTGGTGGTGTACGGAGCAGGCGCTGATTTGGCCAGACGGAAGCGGTCCTGATCTGATTGTTGACGATGGCGGAGACGCAACTATCTTTATCCATCAAGGGGTTGCTGTGGAAAATGATCCTTCGCTGCTTGAAAAAACGTATGACAGCGAAGATATGGTCTGTCTTATTGACCGTTTGAAAATAAGCCATGGTCGCGATCCGGGCTTCTGGCAACGCATTGCAGAAGGTGTGCGCGGGGTTTCGGAAGAGACTACAACGGGCGTGCACCGTCTGTACCAATTGCAAAAAGACAACAAGCTTCTGTTTCCGGCTTTTAACGTCAATGACTCTGTGACAAAATCCAAATTCGACAATCTTTACGGATGCCGTGAATCACTTGCAGACGGAATTAAAAGGGCAACAGATGTTATGGTGGCCGGCAAAATTGTCGTTATCTGCGGCTATGGTGATGTCGGCAAAGGCTGCGCCCAATCCATGAGAGGCTATGGCGCAAGAGTTTTAGTTGCCGAGATCGATCCGATCTGCGCCTTGCAGGCAGCCATGGAAGGCTACCAGGTGCTTACCATGGAAGAGGCCGCACCCATTGGTGATATTTTTATTACAGCCACGGGTTGTTACCATGTCATCCGGGGCGAGCACATGGAACAGATGAAGCATGAGGCAATTATATGCAATATCGGCCATTTTGACAGTGAAATTGAAATGCGTTACCTGGAAAGCAAGCCGAACCATAAAAGGGAAACCATCAAAGCCCAGGTGGATCGCTGGACGTTGACCTCGGGCCGCGCCCTTATAGTGCTTGCCGAGGGCCGCCTGGTCAATCTTGGCTGTGCAACGGGCCATCCGAGCTTTGTAATGAGTAACAGTTTTACAAACCAGTGCCTCGCTCAAATCGCTCTGGCCGCAAATCCACATGATAAAAAAGTATATACTTTACCCAAACAACTTGACGAGGAAGTGGCCCGGCTGCATTTAAGCCGTTTGGACGCCAAACTGACGAAATTGACCAAAGAACAAGCGGATTATTTGGGGATTCCCGTTGAAGGGCCTTTTAAACCCGAGCATTATCGCTATTAATCAATAAACGAATGGGGATTGAATAGTATCCCCATTTTTAGTCATAACTTTTTCGCTAAATTTTCTATTTCTCAAACAAGCTCTAAGGGGTGCGCTGATCCGTAATCTGAGCAATACGATCAATCCCTTCCTTGACAATTTTGTGCTCTTTCGGACTGTTAGCCATGGACTTGGCATGCTCGAGATTTTTCATGCTATCTTTGATTTCTCCTTTATAAGCCAGCGCAATAGCCAATCCAACATAGGCGGAAAGATAATTGGGGTCGAGATCCATGGCACGCCTGAATTCACGGCAGGCGTGATCAATCTTGCCGCGATCAAGCAAATTGTGTCCATTGGAAACATGCTGTAACGGGGAATCCAGACTCTGCCGCAAGCGAACGGTATCGGGTCCGCAAGCAGTCATAATCAATAGTGTAATCAATGATAACACCACTAACTTTATTCTATACATTACCATACCTTTAATTCGATAATCAGGGCCGTGTGAGATGCAAACGTCAATTCAGTATAGAAGCTTGATAAAAGATAACAAGTTTTTTTTATCGCGAAAGAAGGAACCAAATATCATTTGATCTTCTGTTTTAGATAGTTAGCATAACCATGTTGACCACGAGCATAACTATATTGTAAGAATAATGGGAAGTCAACTTGTCCTATCGATGCTGCTATTGGTTTTGCGGGAAACAGGAATCGGAAAACTGATTCTTGCTTTTGAACAAAAAACAAGCGGCGCATTCTCCACCTTATAAGCGTAGCGTTAGCCGCTGTTCTGATTTTCGATATATTGCTTAATTATCGATAATATTATATTACTTGTCTTAATCAAAGTCGGGCGGCAACCGTCCGAGGTGTGGAGATGGCGGGTAGCCGCCTCTATGAAGCACGAAATCGCCACCATGTGAAACATGGTGGCCTGTAGTTCATAATTTATTCGAGATCAAGGCGTGCGATAAATTTCACCGCCGGCATCGTAATTGATATGCCCGAGGGGTGATATTGCGAGGATAAATTATTGAGCACAGCTTAAGATATCGGGCGAATTTGCAATTTATGGATGGGCGCAATAAGTAATGTGAATTTAATAAAATTAGCACTATTGTTTGTTTTTTGGTCCGTCTGCGGTGTTGCGTAGCAGACCGGGTATGCAAAGTATGCAACCAGTTACGCGCCTTGCAGACGAACCCGGATCCCCAGCGCGGTTTTCGCCCATTGTATTAAATTCTCATTCCTGAGAGAACAACTTTTTATGGAACGGGTCATTGGCTATATCGGCCGCAAAGCCATACATTCAATTAACCACATACTTGATCTTTTCGCCTTCACTTATCGGATTTTGCGTGTTGTGGTATCAAATCCTATGGGCGGCAGGGTGTTGGTCGGCAGGATTACCGTTCAACAGCTTTATTTTACTGCAGTTCAAGCATTGCCGGTCATTATACCCATTGCTCTGCTGATTGGGACCATGGTGATCATTCAATTTGCCAGAATTTCCGGTCAGTACAACTTCGGCCGCATATCCGTTCTTCTTATTGTAAGGGAGCTTGGCCCAATTATAACCGCCTTGCTGGTGATTTTAAGAACTGCTACAGCGGTGACCATTGAAATAAGCTATATGCGTGTGCTCAATGAACTTGAGGCGCTTGAAATTGGCGGGATGGACCCTATACGCCTTGTGTGTCATCCCAGGCTGGTAGGTATCACCGCCGCGATGATCTGTCTTTTTATCGTATTTGATTTGGTCTCAATTTTAGGCGGCTACGCTATTGTCTGGTTGGCAACCTATATCCCGATGGGTAATTATTTGCATCAGATTGCAAACTCGATTACCATTTCAGATATCTTTGTCGGTGTAATTAAAGCCATTGTTTTCGGCGTTGCTATAACGGTAACCTGTCTTTATCGCGGATTTGAATCAAAGTACCAGATGACCGAGGTCCCGGTGGCCACTTCACAATCCGCCATTGAGTGTTTTTTTTATTGTTTGGTTTTAAATGTTTTTATTTCTGTAATATTTTATCTTTAGAAGACGGATTACGTGATTTTTATCGAATTGTCAGATTATTCGCTTCCTCCCTTCGGAACCGGGGTCGGAATTAATGAATTTTATTTTAACATTAAAGATGGGGACGTTTGCGCTATTGTGGCCGCCAATCCCGATGATGCCTGCACTTTTCTCAGGGCTTTGGCTATGCTGGTCAGCCCCATAAAAGGCAGCTACCGGTACAAGGGTGAATATCAAGATTTTAAAAATTATTCCAGATCGTTGCAAATCAAGAAAAAAATCGGATATATCGCACCAGACGCGGCCTTGATAAGCAACTTGACCATCAGGCAAAACCTACTGCTTAACCGGTTCTATCATGAAAACGATTTGCACATTCAAATTGATAAAAAAATGCGTTTTTTATGCGAAAGTTTTGATTTGTCAGACAAGTTGGATCACCGTCCCGCCTCTTTAAATATTATGGAAATTCAGTCTGCTATTATCGTCAGGGAAATTTGTAAAGATCCTGAAGTTCTTTTACTCAACAGACCGGAAGATTTTATTGGTCACAGCAAGTTTGATTTTTTGACGGAGTCTTTTAATAGGTGGATCGGTCAAAAATTGCCAGTGGTTTTTATATCCTATGACCGGCGGTTGATCCGCAGATTCGCCAACCGCAAGATTTTGATCACTAATGGGACATTTGGCACTCTGGATATCAACCGTAATAACGGGACCAATAATGGGATATAGCATGTAAGGGCTTTGATCCCTGAAGGGTGATTGGGAAATAAGTAATCAATGGAAATGGAATTTACACGTTTAGAGAAAGTAGTCGGCACATTTATCGTCTGTGTGGTTATGCTGTCTGTGACAACACTTGTTATTATCGGCCGTGGAAAAGATTGGTTTGAGAACTATATCACTTACTATACAACGTTTAATGAGACCTATAACATCCAGGAAAATGCAGCGGTTAAACTTTTTAAGGCCGATATCGGAAAAGTGATAAAAATTAACCTGGTTGAAAACAGGGTCCGTGTTAAATTGCTCATCAAAGCTCAGTACGCTACCAGAATCCGGCAAAACGCCGTTGCAGTTGTGGAAAGCCCTACCTTTATCGGATCAGAATACATATCCATTATTCCAGGATCGCATAGTGAAGAAAAAATTGAGGCAGACGGCGAAATACCCTCCCGTGAAAAGCGTTCTTTCAACGATATTATGGCCGAGTTTGAAGTCGAAAAAACCGGCAAAATGGTCGTTAGAGCCATTCAGAATATTTCCGATGTAGCTGAACAGCTCAGCAACGATCAAGGACCTTTAGTAATCTCGCTGGCAAATATCAAAGAGATCAGCACAAATATCCGGCAAATCACAGAAGACTTAAAAACCGGAAAAGGGCCTGTGGGAACCCTTCTGAAATCCGAACAGCTTTTACAGCAAATTATTTATAATGTTGATCGAATGGGGGAAATTATACAAAATATTTACAATGCTACCTCCCAGGCTCCCGAAATTATGACTTTGGTGCAAAATAACCTGGAAAATTATACTAAGACCGGAAATCTGGTTAGGCAAAGAGTTGATCAAACAGGGGTAATTATCTCTGATATACAAAAAGCGGCAAAGAACCTTACGGTGATTGCGGATAACATTAAAGCAGGAAGCGGCAATATTCCCCGAATTACGACAACGTTCAGGGATGGCGTTCAGGAAATACGCGAAGGTGTAACCGAAATCAACAGAATCGTAAAGGCTCTGCAAGACAATATGTTCATCAAAAAAAAATTGAGACCCGACCCGGCGCCGGGTAATACTGATGCCGGCGCAAGATTGGAATAGCGGGCCTTGATCGGCGGAAAACGGTATCTTTGCATTTTCCAAGACCATTAAGACGATTGACACAAATCACCTAAGGTACCCGGCTGCCTCCCCACCGTAATTTGACCTTCAAGGCGTCGAAAAAATCGCGGTCCGGCAGGGTGATCAGATGAACCGGAATGTTGGCTTTGCGTACAATGATGGTATGGCGGCCATCAATCTCAAATCCCACCTGGCCGTCAAAAGTCAGCATAATATCAGTGGATTGATCGGCAAGCTGGATTTTTATGACTGCTGTATCGGAAATGATTAAAGGCCTGTTGGTAAGCGTAAATGGACAAATCGGGGTAATCATGATGCCAGGGACCTGAGGATGAATAATCGGCCCGCCGGCCGCCAATGAATATGCCGTGGACCCTGTGGGTGTGGCCACAATCAGACCATCTGACCTGTAATCGGTTAAATAGCCATTGTTTATATATGTTTTCATATGGGCAAGGCGGGCCAGCGCGCCTTTATTGATGACCACGTCATTTAGAACGCTTTCCTGGGCGATAAGTTTTTGATCATGCCACACTTGCACATTTAACCGCATCCTGGGCATGGTTTTCAGATTGCCATCGAGAACGTAACCGGCCACTTTGTAAAGGTGCTCTTCGCTAGCCTCGGCCAAAAAACCGACTTCTCCGAATTTGATGCCCAGCAAAGGAATGGGTTTATCTCCTATCCACCGGGCGGCGCTGAGCAATGTACCGTCTCCGCCAAGCATAAAAACACAATACAAATCCGGCGGGGCCGAAAAGCTGGGCCGATGGCCGGGTTCCACGGGCTGAGGCCCGTTATTGTTTGCACGTATAACTTTGTAGCCTTTTTGTATCAGCCAGTCTTCAAGTTCATCAGCTTTCTTGAGGACATTCGGATCGTTTTTAACAACCAGTCCTATAGTTTTTGCCAACGTTTTTTCCTTTTCCAATTTAGGGTCATAAAACAACTATTACCATTGTTGCGGCAGATACTACACTCGGTCGCATGATTGCATCAAGTATTTTTGTTTTTTAAAACTTAAAAAGCCTCTGATCAAGTGTCCATTGGCAAAAGCCCCCCCCCTAAAGCGAGGATAGATTTGATCTTGCCGCTTTTTCAACTTTTTGTTTGACCCATGTAAAGTGCATTTTGTAAATTGGTGAATCCAAGCAAATTTACCTAAATAGGATGGATAATGGATAAAATAAAAAAAAATAGTGAACAGGATGGAGAAAAAGAAATTCAACAAGAAGTGGAAGCTTTACGAATCGGATCTAAAATGAGACGTTTACGGCAAAGAAGAAATCTTACACTCCAAAACGTGGCTGATCTTTCAGGGCTTTCCAAATCTCTTTTATCTCAAATTGAAAATAAAAACTCGGTTCCTCCCATTGCAACCCTGCTTCGTATTTCAAAGGCACTGGGCGTTTCCATCGGTTATTTTTTCAAAGAATCAAAAGCTGAGAATTTTATTTCCTATGTCCCGAAAAATAAACGTTACCGGGTCCAGGGCTTGCCGCATAATCGAACACAAGATCTTGGTTATTATTATCAGGCCCTGTCCCGGCCCATTGCCAATCAGCACATGGAGCCTTTTTGGATCGAATTTAATCCCCGCAGCAAACAAGATGTTGAATTTTACCAGCATGTTGGGGAAGAATTCATTCATCTTCAGCAGGGCCGTCTCGAATTTCAGGCAGGCGAGCGCACAATCGTGATGGAACCGGGTGACAGCCTGTATTTTAATTCCAGCATTGCCCATGCCGCCCGCAGTCTAAATAATCAGAAAGCCAGCGCCATTGCAGTAATTTATTCTCCGCATGATTGAAAAAAAGCGTAACCGGTTTAAACTTCGATAGAAAACATTCTAACACCGGGGGAAGCCATCTGGCGATCGGCATAGCAGGACGTATCGGCAGGACAAAATCCCATCCTGTTGTACAATTTAATCAGCGATGGATTGTTGGTCAGCGAGATAATCCGGGAAAATCCCTGTTGCCGCATGGCTTGAATGAATGCCTGAATCGTAAAAACGCCGACACGTTGATTTCGGAAACGTGTGGATATGGCCAGTGCCCCGATTTCCACGGTGTGTTGATCAATTGTTTTTTTTTCAACACAGCCCACAACAATGCCGTCTATCAGGGTAACGAAAAATCGGGACCGGTTTTTTAGAAGATAATCCTGCGTTCTGGGGATCAAGTATCCCTGGTCTTTATACAGGTTCAGAATTCCATTGATAATCCGGACATCGTCATCCGAACTGACCGGCTGAAAATACTCCACAAAGTTGTTGGCGATAAGTGTACCGGCCCCCTCAATGGTAAACAATTCATGCTTAATGGCATGTTTGCCGGCCGGTAAAATATGAACGCGGTCATAACTGCCCTGATCGATGCGTGTGCAAATCCGGTCAAGTACGCTTCTAAAATTTACATTGGCAATGAGATCTCCCCAGTCCTTTTCCTTGCTGCGCACCGCCGCAGTGGACAGGGCGTTGATTTTATCGCCGGCTTGATCAATAAGCTGTTTACGCTCTAAAAAAATGAGCTTAAAAACATATTCTTCATGATCCAGCACGAAGCGGTAAAAATCCTTTTCCGGCGATACCCTGACAATCCGCGTTTCAGGCAATCGCGTTTCAAGGGTTCTAAAATATTTTTGATTTGCAAAACGGTTGGGAATATTGTGGTACAGGACCGTTTTGATTCCTTGCCGGTCCAAAAATTTCAGATCCGCCAAAATTTCGCTAAAGTGATCCCACAAAATACCTGCACGGCAAGCAATGCATACCGTCTTGCCTGTCAAAGTTTTTGTATATTCATCGATATAAAGCTGCGGCATTTTATTAAAAAATACTTCCTTTAAAAAAAAAATCAAGAAACAAATTGTTACTGCAAAATCCTTAGCAGTACGATTGCATGTATATCAAACCTATGGCCAAGCACAACCCTGCGGCGCAATAATGGTATATTGGCATCTTCCAAGATCCTAAACATGTCGCCGGTCACACGTGTCTGATGGGAAACCATTTTCCTTCGTATTCTGATTCAAATAATTGTCCCATACATTTTGAACAAAAAAACAGGCGGCCCATTTTCTATGTTCTAATGCGATTGGCGGAAAAAAACATAACATCTTAACAAGATACCATATTGGCTTAGCTTTTTTTTCGTTTTCAAGGCGCGCCAAAGTCTGCATACTTTACGTATTCGCACCTTTGGCATAACGCACAAGATACAAAAAAAAGACATGCAAGGTGGTTATTTAACACAAACCGCCTAAGCATAGTACGGGGCATAGCAAGGGCCGGAGTTAGCCGCCATTTTGTTTTTTTATAGCTGCAGTTGGATTCTGCAGCCGTCTTGTGATACAAGGGAAGTCTTTTTTTTCATTTCACATAATGTTGGCAAAGGATAAACAGCTTTACATCATTGAATTGGGTTTTGGTTAAAGAAGCCTTGTATCCACTACACGGGGTAAAAAAACAGAAAGGATAATGAGTGAAAATGAAGACAGGAAGAGAACAATGGGGTTCGAGAATCGGTTTCATATTAGCAGCAGCAGGATCCGCAATCGGATTGGGGAACATTTGGAAATTTCCGTATATTACAGGTGAAAACGGCGGAGGCGTCTTTGTTCTCATCTACCTTGGATGTATCGCTTTAATTGGAACACCGATACTTATAGCAGAAATATTGATCGGCCGCTCCACTCAAAAATCATCAGTTAGTGCATTTAGCGATCTTGCCGGAAAAGAGAGTAATTGGCGGATGGTGGGTTTTTTAGGAGTTGGAGCCGGATTCATTATCCTGTCTTATTATAGTGTCGTGGCTGGTTGGGCCATGAACTATACGTTTATGTCAATTACAAATTTTTTTGAAGGAAAGTCCGCTGAACAGATCGGAGCCACCTTCGGCACATTATTCACCTCGGCGGATATAAATTTGCTCTGGCATACGGTATTCATGGTCATGACGATCGGCGTGGTAATTGCCGGAGTGAAGAGAGGAATTGAAAAATGGAATAAAATTTTAATGCCGCTTTTACTCGGTATTTTTCTTTTACTGGCTATTTTTTCCATATTCCTGCCAGGGTGGAAAGCCGCTGTAAATTTTGTTTTCTATCCTCATTTGGATAAGCTGAAACCTTCCGGAGTGCTTGAAGCGCTGGGGCATTCGTTTTTTACCCTGAGCCTGGGTATGGGAACTATGATTACATATGGAAGCTATTTGAACAAAAAAACAAATGTTGTAAAATCTGCAGTTATGGTTTCCGCTTTAGATACAGGTATTGCTCTGCTGGCTTGCCTGGTGATGTTCCCCATCGTTTTTTCATTTGGTCATGATCCAAGCGCCGGACCGGGGCTGGTTTTTAAGACATTGCCAATCATATTTGGAGAAATCGGCAATATCGGAATGTTGTTGTCTATTATCTTTTTTGCCCTTTTGGTGTTTGCAGCGCTTTCATCCGCCGTATCCATGTTAGAAGTAACCACCGCGTACCTGATTGACGAAAAAGGCTGGAGCCGCAAAAAAGCCACTTATATCACCGGGGGCGCGATTTATTTGTTTGGCATCCCAAGCGCCACGGCAGGAGCGAACACAATTTTTCCGGATTGGGCCGGTATGTATGGGAAAAACTTTTTTGATTCCTTTGATTACCTCGCCAGCAATTGGATGCTGCCGTTAGGCGGTCTTTTTGTTGCAATTTATGCGGGATGGTTCATGGACCCCATGCTTAGACAAGCGGAATTTAAAGGGGGTACCAAGTTCACCCAAAGCTGGTTCTATTCAGTATGGCTTTTCTTTTTGAAATTTATTGCTCCCTTGGCGGTTATTCTCATTATAGCTCAGCGCGTCGGAGTGATCGATATTGACAAATGGATTTAATTGACTAAGCAACAGTTAACTTAAAGGCGCCGTTTTTGGCGCCTTTTTTATTCAAAGTCAGGAGGAAAGATACAGATGTCAAATTCGCACCTTGCTGAACCATTTAAGATAAAAATGATCGAGCCTATCCGTAAAATTTCGCGGGAAGAACGTTTAAAAGCCTTGCAGGAAGCCGGGTACAATCCGTTTCTATTAAAAGCTAAGGACATATATATTGACCTGTTGACAGATAGCGGCACTGGAGCCATGAGCGACAGGCAATGGGCAGGGCTGATGTTAGGTGATGAATCTTATGCCGGCAGCACAAATTATTACAACTTGTCTGAAGCCGTAAAAGATGTGTTCGGGTATGCTTTAACGATTCCGACTCATCAGGGCCGCGGAGCGGAGCAGATTCTGTTTCCAATGTTAATTAAAAAAGGCCAGCATGTGTTGGGCAACATGCACTTTGATACTACAAAAGCACACATAGAGCTGGCCGGCGGACACGCCCGGAATTTTATTGCAGATACCGCATTTGATACGGCAACCTATGACCCGTTTAAAGGCAATTTTGATGTCCCGAAAATGGAACGATTTATTAAAGAAGCCGGATCGGAAAATATCGCCTTTATCCTTGTGACTGTTACATGTAATTCGGCCGGTGGTCAGCCGGTATCCATGGAAAATATTAAGCAGGTCAAAGAGTGCGCCGACCGTTATGGAATTCGAATGTTTTTTGACGCGGCGCGATTTGCCGAGAACGCCTATTTTATCAAACAGCGCGAACAAGGCTATGCCAATGTTTGCGTAGCAGATATCATTCGTGAGATGTTTTCTTACGGACAAGGAGCCACGGTGAGCGCAAAAAAGGACGGCCTTGTGAATATCGGCGGTCTGCTGTGTTTTAAAGAAGATGAGGCGTTATTTAACGAATGCCGGACCATGACTGTTCCCCTGGAAGGATTTCCCACTTATGGAGGATTGGCCGGACGGGATATAGAATGTCTTGCACGGGGAATTCGTGAAGTTGTTGATGACGATTACCTCGAATATCGTATCAGTCAGGTGGCATACTTAGGCGACCGGTTGCGGGAAGGCGGCGTGCAGATTCAGTATCCTACAGGAGGACATGCCGTGTTTGTGGATGCGGCAAAATTACTTCCTCATATACCCCCTGAACAATTTCCCGCTCACGCGCTTGCCAACGAACTTTATATTGAAAGCGCTGTTCGTACGGTAGAAGTCGGTTCGCTATTAATGGGACGAGATCCGGAAACCGGAAAACAACAAAAATCGCCAATGGAGCTGCTGCGTTTAACAATCCCGCGCAGAACTTATACTAACAACCATATGGATGTTGTTGCAGACGGTTTAATTAAAATCAAAGAACGCAGTAAAGAAGTTCGCGGTGTTGAATTTACCAGCGAACCAAAAATTCTGCGGCATTTTACCGCCCGCTTTAAACAGATTGACTAAGGCGATTGGCGGAAAAAATATAACATCTTAACTGATACCATATTGGGCTTAGATTTTTTTTCGTCTTTAAGGCATGCAAAAGTTTGCATGCTTAACGTATTCGAACCTTTGGAATAACACACAAGACGGGAAAAAAGACATACAAGACGGTATATTCTTTAACACAAATCGCCTAAGGGCGTAGAGGGTGTAAATAATTAACAATCACAGGTGTTTAGTCCCGGATTAGGTCATGCCGGCAGATGGCTGCGCCACACCCTTTAGATGTAAGGATGAGGCTGTTGCCATCCCGGCGCAAACACGAAGCTTCACGTTGAAACAAAGCCGGTGTTTTTTGGGCAAGGGGAAGCTGCAATGTTAGCAGCGGCTAATCAAAAGCAGCGGCCCAGGATTTTCCGGTCTGTTTCGAAAATAGACAGGCGTATTTATCCCGGCATAACCAAGACAGATGCCGTTTGTGTTTACGGTAAAAATTTCGGGCCGGGCGCCGATGTCATTGATCGTCCAATATGTATAATCTTTACGCGTGGATGCCGCCAAGCCTGACACCCCGGCCTGGGCTTCATGCTTAAGATGGCCTGCTTGAAAAGTCTTTACGAATATAAATGCATTTGGTACTGTAGCCAGTGTTGTGTTGTGCTGTAATTGATGAACAGGGCTGTTAGGAATACCCCCAGCCGTCATGATCAGAAGGCGTTTCATAAGCCACCTTTGGTTATCTTGCAGAGATAATAACATGACGGCCTTTTACCCGCCTCATCCTATCCGGTCAAGGATAAGGGCGATGAATCTGATGATTACTCCAATCTTGCATGCCTTTGAATTTATTTTCGTGAATGGACACAGCAAATGAGTATGCACCTTGTGACGAAAAAAACGAAAATGAATCCAAATCCACCGTTATAACGGATGATTTGAGACCTGTTCGCTTCTTAGGTCTAATTCAGGCTTTTTGAAAATGACTGCTGTTGAAATGACGATAGAGACTGCTGAAAATGTGAATCTGTAACTGAACTGCTGAACTGCTGAACGAACCTGTCTGAGGAGGCCCCCCGCCATGTACCTGTCACCTATCCAGAAATCGTCGCCTGTCCCAAAATCAATCCTGTACTTACTTGTATTTGTTTGGACCATCGTGTTCCTGTTAGCCGGTCTTGAGCAGGTCCATGCCGATTCGCCTTATGATACGTATCTGTGGGTTGCCAAGCAAATGAATATTAAAACTATTCCGCAAATGCCTGAAATCAGGTTTGTGGGAAAAAAAGAGCTTCAGAAAGCGTTTATAAAAGGCAACAAAGAATCTTATATGCGTTGGGAAACCGAATTCGGTCATATTCAGGCCCAAAAAATAATGGATCGTTATCTGAAAGTTGTTGTAGGACTTTTTATTCCCAAAACTGAGACTGTATATATTTGCAATACGTTATCGCCTTGCCGTCGCGCTGCGGTGCTTGCCCATGAGATGTGCCATTTTTTTCAGCATATCGCCCATGGAGTTATTGATCCTAATGAATATGAAGCAGATGCCTTGCATATGGTCAGGGAGAAGCAAGCTTACAAAATTGAGGGGCAATATCAGGACTCTTTTTGTAATGCCAAATAAGTCCATCCAATAGTTCAATGAATGGATTAATCTGATTTTACTGCAAGTGTCGTTTTGCTTACCCCTGGGAGTAATATTTTGTAACGGGTTGCTTTTTCCACAGCTTGGGCTAACACGCCGAATCCGCAGCTGCATATCCCCAAGATCGGATTTGCAGGCAGAGTATAACCGCCGGTGCAGGTAATGACCGGATCATAACCGCATTGTTTTAAAAGCATTCCGATGGCGCCTGGTGAAAAGTCAAAAAGGTGGTAAGGGCTGTGATAGATATCAAATTTACGGGCCAAAGGTCCCAGCAAACGAACAATGGGAGTGCTATGGGGCCAACGCAAAAGCAACACTCCTTTAGGTTTTAACCAGTTTCGCAGACGATTGAGCATTGCTTTAGGATCAACCAAATGCTCAATCACATAAAAAAGGGTAATCACATCAAAACAATCGTCCGGCCAGCGAGCCTGTTCCACCGGTTGCCCGGATACAGGCAATCTTAATTGCTCACGGGCGTAACGGCGTCCGGCGGGCGAGATTTCAAGACCTTGCACCCGCCATCCCCGCCGGGCCATCTCTTTTAGAAAAAAACCATAGCCGCAGCCCACATCCAACACCTTGCCGGGTTTAGCCTTTTCGCGGGCCGGAGCATGAGCTTGAATCAGATCCGCTGCGCGTTGAATCGGCAGACGCATCATACGTTGCCAGTCGGCAATAATTTGCTTATCCGATGAAAGATAATCATCATAAGCGTTTACGGCCGCAGCGTTATCGGGGCCTGGGTAAAGGCGCACCAGGCTGCAACGGGTACACTTATAGTAGAAGTATTGATTTTTTTGAAAAATCAGCTTGAAAATTTGGCCGGAACAAAGCAGGCACTCGATTTTTGGGGTTGGATGGACTGGCACATCAACCTGTTCAGCTTTTCTCAGCATGTTGTTTCAAATTGTCTAAAAGCGTTTCGATGATCACATCATGACGTTTCCGGGCTTTGAAGTTCCAGATAAAAGTATGGAACCAGCCCTCAGGTGAAACGATAATTGTTTGAATAACAAGTGTTTTATCATTTTTAGGTACCAATTCCCAAATTTCGGCGCCCCCTTTGAATAAGCCGTCAAGAAACGTTAACCTTGTCTTGCGATTGGAAACGACTTCTTGAACTTCAGAGTACCAGGAAAAGTTCAGCAGATGGTCGATATCTATTTTAAAGCGGCTTCCCTTGCGGTAAGGCGGCGGTGTATAAAAAGCAATATGGGTATATGCAGGAGCCAGCGAGGTATATTGTACCGGATCGGTCAAAATACCGAAAATTTTTTCGGGCGAGGCATTGATCAAACGGGAATGCTGGTTAATCTCGCCCGAATAAGAGTTATAGCGTTTATAAACGCTGGTTTGAGGGGTACTGCAAGCCAGGCAAAACAAAACGGTAAACAGTATCAGGACCCTTAAAAGAAAATACCGAAGGCAATTGTTACGGGAAAATGAGAGGATAGACATTGCTGTTAGGACCCAATTGACTTTAAAATATAGGTAATTACAATAACCGGACATCAATGACGAATTAAGGTCTTTGGAGTTACAAGACTTTAAAAAATAACCACAATTCACTATTGGTGTAAAGTTTTTTTCATCGAATCCGCCGTTTTTGATCGTAAGGAATATTGAAAATATGCGCCAGCACGCATTTGATTCACCGTTATCATACTATGCAATCTACTATACGGTACGCTACCTTCCCAGGAGGATATGCCGGTTGCTTGGACACCTCGTGGGCCGGATAATCTATATTGTTTCTAAAAATGATTGTAAAAATCTGGCCCGCAACTTTTCCCTGGCTTTGGGCAAACCCGTTCATCACCCGGATGTACGCAAGGCCGTGCGCGGTATTTTCCTGAATTATTCGCGCTATATGATTGATTATTTCTTGTTTCCGCAACTTGATGCCGGGAAAGTCAAATCCTATTTCAGCACCATCCGGGGCCAACGCGTGCTTGACCAGTCCCTGGCCAAGGGCAAAGGCGTGATTCTTGTATCAGCTCATGTAGGTAATTGGGAAATCGGCGGTAATTTACTCAGGGTCTTGAATTACCCGTTAACCGTTGTAGGCCTGCCCCATAATACAGACCGGACGAACATGCTGGTTACCCACTTAAGAAAGATCCGCGGCATCGATATCATTGAAGTCGGCCAATCAACTCTTTGCGTGGTTCCCATCATTGATGCGCTGCGCAAGAATCGTATTGTGGCCATGATAGGCGACCGCGACCACCTGGGAACCGGACGGCCGGTAAATTTTCTTAACACTCAGATATGTCTTCCTATCGGGCCCATTGTGCTGGCCATGATTTCCGGTGCGGCTCTTATACCGACATTTGTCATTGAAAAAGCAGACGGCACCTATTATGGTGTTCTTGAACAGCCTCTGCCCATTCAAACCAGTGGCGATCGTGATCATGCAATTGATTGCAACCTTCGTCGCCTAGCGGCTGTTTTTGAAACCTATATTCGACGTTACCCAGACCAATGGTATTGTCCCGATCCACTGATCAGTAAACCTGATAATCTTTTGAAGTAATGAAATTAATTTACCCACATCGGCTTTATTTTCTCATATGTCTTACCGGCTTGTTTATTGTCTATGGTATCGTGGCGGCCGATGCCCCCGGCCTGGATAAACAAACGTTTGATGTGATTACCAAAATAAAAAAAGTCGAAAACTCCCTTAAAAGTTTCAGCGCCAATTTTATTCAGCTTCAGAAATCAGACCTGCTTGAGTCAGTGGTGCGTTCACAAGGAACGATTTACTATGAAGCCGATGGTAAGCTGCTCATTAAAGTTACCAGCCCATCATCCTATAGCGTCCTTTTTGATGGAGAGTGGGTATTGATTCATGACCCGGAACAAAAACAGACAAAAAAACATAGTATTAGCGGAAAAGAGAACATTTTGAAGAAATATTTTGGTTTTGGTCAACCTATCGAAGATTTAATTCAGCGGTTTGAGGTCAAAGCAACGAAAAACATGCCGTTGCCGGATGTAACTCTGGTTATGAGACCCAAGAAACGCGCTATGGCCAAACGGGTAAGGTTGATTTCCGCGATAGTTGACGATCAACGATGGTTGCCTGGACAAATTTATGTTCAATTCAATCAAAAGGAATGGATTAGACTTACGTTAAACTTTAAAGCGGTTAACCAACCTCTGCCGCCCGATACCTTTATTCTGGACGGCTCGTCTGAAAAAAACGAATAGAATAAGGAGATCTCATGTACAGAGCAACGCGAACAATACTGTTAACTGTCTTTGTTACGATACTTTTTACCACAATAGCGCTGTGCCAGCCATCTGAACAGATTGCGCCTCAGAGCGAAGATGACAAAGTAATAAAAGAGGCCACGGAGCATTTCAAGGATAAACGATTCGACGAGGCCATCCAGATGCTGGAGGAACCGGCTGCTGCCAATCCTAATAAATTAGATGTCAATATCCTGCTGGCCAAGGCACTGAATGAAAAATGCCTGCGGTTAAAGCAAATTGATGATAAAAGCTATATACACTTGGTTCAGCGTCCTTACCGCATCGGAAAGCAGCTTGCCAAATTACATCCCGACCGGCCGGAACCTTATTATGTCGTGGCCAAAAGCCTGCTGATTAACGAGCGGCTCATCAGAGCCGGAAAAGCAATTAAAAAGGCCATTTCAAACTCTTCGCCGGAGAATAAAGACTATGTCCAATACCAGGTTACCCTGGCGGACTACTATGCCGCATTAATGGAAAAGGGTGATCCCTTGGCATATGAGAAGGCAAAAAAGGCTTATCTGCTGGCAATCCAACTCAAAAAAGATGACTCGGAAACTACTGACTTGATTAAACAAAAGTTGCAAAAGTTAGAAAAAAAAAATAAGTGAGTTTTTTTAATTGAAGAATAATACAGCATACCTTTATCCGGGGCAAAGCCCCCAGCCAGTGGGGATAGCTCTGGACCTTTACGGCAAGCAGCCCAGGGTAAGGCGGATATTTATGGCTGCAGACGAATTTTTGGGTTTTCCCCTCAGCCGGATCTGCTTTGAGGGGTCCAAAGAACGGCTCAATGAAGATCTTATCTGTCAATTGGCTGTATACACAGTCAGTTGCGCTCTAACGGACCTGCTGGTAGAAAGGGGCGTCCAGCCAGTCCGTTTAACAGGTTACAGTTCAGGGTTTTATGCAGCGGCATACGCGGCAGGTTGTTTTGATTTTATAACCGGTCTTGGCATTGTCCGTAAAGCCGGTGAATTATTGCTGGACACCGGAAAGCATCAAAACGGCGGAATGGCAGTGATCTTCGGACTGTCCGCCGATGAAATTCAGGCCATTTGCAATGATATCGGCGGCATTGAACCGGTCATCTATAACACCCCCCGGCAGACCATCATTTCAGGCGCCGCCCCGCAGCTTGAAAGCGCCATCGGCAAGGCGATGGCTCAAGGTGCGCTGGACGCTTACAGGCTGCCTGCCGCAATAGCGTATCATTCGGTTTATATGGAGCCGGCCGCGAAAGCCTTTCTGGCAGAAATTGACCTCAATAAGCTCAAACCGGCCCGGTGTCCCCTGATTTCGTATTCCACCCTTCATCCTGTAAATTCTCCCAAGCAGTTGGCCGAATCCATGGCCATGCAATTGAGCAGCCCCGTTCGTTGGGTGGAACTTATCCAAAGTTTTAGCGCAGCCGGAATCCGGTATGGCTTTGAGATCGGTCCCGGGCAGGTGATTACCCGCAGTATCCGCTGGATAGACCGGCGCCTTATTATAACTCCCATAGGTGACATGGAAAGCTTAAACACATTGGATATGTCGTTAAATAACTTGAGTGCATATAACGGCAAAAATCAATCAAGAACGGAATCATGATGACCATAAAAACCTTTCATCCTGACATCATCAGACAAATTTTGCCCCACAGAAAGCCGTTTTGTTTCGTTGATGAAATTATTTCATATGATGAGCAAAAGGACATCACCGCAAGCGTGTATCTGGCTGCGGACATGGTTTTTTTCGCCGGACACTTTCCCGGAAATCCCATCATGCCGGGTGTTCTTGTAACAGAGGCCCTGGCGCAGACCGCAGGCCTGCTGGCAGGACTGCAACAATCCGGCGAATATGAAAACAACCGTAGTTTTTATTTTCTGGCCAGCACCGATATCAAATATTTGCATCCGGCAACCCCCGGTCAGACACTGATTCTCCAGGCCACCCTGGAAAAATCCTTCGGGGGCCTTTTTCGATTCAAGGTCAAAGCCCGCGTTGAAGACAAGCTTATCGCATCGGGTAATCTATCCCTGGCCAGGCAACCGGATTAAGGCGATTTTGCCTAAGAATATAACATGGTGCTTTTTTGCCTTCTTGAGTTGTGCCAAAGGTGCGAATACGTTAAGTATGCAAACTTTGGCAAACTTTGAAGATGAAAAAATCTAAGCGCAATAACGTCTATATTGGCATCTTCCAAGACCCTAAAATGTTATATTGTTTTCGCCAATCGCCTAATATTCAGCCGGAAATGGTCAATTCGGCCGGCACGTTAGGACCTTTGGAAATCGCAACATTCACATTCCGAATACAGTGTTTCTATTAGCGAAAACAAACCCTGATAGTTTACCGGTAACGGGATGAAAAAAATGACGGCTGTGAAAAAAATCATAAAAACCTGGTGGGCCTGGTTTGATGGCCTGGTTTTCTTTCATCCAACCCGCTGGCCTCATGGTGAGGCGCTTAGCCGTATTTGCGCCATGATCATTATCGGCGCGTTTATTGCTCGGCGAGTATATCAGTTTAAGGAGTTTCCGCAAACATTTCAATGGTCCGCACATTTTTATAGCAATATCACAAATGCCTTGGGGCATAAGATTTACAGCGGCCCCGAAATTATCGCCATATGGTCTCTGAAGCTGGCTCTGTGGAGTGTGGAAACAGCTATTTTCCTGGGCTATATCGCTTCCTACCTTAGCCGCTCAACAGCTGTGGCCAAAGCCAAAGGATTCATGGAAACAGCGTTTCCAATCATCATCGCAGGCCTGCCCGTTCTAATGAGCCTCGCACCTTTGAATCTGCCGCGATGGACGCCGGTTTCAAACCCTTCGCATCTGTATGTTTACATTGCAATTATGGCGCTGATGGTAACGGGCGGCGCCATTAACCTAGTGGGGCTTTTAACCCTGCGAAGAGCATTTACCATTATGACTGAAGCCCGCCAATTAATTACAATCGGTATTTTCAGGCATGTGCGCCATCCGCTTTACAGCAGTCATTTTGTCATGTTTTTGGGAAGCCTGTTTTTACGATTGCAGCCCCTTACTATTTTTCTGTATATTGCTTTCGTTAGCGGACAAATTTACCGGTCTTGCATTGAGGAGCGCAAAATGACGCAAGCTTTTCCCCAATATCAAGTGTATAAACAACAAACAGGTATGTTTTTTCCGCGTATTGGAGCCTTTAGGCGCCGCTAAAAATTGGTATTTAAGGGTCTTGGAACTTACAAGGTGCTGAAATCAAGATGGATAGACAAAGGAGCGGATTCCGTGCCGAAAAGAGCAAGCACTGTTTTCCTTATAGTCATGTTATGTTGGGCTTTACTATCAGGTTGCGCTGTAAGCCCTGAAGTTGAAAAGACCTCCTTATCCGGTCCTGCGAAGCAACTGAAAAATACATTGGTTGTTTTTCGCAACTTTGACGTGCCGCCGAACACATTCAACGGAAGGTATGCTTTAGCAAAATGCAAAATCACCGCACTGGAATATTTGCAGGATATGGTTGTTTTTAAAGATGTTCTGGAAAAAGATGACTCGGAACATGAGGGCCTCGCCGTGTTTGTAGACGCCAAGATAACATCGATGCGTATTGTCATGAGGGGAAACCGTTTTGGGAGCAAAGTTTTAGTGAACCGTTCTCACATGAAACTGTTGGTCACTCTTACCGATCAAAGCGGCGCTCAAATTGCCCGTAAGGAACTGCTCGGATCCCCGAGCGCATTTAGACCAAGCAATTCCAGAAGGCAAAGCGATCAAATTTTACCGGAAAACATGGGGTACCTGCTGGGAGATTTTGTGCTTCAAGAAGCTAGCTGGATGTATAAAGACAATAGCTAAGGAATGTGAATTAAATTAATTAAACAACACATTGTTTGTCTTTTTTCGTTTCCTGCGCAATATGGGTACCTGTTAAGATGTTATATTTTTTAGCGCCAACCGTCTAAAACCAAGCCCCCTATTTTTTTTTGAACTTATTGTGTCAAAAGATGTAATCCGAATTTTCGCAGGCGCAGAAAACGGATAAATCCGAGAATGGAATCTTTATTGCGCATGTAAAAGCGAATGTAAGCCCATATATGCCACATCTGCATCTCAAAAGGGGCAATATGGGGATGGCGGAAAATGGCATGAACACCATCAAAGCCTTTGCCGGCCTTTTCAATTAAGCGGCTTTCCAGTTCGTCCCACAGTTCTGTGCCTGGATAAGGGGTCAGTATGGTGAATTGAGCTGTTGTGGTGTTAAGCTCGCATGCGAATTTAATGGTGTCGCGGATGCTTCGCCGGTTTTGAGAAGCAAATCCAAGAATATAGCTGGACCAGATGTTCAGGCCGTTGGCCTTGAGGATTTGGACAGCTTCGCGGGCTTGTTCGGCTTTGATGCCTTTGTTGCTTTCACTTAAAATATTGGAAGACGGCGATTCGATTCCCACGAAAATCGAGTAGGCCCCGGCGCGGACCATTTGGGCAATCATCTCCGGGTTGCGCACGATGGTGTCTACCCTGCAAAAACACCACCACCGCAGCTTCCAGCCTTTTTTGAGGATTCCATCACAAATGTTTGATATTCGGTCTTTGGAACCCGTAAAATTATCGTCCAGAAAGGCCAGGGCCCGATACCCCATTGAAACCAGATTATCAATTTCTTCCAATACGCTATCAGCACTGCGCGCCCGCCAGGCAGAGCCTTCAAGCCTGGAAGAAGCACAAAATCGGCATTGGAAGGGGCAGCCGCGGCTGGTATGCAAGGATGTCAGTGGCCAGCCATCCAGCCGGGTGCGCTGATAAAGGGCCGTATTCAAAAAATCGCGGGCAGGCACAGGCAGCGCATCTACATCCTGGATCAGATCCGGTGGCCCGCCGTCTGAAATCCTGTGTTTATGTTTTACCAGGACCCCTTTAATGGCCAAGCCGGATTGCCCGTTTTGCCATGCGTCAAGCAAGGCCACAAAACTTTGTTCTCCTTCTCCGCGAACGATGGCGTCCACATCCCCGGACTCAAAGATGCTCCGGGTGTCGAAACAAGGATGGGGACCTCCGAGCACCACCTTTGAACCACTGCGCCGGGCTTGCCTGGCAAGGGCCATGGCTTCAAAAAACCGGGTTGTATCTGAATGAATTCCAACGACGTCAAAATTTGAAAAATCAAGCTTTCGATGGTCCACCATCTGGTCCAGAACAGTTACATCGTGACCGGCCGCACGAGCGGCGGTAGCGATATATAGTAATCCCAGGGGCGGAAAAACAACGCCCAGGGCATTAAACACTGAACTTGCGGATGGATTGATTAGTAAAATACGCATGGCTGACATTTCCTATTGCCGGATACGCACCAGCCTTACTTATTCTTGACTTATTGTATCCGGTAGCTTTTCCGGTTTTCTGATGCCTGCGAAACGCAAAAATTTATCCCCAATACTGTGAATATCATTTAACACCAGATACCCGCAAGGAATAAGAATCAGCGTGATGACGGTTCCGAAAAGAACACCGAATCCCAGACTGACGGCCATTGGGATTAAAAAACGGGCCTGTATGCTACGCTCCAACAGCATGGGCGTCAATCCTGCAAATGTCGTCAGCGATGTTAGGGCAATGGCCCTGAAACGAGCTGCACTGGCTTTTTGAACAGCTTTTAGCGGCGTAAGCCCTTCGCGGCGAAGAGCGTTGGTCCGGTGAACCAGCACAAGACTGTCATTGACCACCACGCCGGTAAGCCCCACGATTCCGAACAGGCTGATAATCGAAAGGTTAAAGCCCATGATAAGGTGCCCCCAAACCGCTCCGACGATTCCGAAGGGAATGGCGCCCATGACCACAAAAGGCTGACTAAAGGATCGAAAAGGGATGGCCAGCAAGGCATATATGCCAAAAAGGGCAATGATAAAGCTTCGAAAAACATCACTAAGCGATTCTTTGCGGTTACGGCCTTCGCCTTCCGTCGTGTGCCTCAAATTAGGATATTTGTTTTTCAAGCCGGGTAGAAACTTAGCTTCAAGTTCTTGACGGATTTCGTCCGCATTGGCTTTGTTTTCATCCACATCAGCAGAAACAGTAATGACCCGCCGTCTTTGAGTTCGCTCAATCAAGGCATAGCCTCTTTGCATATCCACTTCGGCAATGGCGGTAAAGGGAATTTGTTTGCCTTCCGGTGTTCGAATGCGCATCTGTTCCACATTTACAAGTGATTGACGTTCGCTCTCGGGAAAGCGCACCATCACTTTAACTTCATCCTGATCACGTTGAAAGCGCAGCGCTTCCGCGCCGTAAAGCGCATGGCGAACCTGACGGGCCAGATCCTCCAAAGTAATCCCCAGATTGTTGGCCCCAGGTTTAAGCTTGAGTTGCATTTCCACTTTGCCGGGTAAAAAGTTGTCTTCGATATCCGATACGCCGGTATAGCCCCGAAGCTTGTCTTTTAAATCTTGAACCGCAAGCAGGAGCATTTCATTGTTATCATGAGACAGATCAACTTCTATGGCGTTGCCGAAGCTGTGCAACGAGCTTTTGAACGATAGGGATTCGGCATCGGGAACCTGGCCCATGGCTTTTCGCCAGCTCCTGGTAAGCTCCAGGGTACTGACACTGCGATCCTCGCCCTCAATTAACTGCACCTGGACCATGGCCAGATTGTTGCCGCTGTTGCCGGAAACACCCCTGCCGTAATGGGCCCCCATGGTGGTGGAAATATATTGCAGTAATGCAGGGCTTTTCTTTGGCAGGGCCTGTTGCTTGTCATTGATTGCCTTGCGGGCGCTGTTTTCCAAACGATTCACCACGTGCTGAGTACGCTTTACCGGAGTACCCGCTGGCATGGTCAAAAGCGCCTGCATGGTGTCGCTTTCCACTTTTGGGAAAAAAACGAACTTGATTCTTCCGCCTTTCCAAACACCCATAGTAATGATTAAAGTAAAAAGTCCTAAAGACAAAGTAATATAACGCCAGTTAAGAGCCGTAGAAAGCAGCCTTTTATAGGGACCGTTGATAAAACGCCTGAGCGCGTAGGCAGCTACATTGGGCTTGGTGGTATGGGAAGATTTCATCGTTCGGCTGCGGACCAGATGGGCAGGCAGGATATATAGGGATTCGACCAGGCTGCCCGCCAGCACAAGAATGACCACAATAGGGATATTACGCATTAATTTGCCCATGGTGCCGCCTGCCTGGAGCAGAGGCCAAAATGCCACCATGGTGGTCAGCACCGAAAAAATCACCGGCCGTCCCACCTCCAGGGCGCCCTGAACCGCCGCCTTTAAAGGCGGCGAGCCTTTTTCGCCGTGGCGAAAGATATTTTCGCCCACAATAATGGCGTCATCGACCACAACTCCGAGAACCATGATAAAAGCGAACAAAGAGATCATGTTAATAGAGACATCATAGTAGGGCAAAAAAATTAAACTGGCTGCAAATGAAATAGGAATACCCAACGTGACCCAAAACGCAAGGCGCAGGTTGAGAAATATACCCAGCATCAGCGCCACCAGGCACAAACCATAAAACATGTTCTTATAAAGCAGTTCCATACGTGAACGTAAGATTTTGGATCTGTCTGCAAACAGAGCGGTTTGCACTCCCTCGGGCAGCGTTCCGGTTTTTGCGGTAATAAATTTTTTGACCGTATCGGCAACAGCCAAAGCGCTTTGGTCTGCAACACGATAGACGCTGATCACACCCGCAGGCTGGCCTTCAAAGCGGGCAAACAGATCCACATCTTCAAAATGGTCCCGGATAACGGCAAGTTGTCCCAGAGTAACTTGACTGCCATCGGTACGAGTGATGATAGGAATATCCCTGTAATTGTCCGCCTGATAACGGCGTCCCTTTGTACGCACCAGAACTTCACCGCCCGAGGTATCTATGCTGCCCGCCGGTAAGTCAAGACTGTGCTGAGCCACGATGCCCGATATCGTGGCCAGGGTCAGGTTGTAGCGGCGCAAGGTGGCTTCGGATATCTCAATATGTATTTCACTTTCCCGAACGGCGGAAATATCGGCCTGGGAAATTCCAGGCAAATTGGTCAACTCATCACGCAGTTGCTCGGTCCAGTACTTTATGGCGGCTTCGTGCACATTGCCGTAAACGGCGACATTAATCACCTGGCTGCGGCGCACAGCTTGGCTTACTACCGGCTTTTCGGCCTCGTCAGGCAGGGTTGTAATCCGGTCCACTTCGGATTTAATGTCGTCCAGAAGCTGGTTGGCGTCCCAATCTTTCATGACTTCCACTTTAATAGATGCTGTTCCTTCGCGGCATTTGCTATCAATTCGTTTTATTCCCGAAAGACCAGCGATTTTTTCTTCAATACGGCGTACCACGGCTTCTTCAACTTCCGATGGAGATGCGCCGGAATAAATGGTGGTAATATTGATTTGATCCAGGGTTGTTTCGGGAAAAATCTCAAGCTTAATCGATGAAAGCGTAAAAACACCGGCCACGATTAAAAAAAACATCAGCAAATTAGCGGCCACGTGATTTTCCGCAAACCAGGCTATGGATGTTTTCATAAATCAGTCCTTTATCGCATTTTTAGAGACGAATTTGCTCAAGGCTGTTCAACTCTGACACGCATTCGGTTACTTACCCCTTTGAGCGATGAAGTCACCACCTGTTCGCCGTTTGATAATCCCTTGCTGATAAGTGCGCCGTGGGTATTAATACGGGCCACTTCAACATTTCTGAAAATCAGCCTGTCTTCGTTTTCAATAACCCATACCTGATTGTTTTCCCGAAGTGCCGACCGCGGTATCAAGGTGGCTTCGGCCAAGGTATTGCCTTTTATGGTCACTTCGGTGAAAAGCCCCACCGCCAAAGGAGGACGGGTCGCATATGGCTCATCAACCCGCAGCACAATGTTTACCATGCGGGTTTGTTCATCAAGCACGCCTTCGGCCCGGACCACGCGGGCCCCCCAACTTTTGATCCGGCCCGCCACCTGCGCCCGGACATCGGCCGGGGCTCCGGGGCCATCGCCGTGTGTAAAACCGGGCACATGAAACCATGCCAAATCTTCAAAGGCCATGGGAACAACGATCTCAACCGCATAGGTCGCAAACAAGGTGGCCAGTTTTTGCCCTGCAGTGGTATATTGGCCCATATCCGCCAGCTTTTCAGATACGCGTCCGTCAAAGGGCGCTTTGAGCGCTGTCCGCTCCAATTGCAGGCGGGCTTTTCTCAGCTCGGCCCCGGCTGCATCAAGCCTGGACAGCGCCGCGGCCAGTTGGGGCTGCTTGGCCACCAGGGGCGGCGGCACTGTTTTTCCGTGAAGCTCACGCCATTCGTCACGCGCTGCCCCGGCCTCTTGCTTGACTTGGGCATATTTATTTTCAGCGTCCTTGAGATTGGCTTCGGCAAGGGTGACGGCAATCTCATAATCCTGTGGATCGATCCGAAGCAGAACATCTTCTTTTTCGAATGCGCCGCCATTGACCAGGGATGGTGAGATTTCGATTATTTTTCCGGCTACCTGGGGCACAAGGGATATTTTATGAATGGGGCTGACCGTGCCGTAACCGTTCAGAGAAACCACCTGCGGTCCAGTGCCGGTCTTAATGGTTTGAACAGAGGGCAAAGGGATATCCGGTTTATTTAACTCCACAGAAGAACGGCTCTCTTTCAAGATGGAAAAAATCACAATTCCCGCAATAAGGATGCAAACCGCTAATAACGCTTGAATTGCCCTTTGTTTTCCTGACGCCATATGCTTTACCCTGCTTGTTTGAAAAATATATACTTAGAGTGCTGGAAGTTGCAGATCCCCCTCTGTTGATAGTCTTGATCTATATGCGCCCGTTGAATCCGTTTTTGTCTGTTGCCTCTTGAAAACAAGTACGAATCAGGCGCGATAACGTTATATTTGCCATTTTCAACACCCTTAGGCGATTTACAGTTAAAGAATATACCATCTTGTATGCCTTTTTCCCCTTCCTCTGCGTTATTCCAAAGCCCAAATACGTAAAGTATGCAAACTGATCAGCAAAACTTTGGCGCGCCTTGAATACGAAAAAAAATCGAAGCTCAATCTGGTATATTATTTTTCGCCAATCGCCTTAACCAACTGAATTGTTTATTTCGAGCGGAGCCTGATGCTCACCTTTTGGTTCATTTTGCACGTCTTCCCAACTGCCTCCCAAGGCGCGATGCAGGTCCACACGATTCTGATATATGGTCTGTTCGGCATCGATCAAGTCCAATTCGGCCTGTACGCGAACCTGCTGGGCATCCAGCACGGTCAGATAGTCTACCAGCCCGCGTTCATAGCGCTGACGCGCTGTACGTTCTGTTGCACGGGCCTCATCTAGGAAAAGTAAGAATCTTTGCCGGCGCTGCAACTGCTTTGAGCGTGTCATCAATGAATTTTCAACCTCGGCAAAGGCGTTAAGAACCGTTCGGGCATATTCGATTTGCCCATAAGCCAAACGCGCCTGCGCGGCTCGCTGAGAAGCCTTAAGCTTGCCGTAATCAAAAACAGGTTGCACGATTCCCGCGGCAATCTCCCAGAACTTGCTTTGTTTTTTGAATAAATTTCTTAGAGCCTCTGATCCGTAACCCAGTTCCGCCGTTAAGCTAATTTTTGGAAACCGGTTGGCATAGGCTACACCCGCCTGAGCATGCAGACTGCGCAAATCGGCTTCGGCCTTGCGGATATCCGGTCGTTTGGAAAGCAGGTCCGAAGGCAGGCCCGGTGGTACGGGACGTAATTTTTTGTAATAATTTTCATCCACTGTCCTGGCAGGTTGTGTTAGTGGATAGCTTCCCGCCAATACCTCAAGTTGTTGCTGGGAATCTGCCAGTTGCTGGTCAAGCAGGGGAAGTCCCGCTTGGGCCTGGGCCAGAGCCCTGCGGGCCTGACGGACATCGAGAATGGAAATAATACCTTTATTATACCGGCGCATCACCAGCTCAAGGTTGTCCTGAAAACCGTTAATGCTTTCTTCGACAGCCTCTATCTGACGTTCCAGGGAAACCACTCTCAGATAAAGAGATACCGCATCGGCCACAACGGTTTGGGCAATAACGCGCCGGTTTTCCTCTTTAGCCAGCAATTGAGCCTTCAAATCATCTTCGGCCCTGGCTAGCCGTCCCCATAAATCCAACTCAAAGGTTGCCGGCAAGGACAGCGAATAGGTGTTAATCGTGTTTGGCGCCGTTTCACCCGTTGCTGTACTAACGCTGTACGTGCGCGATTTTGCGGCGCTGGCTTCCACATTCAGGCTGGGCCAGCGCTCGGCTTCTGCTTGTCTGAATTGGGCGCGAACTTCTAAAACAGCTGCCGCGGCTTTCCGTATGTCCAGGTTATTTTTCAATACCCGCATTACCAGGCCGTCAATGGCAGGATCGTTAAATACGCTCCACCAGTTACCCTGGGGCGCAGTAAGCCCGGCAGACTCATGATCAGCACTCTGGAAAGCCTTCGGCGGTTTCACCGGCAGTTCGGCAGGAGTGTATTCAGAACCCATTCGCATACAACTGGTGCTGAACAGGAAAAATAAAACCGAGCAATACAAACAATATCGTGTTGTCATCTAAAATTCGGTGTAAAGACTATGGCTTTTATGCCAAAGAGCAAACACCGCCTCCTTTTTCTTGTTGATAGTTGCAACTACCGGCAATACTTGCTGCAGATATACTGAACAATGCCGGTAAGTTCTCAATAAGTCACGGCAGTAAATATTTTTTCAAAATTCAGGGCCAATAATATCAGAGTTTACAATTAGGAAACACAAAAAATGCTCTATCCCACTAGGACTTTTTGAGAATTTGCCAATGCCGCTTCGGGATTTTTGCCCAAATCCACAGAAAAGTCCAGCAGGAACTTTTAGCCGGTTGGGCAAAGATTCCAAATATCCGCTGAATTATAACTTTTTGGGTGAACGTGACACGAAATAACGTTTTTTTCTCTTTTGCAGCCGATTTAATAATTCCCAAACAGGCTCTTAGATTTTTTTTCGTCTTCAAGGCGCGCCAAATTTTTGCTGATCAGTTTGCATACTGTACGTATTCGCACCTTTGGCATAACTTAAGAAGACGGGAAAAAAGACATACAAGATGGTAGATTCTTTGGCGCAAATTGTCTAAACTTTCCGGTAATTTTGCCAAAAAAAAATTGCAAGCATTTTCCGCGCTGAAATGCCAACCCAACTACTTAAAAAATTATTTTTTCTGCTCATCTTTAGGGGTGTGATTTTAAAAAATATTGACAAGCTGGTCCGGAATGTATTTAAAATCGAGATTATATTCAGGATTCATTCCGTAGCGGTTATATTCATTATAGACAATCAGCAAGGCATTTGACTTTACCGGGCCGTAAAAATTACTCTGAGATTCCCTTATTTTTAAACTTGCATTATTTCAAAGGTTATCCCGCTATCCGCATAGTGGAGCCATCAGGTGCTGATTCTTAACCCAATATTGAGATCAACCTGAACTGCCACTCAAATTTATCACCTGTGAATGAACGCCAACTAATTTGGTTTAAGGCTTTTTTCATGTTCATAAATAGGTTCATCGACTGAACCCGGGCACAAGGTTTTTGATCCATTTTTGTTAATTTTAATAGATAGTATCGTGGATATAAAATCTGATTAAAAATTAAGGAGAGTAAAATGAAAAATTTGCAAATCGAAAATTTGGTGTTCAGTGGCGGGGGCATCAAAGGGATTGCCTACTTGGGTGCGATTCAGGAAGTTCTGCAAAATTCAGATAAAATTGATATATCAAATGTTAAACGAACTGGCGGAACCTCTGCCGGATCTATACTGGCGGCTTTGTACGCTGTCTACAATGGCAACAGCCAGGAATTGAAAAAATTGATGGATGCGGATTTTTCACAATTTGAAGACTTAACGCCATTCGGAAAAGAAGTTGAAAGTGTTATTAAAAATTTTAAAACAATCCCCTGGGGTCTTTTCTTTGTATATTTGTTTACTCCGATGAAATTTACTTTACTCCCTGTTGCTTTGCATCTGCACCGTGAAATTAGTGATATATTAAAACAGCTATTTACTAAATTCGATGCAACAAAAGTAGGTATATGGAAAGGAGACGCCTTTAAAAAATGGCTCGAAAACTCAATAGATGATGGACTTGAAAAAGCATCGTTAAAAATCACAAGCAAAGAGTTAACTTTTAAAGCCATGCATGATGAAGCACACTTTAAAATGGACCCGTATTTGGTGGGGACGAATCTGAATACCGGGTACCCTGAGATATTTTCTTACGAAAATACACCGGATATGCTTGTTGCGGATGCCGTGCGTATTTCCATGTCTATTCCAATTTTTTTTGAGTCTATAGAAAGGCCTGTGACTCTGGCCGATGGTACTCAAAAAAATTGTCTATATGCAGATGGTGGCGTTGTCTGGAATTATCCCATAGAGATATTCGATCAGAGACAGTATGTGGCCGATTATAAACCGGGTCCATATGGCAACCTTATGGCCAATCCGAAAACTATGGGCTTCAAACTCGATTCGCAAGAACATATTGATGTTATGCAAAATCCATCCATTTTAAAACATTATTCCGGGGCGCCGATGCCTAAAACAGGTCTTGAATACGCCGGTATGGTAATCAATGATTTAATGAACAGCCAAAACTTTTCCATGCTGTTGTTTTCAAGAAATGAGAGCAGAACTGTAAATGTGAGCGGCTGCGGTATACCGGCTACCGAATTTAAATTGACAAAGGAACAGGAGGATCAGCTTTTTAAAAGCGGCGTTGAGGGGGTAAAACAGTTTTTGACACGAACGTTTGGATAAATGATTTGCAATCTGTGTGCGTTCACAGCAATGTCAGTAGAAAATTACCAAAATCAACATAAAGGCTATAACCGATTTTGTAACCAAGCCTCAAGTTTTTTTGATTTTTTTCTACTGACCAATGCCATAACCGGCGGCAGAATAAACAAAGACGTCAGCAAGCAAGCGCCGACACCGATAAGAGCGACGTAGCCTAAGCTTTTTAAGCCGGGGTAATGGGATAATGATATGGAGCCGAATCCGACCATGGTTGTCAGGCTGGTCAATACGACGCCGCGGCCGGTGCGGGCAAGGTGCTGCGGTTTGAAACGGTAGCCGCTGGCTACGAACGTGTTGGCAAGGTGAACGCCGTCGTCGATGCCGATACCGGCAATCATGGGAAGTACGATGACGTTGATGAAGCTGAAATGAATTTTAAGCACGGCCATAGCGCCTGCCAGCATGGATAATGCCGTGGCCAGAGGCAACAGGCAGATCAAGAGCACTAAGACATTGCGGTAGTGAATGTATAAAATGGATAAGATGGCTATAATGGCCAGGGTTAGGGCGGTGCGCAGGTTTTTCAGGATAATTGACTTAAGCTCGCCGGAGAGAAGTTGCGCGCCGGTGAGAATATAATCGTCCGGTGAAAAGCCTTCGTTTTCAAGGTGGATTTCCAGCCTTTGTTTAAATATTCCAACGTCCTGGCGGGTCCACAAATCCTTTGGCGGCCTGATGTGAAGGACTATGTTGGTTTTTTCCCGGGTTGTATAAACAAACATGTTTAAAAAACGCCAGATGCCGGTGCTGCGCAGTTGGGACGGCAGGAAGAACGTAGTTGAAGAAAATGCTTTTTGCAGGCTGGTAAAATAGTCATCGTATGCGGTTAAGGGCTCAAAACCGTTTTTAACCAGGGCTTTTTTAAACGTGCTGCGAATTCTTTGCCAGTCGAAGTCTGCGGACCTGGATTGGATAAAGTTCATGTTCTCTTGTTGCTGGACAGGAGCGGGCAAAAACTGCGGCAGGCCTGCCACGTTGCCGATGATGCCGTCGGATTCCAGGCCGGATAGGATGTCCCATAAGCCCGCCGCCCGGTTCATTACGATTTGTTCGTCCTCGCCGGACAGGATGAGAAGGCTGGCGGCGCTGGAGCCTCCCATCCATTGGGCTACCTTATCTTGAAGTAAAATTGCCTTGCTGTCGCTGGGCCTGAAGTTTTTTAAATTATCATCGAATTTGACTGAGAATCCTAAAATGAAAAATAGCCCTATGAAGCACCCGGTGATGCAAAGAAAAAGATAGGGCCGTTTTGCAGCACTTTGCATAACGGGTAGCAATCCGAATCCTGCAATTACCGGCTGTTTGGGTCTGTTGTGCCGGTAAACCAGAATTGAGGGAAGCACCAGCAGCATGGCCGCCAGGCAAAGTAAAAGACCGCTTCCGGTTAATATTCCCAGTTCACGAAATCCTTTAAAATCAGAAAATCCAATGGTGTAAAAGGCTGTACAAGTAGTCAAAGCGCCTATAATGATACCGCCTGCCGTTTCCCGTAAGGTGGTTTCCAGCCGCATCTTTACTTTGAAGTCTTTTTTTTCGGGGCTGAAATAGCGGTTAATGAGGTGTATGGCGAAATCGATGCCAAGACCGGCCAGCACGCAGGAAAAAATGCAGGTTAAAATATTCAGCCTGCCGAAGATAAGACCGGCCAGTCCCAAGGTCCAGATCAGGCTCAGAATCAGGGGAACGGCCACGATCACCAGAACTCTGACTGTCCGGAAACAGATTCCGAAAAGGGCCAAAACGCCGATGATAGAGCTTATAATGGTAACCTGGATATCTTTACGGGTGACGCTTTCGTCCTGAACTGCAATGGCGTAGCCCCCGGTGTAGTTAACGTAAAAAGGGAGCATGCTATCGCGCACATGCTGACCAGCCTTGCCGGATACCTTTTTCCGGATGGCCTGCGCCTCTTTCATGAGTTGTTTGCTAAAGGCAATGTCCTGGGGCGGTTTTTTAGGTTTGATAAAAAGAAAATAGACGCCGGTGTTCGAACGGTAATATCCTTGGTCCATGTTTTGAGCCGTTGTGGTGGAGGGAAGACTCAGGCTGTCCTGCAAAAGTTCGCCCAACGCCAGCGGGTCGGTTAACACGATTTGTTTGGTTGCGAATCCAAAGGGAGTGCTCAATAGTTTGCGGTTGGCCGCGACTTTATTTTGAATGGCGGCATCTGAAAAAATTTCCGGCAGACGCTTCAAGGATTTGGGACTTAACAGCCGGGGCAGGTGTTGCAGCAACAGGGGATAAAAATTCATCAAATCGGTTTGCGTCTGCTTGCATTCCACGGCTTCAATCAATGGGCTTTTTTGAAATTGTTCGGCAAGCAGATCGATAAATTCCTGGGTCTGCTTTTCAGGGATCTGTTTGTGCGGTTCAACTACTGCGATGAGAAAGGATTGCAGGCCGGTTTTTTCCGAAACATTCAAAAACGCCTTTACATGGGCATTTCTGGGGGGCAGCAGACTCAAAAAGTTCAAGTCCAGTGAAAGGCGTGTACATAGGCCGATGGCCGTAAGGGTCAATAGTGCGGCCATCCACAAAATCAACCGATGGTGTCGTAAAATAATGGTATGCAAAGGAAATTGCATTTTTTAAAGTCCTAGGGCCGTGAAAGACCCTTGTCTGAAGAGGCTCTTAATTTTTACGGCAAAAATATTTTTTCCATAACTCGTCGGCAACCTTACCGTAGCCGGCTGCGTAGCCGTCGATTTCTTGCGCAAGGCTGCTGTATACGATTTCAGCGCCTTTGTGTGTAAAGTAAGCGTTGTGTTTTTCAATGGCGCTTCGCCCGATATGAGGCCGGTCCACAATGATACAGGGGCGCAGCAGGTTTTCATCCTTGCCCAATTCGCAGCGGATGGATTTGAATAAGGGCGAACTTACAGCCTCGCGCAGTGTATGCGTGCGGATATTGTGGGTTGCAAAATGGCAAAATACACATGGCTCGATATCACCGTTGGCATTAACGTGGAGGTATTTGCGGCCGCCGGAGATGCACCCGCCCACCACCGGTCCATCGTTCCAGAAATCAGCGAGTAAAATGGGTTTATTATTGCGCAGTTGCACCAGCCTTTCGAATTGGCGGCCCCTTTGCCGGGGAGTCATCATCAAGTTCATATCGGGCTTAAAGCCCACGGGAACGTACATAAAATACCAGCCCAGCACACAGCCTGCGTCGATCATGGTGTCGATGAACCGGTCGCTGCTCAACAAATCGGCGTTATGGCGGGTCAAGGTGGCTGAAAAGCCGAAGAGGATTTTGGCTTTACGCAATAACTCCATGGCCTTGATCACCTTGGCCCAGTGGCCCTTGCCACGGCGTTCATCGGTTTGTTTTTCAAATCCTTCAACGCTGATCGCCGGTATGACATTGCCGGCTTTGGCCAGTTTGCCGGTGACGGCTTCATCGATAAGTCCGCCGTGGGTGTAGACATGAAAAATCATGTCGTTGTGCTTTTTAAATAATTCAAAGATGCGCGGATAGAAAAAAGGCTCGCCCCCGGAAACTACGCAAAAATAAAGGCCCATGGCCTTTGCCTGGTCAAGGGCGTCATCGATTTCTTCAAAGCTCAGTTCCGCCGATTTAGTGTAAGATCCCGCATAACAGCCAAAACAGTGCAGGTCGCATTTCATACTGGGGCTGATGACGAAAAAACCAGGCGGATACAAGCCGTTGTTTTTTTCACAAAACGCTTTGCGGCGGTTTGTGCCTACTAGCAACTGGTTGATGATGGCCGATTTAACTAGTGTGCGGCGATGGCGAGGATTGGTTTGTTGCAGGATTTTCCGGGTAACCGTAAGGCTGGGGTGGTTGCGGTCAAAGAGCCTTTTGACCCAGTAGATCTTTTCAGCATAATAGTCTTTTTTGGCCAAGGAGGCGGCCAAAAACGCCATGAGGGTATATATTTTTTGAAAGAGCGCATCGTTGCGCAAGGCCGCCAAAAGTGAAAACAGCAGGCAAATGGCTTGTATCATCAAGAATTCTTTAATTTTTTTCACTAAATTACTTCCTTATTGTTTCTTCAAAATGTCAACAGCCGGATAAGTCCCTCTCCAGCCCCGGCCAACAATAAGCATCCTAAAAAACTTCCGCATATCAGTAAAGTATAGCTTTTGATCAAAGGTAATTTTATGAGTCTGGATATAAGTACGCCGCTCCACATGCCGCATCCCTTTAAGGGCAGCATGGCGATGATCATTACTCCGGGCGGCCCCAGACATGTAAGGGTTTTTATAAAACCGGAGCGTTTTATGGATACCATTCTTTTTTGGCTGCGCCGCATGAGTTTTTGAATAATTTTTTGTTTGGAAACAGCGCCATAGAGATAATTAAATAGTGGAATTTGAAACGTATCCATTATTACGACTGCCGGTACGACCCAATAAACGCTGATATCAACGGCCATAGCCGATAATACGGCTCCGGGACGGCCGCCTACGATATACAGGATAAAAAAATAAGCTGCATAATGTTCCGCCAAATGATTTTTTAGAAATTGGATCATTTCGTTCATTTATCTGACTTTCATCATTAATGAATTGAGCAGCTGGATTCAACTTTTTTTTTTATATCACGTAATACATTCCATATGTTTGTAAATTTATAGTGTTGCAGCAAATGGCGCAAGCGTTGGCCAGAAGATACAATTCCGGCAGATACCACGAACCTTTTCAGCAGCGGTACAGGCGCATTGCATCGGCTGCGCTGCATTTCGCAGGGATGAAAATACAATACCGCGGGCCGGGCTGACCGGTTGCAGCGGCGGATATAATACCGGGTCACGGCGGCGGGAAACATCCGCAGGCCCCATCCGCCGGCCAGGGGAAGATTGCCCCATGGGGTCGGGCCCGCCAGGGGCGGTACTTGCCAGATGTCTCCACCTGGGACTTGGCGGCGGTGGATGTGCTTGGGAAATTGCGGATCACCGATAAAGGGCAAAGGTGTCATCGAGGAGTCATATTGCAAACCGTTGCGGTGTAGAATTTCAAGAGCCCACAGACTGTCGCCGCGAATGGACCATTCCGGCGCCCGGTAACCCCTTATAGGATTTTTGGATAGGGGAGCAAGGATGTCCAGCGAGCGCAGCAGATCGTTTTCAAACTGTTTTTCGTCCAATGTATAGACCCGCTGATGATTATAGCCGTGGGAGGCGATTTCATGGCCCTGCGATGCAATTTCACGGACCAGATCCGGGTTGCGCCGGGCCACCCAGCCAAGGATAAAAAACGTGGCCTGCACATGATATTTTTTTAATAGATCAAGGATGTAAAGCGTGTTGGGCACAACCCGCTGTTCAAGGCTGTCCCAGATGCTGCGGGGCAGTTGGCGTTGCACCCCGCAGATATGAAACCAGTCTTCCACATCAATGGTGAGAATATTTTGAACCACCGGTTTTGTACTTTTCATGGGCGTCATGGGCGTATGTCTCCGGCGATGTTACGTTTGGCATAACGGGCCTTGATGTCTTTATCGTAGAGCAGGGTCAGTGGCATGAGCAAACGCGCAAGCGTTGGCGCAGGATCTTTCCAGCTTAGGATGTCATAGTGCAGCCGGGGGTTTTTGAAACTAAAAAAGTCTTTACCGATGTCTGCCCGCCTGGGATGCCGGATATAATGCAAAAGATCGCCGGGCAGCAGCCAGCGGCACATTACGCCCAGCCGATAGGATGTAACAGGGCGAAGGGTTTCCCCGCAGGCCATACGGTAAAGCAGATAAGGGAAATTGACCCCGGAAGCAATAGCAAGTGCCAAGGAGCCCCAAAACCGGGGATTGATTTCCATGAGCTTGTATTGCCCGTCCCCAGGGTCGTATTTGAACTCCACCATGGCCACGCCAAACCAGTTTAGAGCTTTTAGCAATGCTTCGCCCATGTCTCTGATTTCATTGTTCTTGATGCTTATTCGCAGGGTGCTCGCGCCGCCGCTTACCGGGTACTGGCGAAGGCGCTGGTGCATAAAGGCCGCCAGGGTGACGCTGTTGTGATCCATAAGAAAACTGGCCCCGTATCCAGCGCCTTTCTCAGGAATCCGTTCCTGGATCATGGGCCATGGGAAGTGTTTGTGCACACGGTTGTAAGCCGGTATTAATTCATGGGCATGGTTCACATACACCACTGCCGCTGCGCCTGATCCCTGCCGGGGTTTAATGACGACAGGATAAGGTAACGTGTTTTTCAGTTCGCTAAGGCGCCGGGCGTTATCAACGAGCCAGGTTTTGGGAACCGGTATGCCCATTTTTTCGGCAAGTTTCACTATGTTGTCTTTTCTGAGGGCTTTTTTCATCTGCTGTTCAGATACCACGGGCAGAAAAACGGATTTAGACAGGATTTCACGATGACGGGCTACCTGTAAAATCGTTTCATCCTCCATCGCAAGCAGCATGCGATGGGGGGTTTTGCGCAGATAGGTTGTTATAAATTCAATAAATGAATCCGGGGTTTGGCAAACCGGCGGGTAAATCAGGCTTTTTGTGCAATACCGTGAAAAGGCCGCCGTTGCGGGCCATGAACTTTCACCAACGGTTACCGGGATATGACGCCGGCCCAGAGCGCGGACCGCTGCCAGGGATTTGCGCCAATGACCGTCGGTGATAAAAACGTCCGTCTTCATGAACGGTTACTATGATACATGCCAATGCATGAATCAAGGGTAAAAGAGAGAAAGAGCCTAAGTCTTCACAATGCCCGGTTTTGGTGGTATGTTTCGAAGCAAATGGAATTTAAAGACAAACGCATTATTATTACAGGCGGCACCAGGGGAATCGGCAGAGCTACGGCCCTGGCTTTTGCGGAAAAGGGGGCCAATGTTGCGGTCACCTATGCCTCAGACAGCCGAAGCGCAGAGCAGATGGAAAAAGCACTGGCCGATTCGGGCCAGGATGCCATGGTTGTTCAGTCAGACATTACCGGTAAGGATGAGGCCGCCCATTTAGTGTCTATGGTAGTGCAGCGCTGGGGCGGCGTTGATATTATGGTGAACAATGCCGGTATACATCGCGATAAACTGCTGATGTTTCTTACTGAAAAAGATTGGGACGATGTGATCGGCGTCAATTTGCGGGCAACTTTTCTGCTTTGCCAGGCGGTTCTCAAACCTATGATCAGTCAGCGCTGGGGGCGAATTATCAATATCGTTTCACCAAGCGGCATTAAGGGCCGGGCAGGACAGGCCAATTATTCAGCCTCTAAGGGAGGAATCATTTCTTTGACTAAATCTCTCGCTAAAGAAGTGGCTAAAATCGGTATTACGGTAAATTGTGTCAGCCCAGGTGTGATTCAAACCTCCATGACCGGTAAACTCGATGCCCATGTGCTCGATGACCTGAAAAAACAAATTCCCGCCGCCCGTTTCGGCAAATCCGGGGAAGTCGCTCATGCCATTGTTTTTTGTGCTTCACCACAAGCTTCTTACATTACGGGACAAATTATTGCTGTCGATGGTGGTTTGACCTGACACAGGGGCGGCAAAAAGAGCAATAAACAGCATCAGAGATTCATTACGCCCAAAGAGTTAAAATTTTAGTTTCAGACCGGATAAGACGATAGTTGGCAATGACAACTAAAGATGGTATGGCTTTTGCGTATCTCAAGACCCCTATTGGATGATCAGATGAAGGTTGGGTTTGCAATTTTGCTATTATGGGATTAGATTGTAGCCTAAAGAATCTTTGATGTTGTCAAGACAGCAGCATTGAGGAAACACTACTGGAGAACTTAGCCCATGGATATCCAGAACACGCAAAAGCTTCGCACTGCATTAAAACATCTAATCATCGGCACGTTGAAACTCGAGGATATTACGATTGAGGAAATAAGCGATGATGCGCCCCTGTTCCGCGATGGCCTCGGATTGGATTCAATCGACGCCCTCGAGCTTGTTGTAGCCTTGGAAAAAAAGTACGGCATCATTATCGAAAATGAGGACGTGGGCAGGCGTGCCTTTGCATCCGTGGCCGCACTGGCGGCGTTTGTAAAGAAAGAGCGTACAAAGCTTCCAAACTAGGAAATGACAATCCGGCGATCAATTAAGCACGATAACCGCCTTTGCTGGGGGCAAACCCTGGAAACCGTTCGATTCAATGAGATCGATCAATGGGGAATCGCCTGGCACGGGCACTATTTTGCGTGGTTTGAAGCCGGGCGAATGGAGCTGATGAACCGTTTCGGACTTTCGCCAGGGCAATTGGTGGAGCTCGGGTTTATAGCACCTATTATAAGTCTGACATGTGAGTACATACATCCGGCCGGATGCGGTGATCAGATTTTGATTAGAACCACAGCGATAAAACCGGAGATCGCCGCCCTGATTTTTAAATCCGAAATCCGGCGCAACCATGACAACCTCCTGCTTGCCTGTTGTGAAGCCACCCAGGTAGTGATGACCAAGGATCGAAAGATGATTTACCACTTGAAGGGCGAGCTCCAAAGGCGTGTTGAAAAACTGCTGGCCTTTTGTTGTGGATAGCTGTGCCCAAAAGGCTCCGGTAATGCGGATTTGCGCTGTCATACCCGCGTATAACAGCCAGTCAACCATTGCCCGGGTCGTTTCGCAAACTCGTTTGTATGTGCAACAGGTGGTGGTTGTCGATGACGGTTCGGCGGATCGGACAGCCCGTTGCGCCAGCCTTGCCGGTGCACATGTGATCGGGTGCGGCAAAAACAGGGGTAAGGGCTATGCCCTGGCGCTGGGCTTTCGTTATTTTCTTGGTCAAGGCTTTGATGCGGTTATTACCCTTGACGCAGATTTGCAGCACGATGCGTCTGATATTCCTCATTTTATACGGCGGTTTGATTTTAGCGGAGCGGATCTGATTATCGGGGATCGTTTGCACAGCCGCCGGGATATCCCCAGATTGCGCTTTGTTCCCAATTGGGTGGGCACACATTGTTTTTCCTGGTTGACCGGGCAGGTCATTCTCGATTCCCAGTGCGGATTTCGTTTTTACCACCGCAGGTTGCTGGCCGCTTTGCCGGTGTTGTGCGATGGTTTTGATGCTGAAAGCGACCTGTTGTTGAGGGCGGGCAGGAAAGGATTTAAAATTGATTTTGTGCCGGTCAAGGTGATTTATCATGAAAAATGCAGGAAAAGTAAAAAAAGAGGTAAAATCGGTAAAAATAAAGGCTGTTACACCTCTTTTTACCGGCCGGTCAGGGATACATACGCTATTTGTATCAATTTTTTAAAGAATTGGTTTTGGCGGAAAAGATGATCAGCAATGAATTCAATCCGGTTGTGGTCACGGGGATAGGCGTTGTCAGCGCCATAGGCAATTGTGTGACGGAATTTGAAACAGCCCTTTTCAACGGCAAATGCGGTATTTCTCCCGTTACACTCTTTGATGTGTCCGAATTTGCATGTCAATTGGCAGGGCAGGTGCAGTGCTCCGATTTAAGCACGGGATTTTTACCTTCCGAACTAAAACGGGTTTCCCGTTGTGATCTTTTGGGTATGAACGCCGCACGGCAGGCGTTGCAGGATGCCGGGCTGCACGATTTTTCGCCGCGTTATGACCGGGGGATCGTTTTAGGCGGCGGAGCCGGTGGCATGCTGTCCTGGGAAAACTATCGCCGGGCTAAATGGCAAGGGCTGCGGGCAGGACCGGGCAAACTGCTAAATTCATCGCCTTGTACGTTAACAGATATTTTGGCCGCTAAGTACGGTTTTTGCGGCTATCGCTCCACAGTTACAACCGCCTGTTCATCCAGCAGCACCTCTATCGGAGCGGCCTATGACCTGATTCGCAGCGGGGAGCTGTCCATGGCCTTGACAGGCGGTGCTGAGTCTTTGTGTGAAGTTACCTTTGCAGGATTTAACTCTTTGCGGGTGATGTCGCCCGAGCCCTGCCGCCCGTTTGATAAAGATCGTAAGGGGTTATGCCTTGGCGAAGGGGCCGCTGTGCTGGTGCTTGAAAATTATACCCATGCCGTGCAGCGCCGGGCCCGGATTTATGCACACGTTTGCGGATATGGTTTCAATAGCGATGCTTATCATATGACCGCGCCGCATCCCGAAGCAAAGGGAATGAGCCGGGTGATTCGCCTGGCCCTTGAAAATGCGGGTTTGATGCCTGATCAGATCGATTATGTTAACGCCCATGGAACCGCCACAACGGTAAATGATCCGCTGGAAACAAAGGCTATTAAAGACGCTTTGGGACACGAGCATGCCCGCCGTTTGGTGATCAGTTCCACGAAATCTATGATTGGGCATTGTCTTGGCGCTGCGGGTGCTCTGGAAGCTGCGGCTGCCGTTTTAGCAGTGTATCGCCAAAAAGCGCCCCCCACGGCCGGATTGAAGCAAGCGGACCCCGAATGCGATCTGGATTATGCACCGCAACGCGCCAAGCCAATGGGCATAAGGTATGCGTTGAGCAATTCATTTGCCTTTGGGGGAAACAATGCCTGTGTTGTTTTCCGGCATGCAACATAATCTTATGGTTAAACAGACAAAAAAGCAGGCTGTTGTTACCGGGATAGGGGTTGTATCGGCCTTGGGAACGGGTCGGGAAGCATTCTGGCAAAACTGCAGGCAAGGTATAAGCGGTATTAAACCCGTTGCGGGGGTTCTTGAGGGGGAATTTTCCGGTCCGCTGGCGGGGCTTGTAACCGATTACGATCCTCGCCAATATCTTAAACCGGCCGTTTACCGCCGGATGTCCCGTCTGTCCCGCATGGCCGTCAGCGCCAGTGTTGAGGCTGTGCAAGACAGCGCCCTTGACCTTGAACGGACCGATCCTGAGCGGGTAGCCATTGTCACGGGTACTGCGTATGGCAGCAGCGCCAGTGTCGAGGATTTTTTTACAAGTTACCTGGAAGAAGGCCCGCGGGGCGCAAAACCTATGCATTTTCCGGAAACCGTACCCAACGCGCCAGCCGGAAACATTTCCATTGTGCTTGGCATTACCGGCGCCAATACAACTTTTGGACAAAACGATATTTCAGCGGAAAGCGCATTGATATTTGCCCAGGGGCTGCTCAGGCACGATCGCGCCGATGCGGTTATCGTTTGTGGTTTTGATGAAATCACTCCCATGATTTTCGGCTGTTATGATGATATCAAAGCCCTGAATCCGGGTTTGAAATTAAATGACGGCCGGATTGCGCCCAAAACCGGCGCCGGTATCGTTTTGGGCGAAGGGGCCGGGGCCCTGGTTATGGAGCTTAAGGATAAGGCTCTTGAGCGAAAAGCACGCTGCTATGGCGTTTTTGAATCCGGTTGCCTTGTTGGGGCCATAACTGCTCCGGGCAGCTATCTCAATTGTGAACATGCCTTGGATACGGCAATAGGGCAGGCCTTGGAAAAAGCGGAACTTTGCCCGGATCAGATCCGGCAAATTTGTGTCAGCGCCAATTTCAGCGGTGATCTTGAACAGGTGGAGGCCCGGGCCTTGTCCCGAATACAAGGTGATACCAGCGGCGCTTTGATGGTCACGCCGTTGAGGTATCTTGCAGGCAGTTTTGGCGGAGCAGGTATTTTGAGTGCAGCGGCGGTGTGTCTTGGCTTTTACCATAATTGCGCCTTGCCTGCCGTGGAGCTGGCCCAATTGGCGCAAGCCTCGCAACCGATTCGCTGGAGTCACGGCGGAGAAAACAAAGCCGAAAACGCACTTTTGACAGCCTGTACTCACGGGGGCGGCTGCGCTGCACTGGTTTTCAGCGCCTGCAAAAAGGATGGGCAAGGCCGATCATGACAATTTTGCTTATTTCGCCCAATGTGGAGATGCTGCCAGATCCGGTTTTTCCTATTGGCGCGGCCTGCATATCGGCTGCTCTTAAACGCGCCGGATTGGATTGCAAATGCCTGGACCTTTGTTTTGAACAAGATCCTCAAGCCGCTATCCGGGATATTATTGAACAGTATCAGCCCCGGATTGTAGCGCTTTCTTTACGCAACGTGGATAATGTGAGTTATCCTCACAGCGTATCCTATCTGCCGCATTACCGGAAGATTGTACAATTTATACGTCAGTGCACCTGTTCGCCCATTGTTTTGGGAGGCAGCGGCTTTACCCTTTTACCCGAAGCGATTTTAGACTACCTGGAAGCGGATTACGCAATTGCCGGAGAGGGTGAAATTGCGTTTGTGGAGTTGGCCGGGCGGCTTTTAGAGCATGGGCGGCAGCCGGGACGCGAGGCAGGGCAAGCCAAGACAGACAGACCCATTATTGCCGCAGGCGCATATATGATTAAAGACTTGGATACTCTGCCGATGCCGGACCATGCTGGCTTTGATAGCACGCTTTATCTAAAACGTGGAGGAATGGGCAGTTTGCAAACCAAGCGCGGTTGCCCATTTAAATGCATTTACTGCACCTATCCCCTGATCGAAGGGCGCAAAGTGCGCATGCGATCTGCGCAGCACATTTGCGATGAGATCGAAATCCTTCTGGACAATGGCATGGACACTATATTTATAGTGGACAATGAATTCAATTATCCCATCGGGCATGCCCAGGATGTTTGCCGGCAGATCATCAGGCGCAAACTCAAATTCAATTGGTCTTGCTATGCCAATCCGGGACTTATCAGCGAGCCGTTGGTGGACTTGATGAAAAGTGCAGGCTGCACCGGCCTGGAGTTCGGCACGGATGCAGCCTGCGACCTGATGCTGCGCAATATGGGCAAAAGTTTTAAGGTTGAAGATATTTTAAATGCTTCGCGCATTTGCCGTGAAGCAGACATGCCCTTTTGCCATTGCCTGCTTTTGGGAGGACCTGGTGAAACCATGCAAACGGTTGAGCAAAGTCTTGAAACGATTGCCCAAACACAGGCCACGGCCATTATCTGCATGGTGGGAATTCGCATTTTTCCCAAAACCAGACTGGCCCAAATAGCCTTGGAGGAGGGCCGCCTGGATGAAACTGAAAATTTTCTTGAACCGGTGTTTTATCTGTCCGATGCCGTTGCCGGACATATTCGGCCTTATCTGAAGACCTTCAGCAAATCCCACCCGGATTGGATATTTCCCGGTCTGCAAATTAACATAAATACCGCGTTGCAATCAAAACTGCGCCGCCTGGGGGTCAAAGGGCCGCTTTGGGAATATATGCATAAATTCAAAAAAAGAACTTGGAGAAGAACTGGGCCCGGATAAAAAGCAGATTCGGAGAAGAAGTGGATTTGTAACTGGCTGTAAATTTATTTAGAAAATATGGCAAATATGGGATTTTTACGGTTCTAAAAATGAACCGGTAAAAAAAGATGCTCCGATGGCACAGTTTGCCGCAAAGCCAGTAGATACAAAGATTCCGGTTCAACTCAACGAAAATGAGTTTGAGCAATTTATTTTGCCGTAATTATCGATGCCCAAAAACAGGCCCAGAGTGCAAAATAGGGTATTGGAAAGTATTTAAGATTATCCAGAGAGAATTTCCGGTAATTAATGGCGGGAGCAGTCAAAGGAATTCTAATCTTCAGTGCAGCATCTTATCTGAGAGCCTGTTTGATAATTATTAAATCGTAGGCTACTATATTTATACAATCCATTGCCGGAACAACTATTGAAGTTAGAGAAGTAAACAATGGCCCCTTATCACAACAAAAAGAGGCCATTTAATTCTATAGATTATCTCTGCTGTTCGGGTAAATTCGAATTTAGATAATTTTTAACGGTTTTAAGAATGCCTTTAGGTACGCTTCCTTTCCCAGCATACGCTTTGTTATGACCGCCAAGAGCCTCCTTATTTGAATAACCGGGCACAAGGTGACGAAGCCTTTCTATTAGTTCCTGATTGTCAGTATTAGTAGCTTTATCTTTCAAATAATCGTAGACCTTTTTGGAACATCCATCAAGCACAATATCACGAATGGAACCGATATCACTTTTGGCTATAAGTCTATCCATGTAATTATACGCGTGTGAAGTAATTTTTATATTCTTACGCGATAGCAGATCGTTTGCAATAGCAACGTAGCCCCTTTTTGCTGCATAACATAGCGCTGTGTTGTGCAGATTATCAAGCAGCTTAAAATCAATATTAGGATCAGATGCCAGCGCATGCACAGCACCATCTTTGCCAGCTTTTGCTGCCTCATGTAACGCTGTTTGTCCATAATACTTATTCTGCTTGTTCACAATATCCTTAGTATGCAATAGCAGGTTTATAATATGAACGCTGCCACTTCTTGCTGCCACATGTAGCGCTGTTCTGCCCGATTTATCCCGAAAAAGCGGGTCAGTACGACGATCCGATAGCAGGGCTTTTGCCCCATCAACGTAGCCCAAGCGTGCTGCGAGATGTAGAGGTATTTCATCATTTTTATCAGGTGCATTCGGATTAGTACGAGGATCATTTAGCAACCTTCCTACCACATCAAGGTGTTCAGAACTTACTGCCACAATTAGTGGTGTTTCGCCATCTTCATTAAATGCATTCGGATTAGCATCGGCATCTAACAAGCTCTTTACCTCATTAGGATTATTATTTTCTACTGCGGCAAAAAGCTGCGTTTTTAAATCTTCCGGTAGAATAGGTTTTTTTTCAACAGTTAGATTTGAAATCTTTGCCAAATTGTTATCATTATAGTTTGAATCATAAGAATTTTGATTATTATCATGAGCATTTGCTCTATGAAAAGAATTATGGTTTGACGGTTTTAAGAGTTTTATTTGCGAATTGATTTGATTTTCACTGTAATCAGTACCGTTTTCATCTGTATAAATGCAATATACGATATTCTCTAGAGGTTGAGGTTTATAAATTTCCGGATCTAATGACATATTACACAATTCCTTTCCAACAGTAGTAGCTGTTGTCGCCTATAGGCCGAGTTAGAGTATTTGTTGAATCGAGCACAATAAACCATAATTTCTTATCAATAATGTTTATTGTTATATAAATATTTAAAAGCCTGTCTTAAGTGGGCCTGACAATATGTCGTTGAGCTCACAGCCTATGAACTTTACAGCAACAAGCATGCCATGGCATTAATTTGCTCTACTGGCGCGCTATCAGCTTATTTGGTTAATCGATAATGACAAAAATGTTATAAGTTTGTGGTAACTTTGTTGGCACTGATATGAAAAATGTTGCAAACGTTGGAGCTTATACCGGATCATACGCTGGGTGAAATGTTTAGGTATTTAACTTGCAACCAGTTAAGCATCAAATGCTGTTTTGCTGGAGCTTAATACAGTCGGACAATTCTTGCATGGTACTGCTGTTACGCTAAATTCGAATTTAGATAATTTTTAACGATATTAAAAAGGACTTCAGGTACGTTCTTTCCTGAATAGCCGGATACAAGGCTATGTTGTCTTAGACTAAACCAATTTATTAGTTGCGAATTGTCAGCCTTAACAGCTTTATTGAGCAAATACTCGTAGACCTCTTTGGAATATCCATTTGATACAATCTCTTTAATAGAATTCACATCAACAGATTTTAATAAATTATAATCGTCAATAAAGTATTTTATAACTCTGGTATGATTGTTTTTTTTTTGAAAAAGAAAGTACTTTCCGCATTAATCTTGATATGCGTTGCCGTAGTGTGCAATTAAATCGTTCAATCCGTTTTGTCCCGCAACAAAAAAATAGACATTACTTATAGTCCGGATACTCTAAGGGTAGGCTTTATTATAAACTTTCATGCCGGTCAAGACAACGTCACCGGTATCAAAATCGTCATAAATCAACTGCTTCAGCGCCTCGGTACTCCATAGTGCCTGTTTGACATGAAAGATCTATGCAAATACAGGTTAACTTACCGCCGCCGCAGTGTTTAAAACCGCGGCAACTTTCCATTTTCAAAAAGTTCGCCTATACTTTCTCCGGTGTGAATACGCTTGATAGCCTCTGCCAATAGCGGCGCTACTGAAAGTATTTTCAATTGATCCGTCTTTTTAAAATCCTCTATGTGAACAGTGTCTGTGACTACAAACTTTTCTACATCCGTCGAGGCCAGGTTAGCGGTTGCCTGACCGCACAGGACCCCGTGGGTGGCGCCCATAATCATATTTTTAACTCCGGCCAGGGCCAAGGTTTGGGCGGTGGCTACCAGCGTGGCCCCTGTTGAAATTTCATCATCAAAAATGATCGCTGTTTTGGATCTCACATCCCCGACCACCAGCCCCTGTGTCACTAGTGTATCCTCAATACGGCGCTTGTCGATAATAGCCATGGGTATATTCAGGTAAGCTGCAAATTTACCCACTCTTTTAGCGCCGCCCGCATCTGTTGCCACTGCAACGGCTTTTGAAAATTCCATGTGTTTGTTTATATAAGCGGCTATCAAGGGAACGGCTGTCAAATGATCCACCGGCATACTGAAAAATCCATGAACAGCATCCGAATGCAAATCTATTGTAAGCACGCGGTTCGCACCCGCCTTTTTGATCAGGTCCGCCATCAATCGGCCGGTAATTGATATGCGCGGGGCGTCTTTTTTATCCGAACGGGCATAAGAAAAATAGGGAATGACCGCCGTAATTCGTTTAGCGGACGCGCTTCGCAAGGCATCCATGATAATAAACAGTTCCATAATATGACTGTTTACAGGTTCGGTAAAAGATTGAACCACGAACACATCCCGCTCGCGTACGTTGGCCAATACACGCACACAAAGATTATCATTCGAAAAGCGGGAAATTTCCAAAGGACTAAGCTTGATTCCCAGATGTGTACAAATTTGCCTAGCCAGGGATTGATTCGCCCCGCCGGTAAATACACACAATCGTTCCATATTTGCCGCCTTTCCGATATGGGCCAATCAATAATAATGATATTTGCAATGATAAAAAAACACGTCGCGTTTCCATCGTGCGTACATGCTTTTTATTTTTCGGTAATTATAAATGATTCGCCGCATTTAAAGAACACAATAGATATCTTAAGTGTTTTTTGTCAAGTAAAAACCGTGTGTTGTACAAGCTGCCTTATATTTTTACACATCAGAGGCAATAGTTTGGCCAGCCCCATATATTGCACAGGCCGGAAAACTTCGTAACGGCGCCGTCAAGAAAATAAAAGCTGCAAATTGCATAAAATTAAACCGTTGACAGCCCAGAATCTGAAACCTTCCGGCCCTTCCCACAGGAAAAACAACATGGCAATGTCTACTCGATCCTTCATATTTCCTATGATTGCATCTGAAAAATCGGTTTATTTGAAGGATTACTGCTGGGATATCGCATCATTCACTTTTTATTTGTCATGTTGTCCGTGCAAAAACGGGGTTAGGCGATTTGCAGTCAAAGAATATACCATCTTGTTTATCTTTTTTTCCGCAAATCGCCTTAAAGTTGCTCATGAACCGGTTTATCTGCGGTCCATGAGCAGCACAGAGTTTGTTAAAAATTGTTCATTTTTGCTTTACGTGTAAAAGCCAAACATAGGCTTTCACAAGAGGCCATAGCCTAAACCCTTGCCGAATTTATTCCAGCAAAGTCATCATCTGATTGCCCATCTCATCACCGATCAGAAAATAGGATTCGGCATTTTGATTCCAGTGATATTTTTGTGTGCCGGGAGACTCGGACCCATTACGCCAAAAAGCCCGCGTATCGGCTAAGGCAACGGAGCCTTCAAAATCAGGATTCTCAGCCGCGGCAGCTTGTGCAGGCACCAGATAAGTCTGGATCCTGGTTACGACACCGCCCATACCTGTTTCAGTGCCGCCTATTCCTGTATTCGCAATAACAAAGGGCATATCAGGAACGTTCA
>JAAERL010001046.1 GCA_024230435.1 Desulfobacteraceae bacterium
ATGCGACCATTTTTTTAAAGCTTCTTTGGCGCATTCGTAGACCACCTTAATTTCGGTCTTTATAGGCGTCTAGTAGCTCAAATTAAAGCCCTGCGTCTCTTCTTTCTCGATGTGTAAGCAAGTTTCCACGAGGCTTGAGAGGGAAAGAGTTACAACGTGATTTCAGGAGGGCATTGGTGCGCCAAAATTCCCAGACCTGTTTTCAAGGGCAATTTTCTGACAAAACCAGGCACAAAACCACCAACCACAACGCAAAAAAACACACACAAAATATTCGAGCCGACCTTTCAGCAGCCAAGGCGAGCGCGCTGAGCCTCGATAGCCAGCGCCCAGGGCATCAATTGTTGCCCTGGGTCTTGGCTATCAAGCGATGGTCTCAACGCCGTGAGTGCATCGTTCTACGGCCATCGAAATGGCCATAGAAGATGCACCTCATCCGGTGCCATCGTCATCAATTTAGTGTAATAAATGTAGATAATAATATAGATAAAAGTAATTTATAGACCC
>JAAERL010001047.1 GCA_024230435.1 Desulfobacteraceae bacterium
AAAAGGGACCAACGGTTAAAGCCATCATTAGATCGGCTCAGAACAAAACGCCTTTTGATGAAGTAAAAAAAGTTTTCAACCGTTTTGCCAAAGGCCATTTAACAAGGTATTTGCGCTCGCTGAGCGCTACAGAGCTATATGAAATCAATCAACAGGCTTTTAAGTACTCGAATGAGATCTTTTACCAGATTGACCGCCAAATTCGTAAGATTAAGGGGTTAATGACGGACTTTTCAGAGCCTCTGTACAACGAACTCAATGAACTTATAGAAAGTTTGAGGTTCTCCGGGCAACGTCATCGTAGAATGTTCGACCGGTTTTTCAATGAAATTCACGAGCTATTGGATAAACTTTTGGCCGCTGCCGGCGAACATATCAAGGTTAAAGGAGCGGTCAATTCCCAGATTACCTACAAACAGGTTAAGGCTTCATGGAGCGCCATTGAAAAGCTAAACCCATCACCTGAAAAACAAATCACTGTTGTCTATCAGTACGCAGACAAAACACCCGTTGCCGGTGCGATTTGTTCTATTTTTGATCAAAACAAGAGTCTTGTTGCAGAAGGCCCCATCATCGATGCGCCGGAAACCGTTTTTCAATTACCCAATCATGTAAACAAGCTTACCGTTGAACTGCACAAAGACCCATTGATTCAAACCTACATTCAGCAACCGTTCCCTAATCCGGAGGTTCCAAAGGCTGAACCAGGATGGTTTGACCGAATGGCCGCTGCATTGGATTCGGCAGGCGATTGGACGTTGGACGTTATTGCCGGTGATTTTAACGAAAATCCCACCTTAAGCCAAATTATTACCAACACCATCATTACCATGATCCCGGTGGTGGATCAGGTTGGTGACCTGCGTGATATTTCAGCTTGCTTAAAACTGCTGATATGGGATGAAAAGTACGATGAAGAAATGGTTTGGGTCGGATTGGGCTTAACGGTCGTTGGCCTTGTACCGGGAATTGGCTCACTGGCAAAAGGCATCCTGAAAGTTGTTTTCAATAAATTGCCGATTGATCGCCTTATAAACGCATTCAACACGTTTGCAAAAGGGCACGCAACAAAATACCTGAAGGAGCTTCAAAACGGCGGACTCAAAGAGCTTCAAAAAAAGGTTGTTCAGACCACATATGACATTCTGAATACCCTGCAAGGCAAGCTTTCCAGTTTGAAAGACATACTTCCCGCATTTGTCAGCTCGATTTGGAAAAGAATAGTATCTATCCTTGAAGCCCTTGAGGAAACCAAAAAACGTGTTGAAAGCATGTTCACCCGCTTTTTTGATGAACTTGCCGAAAGCCTGAACAGAGCCTTGGGCCAGAATTTTCAGCTTGCATACGAAGGTGTGCCGAATTCAACGATTGTCAGCAAGCAGGTTAAAAAAGAGCCGCCAGCACATAAGATTGAAGGTAAGGCATCAAGTGGACCTGTCTATGGTACGAAAAGGCTGGCTTGTGGTGGAATCGATGGCACAAGTTCTAAGGTGTTCAAAGACCCTGCAACGATTCTCAAGAATAAGGATGCTTGGAGGAAGCCGGTGGTAAAAGATGGTAAGGTTTATCCATTGGAAGGGACTTCCGGAGAGATTAAAAAAATACCAAAACCCGAAGAAGCTGGAAGTGTTGTGAGCAGAGAGTTTATGGGAAAGAATTACAAAGTTCAAAAAGACTCTAATGGATTTCCAATTTTTACTATTTTTGAGACCTATATAGACACAAAACATATAAATAGCGGTCTTGATTCTGAACATTTTAAAGCAGCCAATGAACGATTAGGTCAATTACTTCGGGAAGATAACAGTTTGATTGAAAAAATGGGACTAACCGAAGCTCAAACAAAACATTTTATGAAATCTCCACCTTCAAAAGATTGTGCTGAAATGCTAACATGGCATCATCATCAGGAAACTGGAAAAATTCAATTGGTTGATTCAAAGCTGCATGGTCGTTTTGGCCATGTTGGAGGTATGAATATTTGGGGAGGAGGACGATAGTGATAGAAATAGAATGGGAAAATTTTCTTAGCGAAAGTTATCTTAAAACCGCTACAAATGAAATGCTCGATAAAAACGAAAAACTGATTGGTAAAAAACTCCCAAAATCATTAAGATCAATTATAATGGAGCATGGGGGACAAAAACCTCTTAACTTGGTTCCAATATATCCTAATGGTAGCAGGATGAGCATAGAGTGTATTTACCATGCATATTTTGAAGATGACAAGTATGATGGATACACTATACCTTTTGGCACTTCGGCGCTTGCTGACGAGGACTATTTAAATTATGTAGCCTTTAGTTATAAAAGCAATGTTTTCCTCTGTTTAGACTATAATGTAAGAGAGATTAATCCTCCAGTCGTAATGGTTATTCGAGATTCTGTTCCAGATGATCCAAAACATAAGCACTTTTTAGCCGACGATTTTAATGAATTCCTTGAAAAATACACAGTACCAATGGATGAAGTTGAAAGATAGCCGCATCACGAACTATGGGCACAGGGAGTGAATGACGTGCAGTGAGATAGTCCCGATTTAATCTGATTGCAGCTTGTGTCTGGACAAAAAAAAAGCCTTCAAGGTGTTAACCTTGAAGGCTTTTTGGTCAGTTGGTTGTTTTTATGTTTTGTTTTTTGATATTTTTTTACGTTTTAACCCAAGGTGATTCTCAAAATGGAATATCTTCACCGTCAAAATTAGAAGTATATTCTTGTTGATTATCAGGATATCCTTGATTAGCATTAGGATTTCCTTGCTGAGGGGCCCTGTTTGCCTGATTCGCATTGGTTTCCGGAGGTGTCTGCCTGTGATTGCCCTCTCCAATGAATTTTAAATCAGCGGCAACTATTTCCGTCACATAACGGGTTACGCCATCTTGTTCCCAGGAACGCGTCTGGAGTTTGCCTTCGATGTAAATCTGAGAACCTTTTTTCAAATATTTACCGCAGATTTCGGCCAACTTGCGCCAGACCACGATCCGATGCCATTCTGTGCGTTCTTTTTTTTCACCAGTATTTTTATCACGCCATTGATCCGAAGTAGCCATGCTAAAATTGCATACAGCCGTTCCATCGGGTGTGTAGCGTAGATCGGGGTCTTTGCCTAATCTTCCCATGATGATCACTTTATTAACACCTGCCATTGTTTTTTCTCCTTTTCTTCTCGAATGAAATATAATTTATTGGTATTATAGATCACATTGATTCCAATTTAGTTACGTCATCTTCAAGAGTTTTCAACCTCCTTATATTTGATTTTACCTTGTCTTCCATATTTTCAATTTTATGTTCTATCTCTTTTATGTTTTCAAAAATGTAATCATTTGCGGCATAGGCCCGCTCAGCTCCCAACATAATCTGGCCAAGACATTTTTGACACGCTGCAAATTGTGAGTCATTGAAATATTGAGTTTTTTTTAGGTCTGCCATACGGGTTATACAATTTGCCGGGAAAAATTTTCCGCAACCGTCACACATCTTTAAGCCAAATGCAATCAGGCTTAAATAGTATTTGGCATGTTGGATAATTAGAAAGAAGGTAACTTTTAATCTATTTTTCATTATGATTTTCTCCTTTTTTCAAGACAGACCAATTTTGGTTATCGAAAGAATAAAATTGATCGCAATCAGATACAAAAGAGTTAAAAGGTTTGGCGTTTGATACGATGACGTGATCTAACACCTTGATTCCTAGAATTTTGCCTGCATTTTTAAGGTTTTTGGTTACTGCAATATCATTTAGGCTTGGGGATGTGCTTCCGCCTGGATGATTATGAGCCAATATGACAGAATTTACTCCTTTCAATATAGCCATCCGAAAAACTTCCCTCGGGTGAACCAAAGTGCGATTGAGAATACCTAAACTAACTAATTCAATATATAAAATCAGATTGTTACCATTCAGACCAAAAACCCAGAAATGCTCTTTGTCCTGGTCCACTTCATTTTCCTTGCTTAAAATACCGATTACTATTTTACAAACATCTCCAGGAGAGAAAACTTTTTGTCTTTTTTGCGATACAATCATGCCTTTTATTCCTTTTACGGGAGCCATGCGCAAAAGTTTCCTTTAAAAGGAAGTTTTTTGACATGCTCCCATTTTAATTGGTGTTAATATTTTGTTGCTCGCTGTTTTTTTTTGGAAAAGATCAGTGGGTGAGACAATTACCGCAAAACCGATGGTTGGTGGGAAAAACCGGATTTGGCATCAGTTGGTTTTCAAATGCGCCATTGCCTCTGTAAGCACCCACAACGCCTTATTTAACCGGATATCCTTGTCTAATGATTTTATTGGTCTTGTTGTGGTTCTGCGGGGAAAACCATCTTTTGAGCGCTTAACGCCTCTGATACCGCCCTTTTTAATGTTTTCTTGAATGACGTTAAAGGTAGACCAAAGGTCTTTTCCTTTATCATCATAACGCCTTTCTTTAAGAAGCTGCTCTGCCTTAATTGGAGATTGATCCGGAACATCATAGACTAATTGGTGCGCGCTTTGAGCAAAAACGCCTCTTTCATCAGGCGAAAGTTCAATTTCCTTAAATGAATTAACCTGGGCGCCAATTTGCTTTGCCCCATCGGCAATTTTATATGCCGATTCGACAAATGCTGCTGCATCAAAATTGATATGTTTATGCGCAAAATTAAACAGTTTTGAAGAAACCATTAATCCATTTCCGCATATTTTACGCCAAATTGATGCAAGCAATTGAAATGCGCACCCACGGTCATGGCTATTGTACATTACCAGGTCCACCCGCTCGGCTCCGGAATTCAATTCCAACCCTTGCATTTGAAATCTGATGATATGCTTTTGAAACCCTTCGCGCTCCTCTTTCCTGGTTTTTGCCTCCATCGCATGTACCGGAACCCACCCGGTGGAACGTACCAAATCCACGGCTTGGATAGTTGGCACAAAACTGTATCGATCAGAAACGCTTGAATGAGGCTTTAATGCACCCGCGGCCGGAGACAGTTCAATAATTTGATCGTTTGTTAACGGAGAATGGGCCCTTGCCTTACTTCGATAAAATGAAAAACGCATTTACATATCTCCTTTTTTAAATAAGTCTTTTGAATTTTGTTTTTTTATTTTTGATTCGTTGTTGGAATAAACATTGTTGCCTTTTTTTTTGCTTAAAATTAAGGTCAGCCTAATTGGTTTGTCGTGAAATGAAAAATTTCCGTGCGGATTGCTGGTCGCAGGGCTGGCAAAAGTACCCATGCCGGCCGTAGCCTTGGACCAAAGCCGTATTTGCGTACTTGTAGAAAACAATGTTCCCGTCTTTAATTTTTAACAAACGCGCCATAGTCTTATTTCTCCTTTCCTGATTGGCTGTACTGAGAAAAACAAGACCCCGGCACTGGGATGATGTTTTCCCCAGTATTGGGTGATATGGATATTTGATGTATTTTTTTTAAAACAGTTGTGCGTTGGCATAGCCCGGCACGTTCTGTTTTTTCTAAAGGCTCAATGTGTTTTTTGTAATGTACAATACAAATTAAAACTGGCTTTTAATCGCTTTAAATTTTTGCTGAATCTAATCTCCCTGGCCAATGCCGGCATTTACCGCATAAGGCGTTTGACATGCTCCGCAAGCTTCGGAACACCAAACAAATCAAACTCAGCTCTTAGTTTTCGGGCTCTACGAAGGTAAATTTCGTATGTCCGTTATCTTTGGCAAGGCCAAAGACAGCACCGTGAAAAAACACAGGCAAATAAAATATTCAACATCGCTATTGCGATGATTATTTCTAACCCTAAGGCGATTTCTGTTAAAGAATATACCATCTTGTATGTCTTTTTTCCCGTCTTCTGCGTTATGCCAAAGCCCGAATACGTAAAGTATGCAAACTTTGGCACGCCTTGAATACGAAAAAAAATCGAAGCTCAATCTGGTAT
>JAAERL010001048.1 GCA_024230435.1 Desulfobacteraceae bacterium
GATCAGATTCTCGGCAGCGGCAAGGAGGGCGTCGATGATGTCGGCGGAGATGGGGAAGAGGAGCTCTTCGACAGCGACGAGGACGAAGAGATTCTCGGCGGCAGGGATAGGCCAACGGTGAGATGCCGCCAGAGACAGGCTTTCCGGCGTGCACAAAAACTGAGTAAAACGTGACAGAGACAATACCGACGAGTTGGCAGAGGCGAATCGCACTGGAGGCAAGTTTGAAGTTCACAGTGCTTGTGAGGTGCAGTGCTTTTTGATATTTGATTGTGACTGGTGACAAATTAGTAATGCATTAGTAACCTGTGATTACTTACCGTAGTTTAAAGAATATCTTTTTTGGAAAATTAGCGTGTTTTGGGACAATTTATGATTAATAACATTTCCCATCTTTTCATTGGCTGCAAATTACGAATTACTCTGCTTTTGTGAGTTGCGTTTCCTTAAATGCACATTTGGCCTTGTGCAGCCTTCTACATTTTGAGACCCTCATACTCTTTTTACAAATTAAACTGTTAAGAATTAGCTGCTTTAATACACTCCAAAATGCGTTTTTAGCCGATTCTTCAAAAACTTTATTCTTTAAACTATGGTAGTAATCTTGGGACCATGATTACTATGTGCTAAATAGTCATGACTAGTAATTACTAAAAATTACTGGTAAATACTACATTTTAGTCGTGACTACAGTAACATGTGACTTAGGCATTCTCAACTTAGCAATTTACCTTGTGTTCAGAGAGAGAACATGATAAAATTAAGCCCAAAATCTGCAAGAATCGTGGCGGAACATCAACATTTTCCTCTCGGATTTGAACCTTAGACCAAATTTTTTGCCTGCGGCGCCTGCCACTGGGGCAAAAAAGCAATTCCTTAAAACACCAAAAGTGAGTGTTTTTGTTACCTTTCTCTGGCCCTCCACCCTCTTGTATGTGATCAATCCTGACTTCATCAATCCCGCAACGAATGAAATTTCATTTGTGCCGCTACC
>JAAERL010001049.1 GCA_024230435.1 Desulfobacteraceae bacterium
CGCCGTACTGGAGGCACCGCCATTGTTGTTTGTAAAATCATTATTTTTCATTTTTCTATGGCCGTTGCCTTTGCCATCGCTACTGCAAAAGCTAGCTAGCGCTTGCTTCGTCTTGTCGTTGTGGAAGTGTAAAAAAAAATGCACGAAACTTGCACGACGAAAAAATGCACGACATCTGAATATCTCCGCGTGGATGGGGGAACGAACATGAAAAGATCCAAGCGATTGAGCCCAAGAGGCTTTTGAACGCTTCATTTTCAGATGGATGTCTCTTGCTTCTCTTTAGTCCGGAGTCGTAACGGTATCAGACCTGCAAGGTGGAACCTTCGGTGGAACAGCCCTCACTCAACACACAATCAATGAGAATGCCAACGGACGACAACCAGCGACCAGCCGAGCGAATCAGTGAAACGGATTTATCTTATTATTTCTTCCCGTCCTGCCTTTCAAAGGTCAAAGGCAAAATAGTAGATAGATAAAATAATTGTATTGTAGGCAATGATGGTGGATAGTAACAATAATTCTTGGCAGCAACAAGGCCGATCCATGGCCAGGAGTAATGCTGAACCAGAACATGAAGTGACGGCAATGAAAAAACATGGACACGTCGCCCAAGGAAGATCCGTTCAAAAATCTCATGCCCTTCCTCGAAGTAGCAGCAGACCAAGGAGTAGACCAAAAAGCAGAGGTAAAACTCGTAGCAGCAGTCGGGGCAGGATGGACTCACCTCCTGGAAACAGTATCTCTGA
>JAAERL010001050.1 GCA_024230435.1 Desulfobacteraceae bacterium
ATTAGAGCTAAAATGAGCACAGTTAGGTCAAAATGGCACAAATAGATCTCCCCCTTCCAGATTATTATCGACTATTATTCCCACGTGAGTTTTTACTGTAAACAGGAAAAAGGATGATACTCAAAGGGGTGCATTTCCCTCCAAATACGCTTCATGGTAATCTGTGCGCCCTATGAGCACAATAATGCCTGTTTTTGATGCTTTGCCATTTCGTGGCAAATGGAGTTCAAATATCATGGGAAGATGTTTTAGAAATCTCTAAACAGATCTGGGTTGCACATTTAATTTTTATTTCATGAAATTATTTTCCCACTTGGCACGGTGCCTTTTTAAACACAACGCATTCGGCCAAAACTTGCCGCCAGCCTAATTGTACCCGTTTTCTACCAGTACCATTCTATGGGTTATAATGCAGTCATAACACAAGGACTGGCAAGGGTTACAGTCACAGAAGCTCCTAATTTTTTTGTGGCAAGGCTCATCATTCTCCAACCTGCCCTGGCAGTGATATTTCTGATACTATTCTTGTTGCCACCACTCATCAACCCGGCCTCCGGGGACTCCTTCCTTGCCAGATCCCACTTGTAATAACCAGCTGGATTGGTCCTTGTCTCACAATTGGACTCCACTTTCTCTGTCCCTGCATCATCGACTTAAAAAGAGAAAAGAACAATATTCTTGACATCATGTCCAGTGGGA
>JAAERL010001051.1 GCA_024230435.1 Desulfobacteraceae bacterium
ACTGGATCTCTTAAAACTGCTTCTGCTGCCTATTTTTTGCCTGATTTTAAGGCACATCGAGAACGCGCGTACAGAATACGCAAAGGAAGAATTGTTGACTATTTTCACAATCGAGCGAGTCTTCACAAATCTCTATTGACACCTTGTTCCTGCCAAACAACAAAACTAAGAATGAAATTCAATGAAATCAAGATAAATAGTAAATGTATTTTTATTTATGTGAGATAACTAATAAGTTCCTTCCCATCGTTCTTAGCTTCCTCGATTACTTTCCAGGTACGGCATCCCTCAATGACTGCTTCTCCATGCTCCAGCCAGAGGCAGGGATCAGAATCGCAGTGTTTGCAGAAGGTACTCGATTCTTTTGTGGCGGGATCCACTTGACTCATTCTCTAATTTTATGCTGCAGCGAGGACGAGCACGAAGAGAATTGGGATGATTCTTCGTTGTACATACTTTTCAATGAAGAGTTTGGAAGAAAGAGGTTTATGGACAGCCATCTAAAACAATCGCGTCAAATCATGCAGTCAGGTACTCATGACGGTAAAATCAAAATTCCAAACTGAGTCGTGTTTTGTGATTCCACAACGAGAAAAAACATTCAATGCTCCAACTTTGGCTTCGATCACTAGTTTTGATTCGTTTCACCACAGGAACGTGTCATCAATATATTGAATAACAAAGTTCCGTGGCCGCGGGTGATCTAATGTATTCGAATCGGATCGATTTCATTCGATTTTAAACAAGACAAAATCGAAAATTTTTTCAACGGCAATTCTCTTTAATTTAGTGCGCGTGTGTATCCATGTAAATATACTCCAAAGACAAAATAAACATGCAGGAGGGATAATTGAAAGATACTCTTTCCAACGGTACCAATTTTATTGGTATAGCATGGTGGGTTGGGGAGATATGGTTCGTTTGAAAAAAAATTAGGCGATGTTGCCTTTGTGTCTAATATTTTAGGCCATCGTAACCTTGCGTTCTGATAGGCGTTAA
>JAAERL010001052.1 GCA_024230435.1 Desulfobacteraceae bacterium
AGACATGCTATTGGATTTGAAGTTCAAGCCATACTATGAAAAGATGTGGGCTCAAAAACAGAAACGTATAAATTACAATAACATCAGAGAGAACTCGAAGCGAGCCTCTCATGATTACAAGATTGACAATTACGCATACGTCCTTCAGGATGGACAGTATCGCAAGCTTGAAGGAGACAGGCTAGGCCCTTTCCGTATTACGGAGGTGTTTTCAAATGGCACCCTGCGGCTCCAAAAGGGAGTCGTTAGTGAGCGCATTAACATCCGTCGGCTTACTCCTCACTTCGGTGACCCCCCAAACTGGTTACAAGTTTTTTGGATTTTATTATTTCTTTTATTTTTATTTTTTATTTTTCTTGGAGCCTTGGTCCATCTGGGAGGTGAATGCCAACACCAATATGCGCAATCAAGTATACGAGGGCGCATTGGACAGTTATCAGGACCGCTACTGGAACAGTTTATGGTTGGATGTCTGTGTGCATTGGGATGGAAGTGTATTGGGCTAATAACTGTTAAGTTAAG
>JAAERL010001053.1 GCA_024230435.1 Desulfobacteraceae bacterium
AGCTTCGATTTTTTTTCGTATTCAAGGCGCGCCAAAGTTTTGCTGATCAGTTTGCATACTTAACGTATTCGGGCTTTGGCATAACGCAGAAGACGGGAAAAAAGACATACAAGATGGTATATTCTTTAACACAAATCGCCTAAGTTCCATCTTTGCAATATCAATGTTTTCAACCTGAAAACATTAAATTTTTCATCCACCTGACGGTTTGCATTTAGGCAGGTTGAAGCCCCCGCTTCCAGAAGGGATACCCTCCGGTCTAAAACTGCCTGCTGAAATAAGGCGTTTTACATCGGCGCTACAACAGGAAGGGCACCTGGGTAGTGGATCCATACTGGAAAGTTTTAAATATTCAAATTCGCAACTGCATTTTTTACATTGGTACTCATGAATCGGCATATTTTTTCTCCCCGTTTTTTACTGGTGGATACATTAATGATTTATCAGTATTATGTTTTGGATATTAAGGCGATTTTTGTTAAATAATATAAAAGCATCTTGCATGTTTTTTTCGTCTTGCGCGTTATGCCAACGATGCGAATATACCACTTATGCTTGTCCTTGAATTCGGTTTCGTTATGTTGCGTCAATGTGCACAAGCAATAAGTATGCACCCATTGACGCGCCTTGAAAACGAAAAAAAATTTAAGCCCGATATGGTATCTGTTAAGATGCTATATTTTTTTCCGCTAATCGCTTAAAGAGTCATGGAAGAGGCGCATCATGCGCAATATCGGATGATTTGAATTTTCCACAGCCCTAAATCGGTTAGTTATATTATTAACCACCAACTATTCAAAAAAACAAGAATCAGGATAACAAAAAGAAGGGACTTGGCTGAATAAGGCAAACGAAGGTTTGCATTATTTTGTTGATCAGTCAATTTGGATTTTAAAATTTTTATACCCTTAATATCATTGGTTTTAACAAAGGCGCCCCCAGGTAATTTGATAATGCCTTGATCGCCGTAAGCAACTGAAAATCTTTTAAACGCAGCAAGCCGGAAAAATGGATATGACAAATGCCATATGTGCAGAGTCTCACCATCGAATTGTATCAGTACCCGGCTGGTATCTTTGTTTGTTTGATGGAAATAGTGGCCTTTGATTTCTATCATACGTTATTCATTCGACTGGCGCTGGTTGTTTTTGAATCCGTTTTTGCCTTAAGGCGCATACAATGAATAGGCGCCCATTGACGCGCCTTGAAAACGAATCTAAATCCGGCGCAATAACGGGTGTTTGTAACTTCCACGGTCCTAAAATTGTTTTCACAACATCATAAAAAAATAATACTCATTTTGTATTTTACTGAAATGATATACAAGCAAAATTGAGGCCAAAACACATATTCTCAGCAGGTCCGCTTCGCATATATGAAAATTGGATGGGATAGTTCATAATTTTAATTTTTTATGACAAATTTTGTCAGGTTTCCGATTATTGTTGTCATTTTGGTCTACTCCCGGCAATGAATTGCCAGGAATAATTTTTGAAAAATTTTAGGTTTATGGAAAATGAAAATAACTCACTCTTCTTATTTTTAGGATGAGGTAATTTCAGTCTATGGGCGCAGGCAATGAGTAAACAGAGTAACCATTTAATTGCGCATCTTTAAAGCGAATGTAATCGATTAGAGTGCCGGACAATTAGTATTTTTCGAAATCGCTAACCTAACGTTAGAAATAGTTTATATCGCACCAATTAATATAAAAGTATCAGGAAAAAATGTGAATTCGGCTCAAGCTTACCTCAGTTTTTATAGCTTTGGATGGAATATTTGATTGATAAGCTGGTTTGGTTTAATTTATGCTATGATCAATGATTGGATGTCGAATATATTTGCAGCTCGTATTTCAGCTAAATGGGAAATGAACTATGGCTCAATGTATTTTATTAAACGCAGATTTTTCTTTCATGAATGTAATTGATTGGAAACGAGCCCTGCGCCTGGTTGTCAAAAACAAGGTGGAGGTTTTGAATTATTCTGATCGTTGCATTCAATGTGCAGAGGGAAGGATCGTGCGCATTCCTGCTGTTATGAAACTAATTAAGTTTATCCGATCCGTATATCGTTCAAGAGTTCCTTTCAGTAAACGCAACGTACTTATCCGTGATGGGAACAAGTGCGCCTACTGCGGCGCACGCGGTGCTAAATTGACCATTGATCATATCATGCCCCGGTCCCGGGGAGGCAGATCTAATTTTGAAAATTGTGTCGCAAGCTGCCGGTCATGCAATACCCGGAAGGGGTGCCGCACACCTAATGAAGCAAATATGTACCTTAGAAAACGACCAGTCCAACCAACTATATCTGAATTTTTAAAATTTAAGCTGCAACGGTTAGGTATCAAAGATTTATGGCAGTACATTGGTTCGTTTGGCGGTTAGGCGTCCGTATAACATGACTAAAAAAAAAACGAATTTTAAGTATATTTTTCAGTGTCTAAGCGATACTTTGGAAGGTGTGCAAGACGGATTGTCTCATTTTTCAGGGCCAAGCAGGGCGTGCGCCATTTTTATTATTGATCCGAATTGCCCAGTATATATATTTGATCCCCAAAATTTGTTGCGCGGTCACGAGCCTATATTAGAAGATCTTTACCTTGAACAAAATAAGTGGCTTTATGATTTTCAGTTTCCTAATTATAAAAGTCCGTTCGGCCACTTATCGTCAGAAAGCAATTTGAAGCTTGCCGGATTGATTTCCATGGGGGGCCGTTCCCGGCCGGTATTTTATCAGATGTGGTTTACCGAACATCATCCTGACATGTGTTCAATCGGGCCTACGGAGCGTTGGCTTGAGCACGCCGCTTGGCGTTTTTCCCATGATGTCGCCAACGAGTCTGTGTTGTACACCGGTATTTCAGGAAGCTTTTTAAGAGAATATGCAGCCCATGCAGTGCGTGATCATATTGTTGATTACATGAATGTTGCATTAGGATGGGATACTCAATTAAGGATTTATCCTATTTTAGACACAATACTTGAAATATCCAGAACTCAGGAGGAAGGTTCATGGCCTCGAGGCAAGCTTATTTTTGTAGAAAACCGGGATCTGGATGTACCTTCTTATGTTGCCCGTTTTCCCGAAAAAGAAACACCGCTCATCCAAAATGCCAAGCATGTGTGCAAACTGTTAACCACAGTGGAGAAATCACATAGGGCCTTGATCAGCGACGGTAAGCGGGTTGTAGGTATTGCCGATGGCAATTTGCCTGATTTTTCAATCGTAGCAGATTACAGGGGGCAATACGGATTTTTAGGAATGAATACGGAATTGGTCTGCAGTTTTGCAGACGGAAATTTCAGATCAACGACCCACCGGGCAAAGCTCGTCCAGGTTGAAGAGACTTTATTGGAATCTGATATTGATCCAGAAACATGTAATTTGCTTTTTCAAACGATTTCCAGCCTCGTTCACTACGCTGAAGAAAACAAATTCGGTTGTACTTTGGTTGTGGATTTAAATTGGACACCGGTTTCCATTTCTGGTCAAAAATTGGATAAACCCCTTGATTTAAGGCAGCGGCGTTTTTTTCAGTTAGCCTATAGCCTGCTTAAAGTCGATGGTGCAATCCATATCAGCAGGGATCTTAATATTGTCGGTTTCGCCTGTTTGCTGGACGGGTTGGCTATAGAAGGTGAAGATATGTCAAGGGGTGCGAGATTTAACTCCGCACTCCGGTTTTCTGCATCTCATAAAAATGTGTTTATTATTGTTGTTTCATCTGATAAACCAGCATCAATTATTCAAGAAGGTGTTGAAATCAGCTCTCACTGTCAATATCAGCCGGTTGCAGGTTTTCAAAGTGTTCCGGAAAAATTAACTGACTGGATTGAAAATGCTAATAGCGCCCATTCATAAATGGTCAATTTGCCCGATATCTTCCACGAACCATAAGTTGTGCTGGAAAATTGCACCCTCGGCATATCAATTGCGATGCCTGTGGAAAAATTTTTCGCACACCCTGATCTTGAACAAACTTTTCTATCTCCCAAACGGGCTATAAGTGATCAGGCTCTATTCATGACTTGAACAAATAGCTGTGTATCATGTTCGATAAAGCTTGAATGGGCCGATCTTCTTCTATCTGGTTTTTAAATGTCTTGATGGCGTGTTTAACTTCCTCTGTAGCATAGCAAACGACAGTCGCCGCAGCTTCAATATCTCGTATACATAACTTTTGCGTGTACAATTTTATTTTTTCCGTTAAATGAAAAATGATTTCGGAACGGATATTCTGATAAAACGTTTCCACTTCCTGGTCACTGTATCTTAATGCCTTAACTTCGCGATGAAATTCAGGTGACAGTTCATTGGTATAGAGCAGGTTCTGAATCGTTCTTTGGATATTTTGCCTGGCATTTGCGGGTTTGTAGCTAATCGGGATTATAACGCAGCCCTTAATATTTTATTACTTGCCTTAATCAAGGCCGGGCTTAGAACCGTCCGAAGTGTGGAGATGGCGTACTTGCCGCCTCTATGAAGCACGAAACCGCCTCCATGTGAAACTTGGTGGCCGGTAGTTCATAAAGTGCAAGTCTGATAGAAAAAAATGGCAAGCAGGGCTTCAAAATGTCCATCTAATCAGAGATGATCCCCAGGTCAGCCCGGCTCCAAAGCTAACTAAAAGGATGCGGTCTCCTTTGGAAATTCGGCCATTGCGATAAGCTTCATCCAAGGCTATGGGAATGGAAGCTGCTGAAGTGTTACCATATTTATGCAGATTTGTATAAAATTTATCCATTGGAATTTCGAGTTTTTCGGATACGGCTTGAATGATGCGCAGGTTAGCTTGGTGTGGAATTACCCAATTAATGTCTTCCCCCTTTAAATTATTGTTTGCCAAGGCCTGTTTAGCAATACGGGCCATTGAGCTGACCGCTTTTTTAAATAGCCGATTGCCTTCCATTTTTATGTGAAATGGTTTTAGCTCCATGTCATGGAGTATATCCGGCAGGAATTTATTTCCATCTTCGGAGTAGAGCAGATCCCAAAGATGCCCGTTGGATTTTATATGTGTAGATAAAATACCTTCAGTGGATTGCCCCCCCTTTAACAGTATAGCGCCGGCGCCATCGCCTAACAGGACGCAAGTGCTTCTATCTTGCCAGTTCACAATGCTGGACAATCGCTCGGCGCCAATAACTAATACCGTTTTTGATGATCCTGTTTTTATAGAATTATTGGCGATATCAAGAGCATATAAAAAACCGGAACAACCTGCAGAAATGTCATAAGCCGCTGCATTGTTGGCGTTTAGTTCTTTTTGGATTAAACATGCTGTTGATGGAATCAGGCGGTCCCCTGTAACCGTTGCCACGACAATTAGGTCAATTTGATCAGGTGAAACATTTGCGGTTTTTAATGCCTTTAATGCCGCTTGGGTTGCCAAGCCGGTTGTAGTTTCCGTTCCATTATTTTTTGCGATACGCCGTTCTTTTATGCCTGATCGGCGAATAATCCATTCATCTGATGTTTCAATGATTTGCTCTAAATCCTGATTGGATAAAATTCTTTCGGGTAAAGCGGAACCGGTGCCGATGATGTGCCCTTTTATCATAAATTACAGGTACTCCATGTGTATTTGTTTTAAGAAATTATTTTTTAAATAACAATCCGAATCCGTTGTACTATTAATTTTTGATAATACAACGGATGGAATATCAACCATATGCCTGTGCTTTAACTTTCATCCATCTCCATCTATACCGTATTTATCTGATTTCGGATAGGCTGAGGAAAAAATATTATATGTGTTTATGATTTTGTTTTGCAAAGCGGCATATGTCCGTATAAGCTTGTTTTCTTTTACGATGTATAAAAAAAATATTCAACACTCAAACTTGATTTGTAAAATAAATTTATCATGCTTGCTGTATGGCTTGAAAATAAACAAATTCGCCTAAAAAAGCGTGTCGCACTTCCTGATCCAGGACCATGCGAAGCGCTGGTAAAGGTTGTAAAAGCAGGTATTTGTTCTACGGATTTAGAAATGCTGAAAGACTACTACCCGTTTGAAGGTATTCCGGGCCATGAATTTATAGGTATAATTGAAAAAGTTCCCGGGTCTCATTTGCAAACAGGGCAACGTGTTGTCGGCGATATTAATATTCGGTGCGGTAAATGCAACTTTTGTCAATCAGGATGGGGCAATCATTGTCTTAACCGTGAAGTCCTCGGATTATATAAACGGAATGGCGCTTTTGCAGAATATCTAACGTTACCTGCAACAAATCTTTTGCCGGTGCCGGATAGTGTTTCTGATGAAGTTGCGGTTTTTACTGAACCAGTTGCCGCCGCTCTTAGGATTCAAGAACAAATTTGCTTCAAGCCCACGGACCGTATCTTGTTGCTTGGGGCAGGCCGTTTGGGGCAAATCATTGCGTACACAATTCGGCTTGCCGGATTCCCGCTTTGGGCCGTTGCCCGCTATAGGGGCCAAAAAGAGCGATTACAGGCTATTGGTGCAGTGCTTGTTGATGAAAACGATATTGCCTGGAAAAGTTTTGATGTTGTTATTGAAGCAACGGGAAACGCTGAAGGTTTTTCAATAAGCCGGAAAGCCGTGCAGGCCCGGCGGCTCGATTGTATTAAAATCAACCTTCAGGCTTGATACCCCGATTAATTTCTCTGATATCGCAGTTGATGAAATCAGCATTATTGGTTCTCGTTGCGGCCCAATGGATAAGGCGCTTGATTTTTTGGATAAACATGGTCTTGGGATTGCTGATATGATTGAAGCTGAATATCCTCTTGAACAAGCAATGAAGGCATATAAGCACGCAGGCGCCCATGGCGCCTTGAAAATTCTAATTTCAGTCTGTTGAATCATTTCCAAACAGCGAAAAGCTCTTGCAGCGGCCAAGAGCCTCTCAAGCCCCTCGGTCTTTAGCCGAGGGGTTGTTGACGTTATATCAAGGCTCAAGGAATTTTCTGATGATCTGCAACGCTCTGCGCAATGGTTCCGCAGCTCCCCAGAGCAGTTGGTCGCCTACAGAAAAGCCAGTAAGGTATGCCGGGCCGATGTTCAATTTGTGTAATCGTCCAATTGGAACAGAAAGTGTGCCGGAAACTTTAGCGGGAGAAAGTTCCATTAATGTTTCGTGTTTTTCATTGGGGATTACTTTAACCCAGTCATTGCCATCGGCAATGATCGCTTCAATTTCATTAAGGGGTAAATCGCGGGTTAATTTGATGGTAAACGCCTGACTGTGACACCGCATAGCCCCGATTCTTACACAAATACCGTCTATGGGGATAGGTGTATTTTCCCGTCCCAGAATTTTGTTTGTTTCAACGTAGCCTTTCCACTCTTCCCTGGTTTGACCGTTTTCCATGGGCCGGTCTATCCAGGGGATCAAACTGGCTGCTAAAGGCGCTCCAAAATTGTCAGTTGGAAAAGTAGCACCGTTTAGAGTAGCCGATACGTTTCGGTCCAGATCAAGTGCGGTTGATGCCGGATTTGTGATAAAATCAGAAGCGTTTTTGCCAATATGCCCCATTTGCCGGACAAGCTCTTTCATGTTGGCCGCCCCTGCGCCGGATGCCGACTGGTAGGTCATCGATGTTACCCATTCGACCAGGTTTTGAGTCAGCAATCCGCCTAAGGCCATCATCATTAAAGAAACCGTACAGTTGCCGCCAATATAATTTTTGATACCATCGGTCAATGCCTGATCAATGACATTGCGATTTACCGGATCCAGGACGATGATAGCGTCTTTTTCCATACGAAGGGTTGAAGCTGCATCAATCCAATAGCCATTCCAGTTGTTGGCGCGAAGCTTGGGATAAAATGTTGAGGTATAATCTCCTCCTTGGCACGAAAGAATGATATCCATCTCGCTCAACAGGTCTATATCGTGGGCATCCTTTACGGAACTGGCCGATTGACCGATATTGGGAGCTGGTTTTCCGGACTGGGAGGTGGAAAAGAATGTAAAGGCAAAGTTCTTAAAATCGTTTTCTGCTTGCATACGATCCATCAATACTGAACCAACCATTCCGCGCCATCCAACAAAGCCGGTTTTTAACATGTCATTGCTCCTTAAATAATCAAAGTTTGAAAAATAGTTTAATTCATTTTATCTTGAATTCCTTAGAGTTTCCTTTTTGAAATGTCAAGAGGTGCGCTAAGTGTCATTGTGTAAAAAACAATATGATATTGATTAATTCAGTTCAATTGCAAGAAAGATTGATATGTCAGATACTCAATTAAAGAAAACACGAATTATTCCCAAGCAAGATGCCGTTTTCTGGATGGACGCGCAGGGGCGATGGTGTAATCAGCACGGACGTTTTGAACATAAAAGAATCATTGATTATTTTAATTCCTGCATAGAAAAAGATGCGCAGGGATATTATGTCGGGCATACTATAGATGGCGTTTATGAAAAGGTTTATTTTAGATATGAGGATACACCGGTGTTTGTTGTTAGCGCGGATGTTTCTGATAAAATTATTCTGATTCTAAACACCGGGGCGCGGTTGCCTTTGCAAGTTAATCGTTTATTTGTCCGTAAGGATAGCTTGTATTTTCATTTTAACAGCGAGATTGCCAAATTTAAGGAAAATGTTCTTTTAAAGCTTGCGGATCGATTAGATGAAAAACAGGGGCAATACCGTTTTTTTCATGATGACCAATGGCATTCTATAAAATGTGAAAACTCATAAGAATCGTGGAATTTGCAGTTCATTTCAAGATCTGAGCCCCCATAGCCCTGATTGGCGCTTATCCATAAATGGCCAATTTGCCCGATATCTTCGTTGTGCTTAAAATTTTACCGCCGCAAATATCAATCCTGGGCATATCAATTACGATGCCTGTGGAAAAATTTATCGAACGCCTTTATCTGGAACAAATTTTTTTGTTCCGCCGATGAACACTAATTATATGATTTGGAATTTGATCGCTAACGGTGAATTTAGTGAAACTTTTTTTCCTAACGAGATGACGCCTTTTGGAGGAAGAATGATTTCATCCCGGCGCATCAGAACGGTTTCATCGGCCTCCGGGAGAATATAGGTTCCATTAGTACTTTGGTCCACTAAAAGGAATTTACCCCGGCGAAGCTCTATACGCGAATGAATTCTTGATACGAGGGGTTCTTTTATCACCAGGTGGTTATTGATGTCCCTGCCGATCGTCACGATAGGCTGGGATTGATTGACGGTTATTTTTCTATTCTGGAACTGAATGACCATTTGGGATTCAAGCTGGTTTTGGAGCTCTAAATGCCCGCTCATGAAAGAACTCATCATGGTCACTTCTTCCGGTTGCCCCCAAGTAATTTCAAAAATTTCAAATACTTTTTTTTTCCCTTTAACACGGGTTTGATCCACAAGCCGGGCTTTATTCCGGTTGCTTGAACTCATCCGCTCAAGTGTGCTTCGTGTAGTAATGATTTGGCCTGACTTTGCCTGGCTTGCCATTCGCGCCGCCACATTGACAGCATCGCCATAAAGATCCCCCACCTTTTTTAAAGCTGGACCATGATGAAATCCGGTCCTGAGGCGCATGCTATATTGCGACATAAGGTAGTCCTCAATGATTTTTTCATTCATTTCAATAGCAGATAAAGCAGCTTGATCTGGGTGTTCAAACCGGCACATAACTTCATCACCGATGGTTTTGATGATTTGTCCTTTATATTTTTCCGTTATGGTGTGAATTTTGCCGATACACGTATTCACCAATTCAAGGGCTTTGCGGTCCCCAAGCTGGTCATACAGCCTGGTGCTTCCTGTAATATCGGCAAAGAGAATAGTGCATTGTTTATTTTCAAAGGCTGTCATGGGTAGTCCTTTTATTGATTGGTAGGGTTTGATTGTTTGACAATATATGCTTTAGGCTTTTATTATGCATTTGTTATTTTTGAAAAATGACATGAGTTGGTGATTAATGTCAACCTGCAATAGTAATCATTATCAGTATTTATATAAAACAATTATTTTGCCGATTTTTCCTTGTACTTAAAATTTTATCCTGGGTATCGGCTATATGTCTGTGGTAAAGTTTTTCGCATTTCTTGATCTTGGCTAAATTTGCATATTCTTAGATGAACATTCATAAGAAATCAGGTCCTTTGAAATGTGATTGTTTAATTTTTATTAAATCTTCATTTCAAAGAAATGGAAATCAAATAATTTGAAAAAAAATGATAGCGATCAGGCTCTAAATGCCAAACATTGTTTACTTGAGATTTATGAATGCTCCTTTGACCTGCTTGATGACGAAATTTATGTCCGTAATGCGGTGACAAAAGCTGCAAGTGAATCCGGCTCTATGTTAATCAATTTGACAAGTCATAAGTTTGAACCTTTTGGTGTTACGGCGGCTGCTTTGCTTGCCGAGTCACATATCTGTATTCACACTTGGCCTGAAAATGGTTTAGCCGCAGCCGATGTTTTTACCTGTGGTTATGATAGCGATCCTGAACATGCCTGTTTCGTTCTTGCGAATCAGTTCAAGTGTAAGAATCGTTTAGTAACTACGGTCAGACGTGCATTTCAGGTGGACAAGGCTTATATAAAAGGATAACAGGTTTGATCCATAAAATCATTTCATCAGCACAAGGCGGGGTTGAATTAGCAGCGCTGGATGTCGCTTTGAAATTGGATATTGGCTGTGGTGGATGGACATATTCTGATATATACCAAAAAGATAAAAACCTTGTCGAGAAATATAATTTGAAATTTGCCCCGGCAATTGGATTTGATCAGGCAGTTGAAAAAAATGTGACACAATCCGATGGCACGCTTGTTATTTTTCGAAGCCGAAGATGTGATAAACTAGAACATGTAGCAAAAGCTGTTCTTGAAAACCAGAAGCAATTTCTGAATGCGGATTTTGCACAATATTCACATTTTGACATTGCTTCGTTAATCAGTTCCTGGATATCTATGCAGCGTATCCGAACCGTATACATCACCGGATCTGGTGAAGATCAAGATCGCAATATCTATTTATCTTCGAAAAAAATTTTGGAAACAGCTATTTATTTAGGATATGTGAAAACCGGTATTGATCCTTTACATTACCATAAGGCACATGACATATCTTCTTCAAAAATCGCTAAATATCCTTGCAATGTCAAAGAAGCGGTAGAAAAACTCAAGAAGGTCATTCCGCTCAAGGAGCGTACAATTTTAGCTAATTTGCAGCCGGACGATTTGAACCATTTGGGCGGTGGTCTGAGCGAATACATTAAACAGGCTTTTGGATTATATGCCGGTAATGCGGATTTGTTAAAATCCTGCGCTGAAACAGGAAGTTTGGACCGCCCTTTGGCAGATGAAGCCAGCGCAGTGATTTTACGGGCTTTTTATGATTATTTGAAAAAAACTCATAAGCTTAGAGTTGTGAAATGAACGGGCAACAGCAGAAACAGTAAATTGACTTGGCATTAAATGCCTGTTATCAAGCTGACGAGTTTATTGCCGTTGAGTTTGTCATGGCGTTAGCTTGATAAGCTGCTCAATTTCAATTTGTTAATATTGCCTATCGGCAAATTCGCCATTTCGCCGATGGACACTAAATTATTGGCTATCCAAGTTTTTGACTAATTGACCGCTTAATGCAAGGGCGTTAAGGAGTACATATGGCAGAATTTATCCCCTTTAAAGGGATTCGTTACAATCCTAATAAAATTGAAGATTTATCAAAGGTTATTGCTCCTCCTTACGATGTGATATCTCCTAAAGAGCAGGATATGCTCTATCAGCGTCATTCTTATAATATTATCCGATTGATTTTAGGCCGATTCCACCAGCAGGATAACGAGAAAAACAATGTTCATACACGTGCTGCACAATATTTTCAGCAATGGCTGGAAAGTGGTTTTTTATTCAGGGACTCTGAACCTTCGTTTTACCTTACCAGAGTATCCTTCAGTTTATCGGGTAAACCGATTTCCCGTTTCGGGGTGGTTGGATTGGTTAGGCTTGAATCATTTGAAAAAGGCGTTGTTTTACCCCATGAACGCACATTTTCAAAGGTGAAGTCCGAGCGATTAAGGCTCATGAAGGCAAGCAATGCCAATTTTAGTCCTATATTTGGTCTTTATTCCGACCCTAACGGAACTTTAAATATTATCAAGACAGCAGCTAAAGAGGCATCCTGCTTAATGGATGTAACCGATGATAAGGGGCTGGGTCATAAGCTTTGGAAAATCGTTGATGATGATATGCTTGAATCGATTTGCCAGGATTTAAGCGGCCAGTGTATTTATATTGCCGATGGGCATCATCGATATGAAACCGCTTTGAATTATCGCAATTGGGTTCGTGAAAATAATCCTGAATATCATGATCATCATCCATGTAATTATGTCATGATGAATCTTATCAGTATGCAAGATCCCGGGCTGGTTATTTTACCGGCGCATCGGCTGCTTAAGGATGTATCCGGCAAGCAAGCGCAACGATTATTTGATAATGCAAAAAACTATTTTGACTTTTATTCCTATGATTTTCGGCAAGAGCCTGAAAAAGCATTAAAACAAGCAAATGAAACGCTCGTGTCATTTGCGGATAAAAATGCTGTTGGACTTTATGTTAAGGACAATTGTGTTATGCACGTTTTGGTATTAAAACCGGGCAAAATGCAGCAATTGTTTGGAGATCAAATTCCTGAATCATTAATAGGTTTGGATGTGACGGTATTGACACAGCTGTTGATGATGGAACTGCTTGGATTCGACCAGCGGCGTTTGGATGATGAAAAAAAAATCTTTTACCGCACCACAGCCAACGATGCTATTTCATCTATTGATAATGGTGAAGCCGACATCGCTTTTATCCTGAATCCAACAAAAATTGAACAGGTACGCCGTGTTTGCGAATCAGGCCTGATAATGCCGCGAAAATCCACTTATTTTTATCCTAAGGTTGTCAGCGGGCAGGTCATGAACTTGTTAACGGCGTAGTTTCTATGCCCGAACTTCCCGAAGTACAAACTGTTGTTAATGATTTGATTGATTTGGGCTTATGCGGCCGAACAATTGTTAAAGCCAAAGTGCATTGGCCCCGCTGCATTTCAGGCTCTGAAGCCGAAAGCTTCTGTAAAAGCGTACAGGCAAGGCGGATCTGCAAAGTTTCAAGACGTGCAAAATTTATTGTACTTCAAATGGACTGTGAACAGTGGCTGGTCATTCATTTAAGAATGACAGGACGATTTATTTTAAAAAAAACACAAAAAAAAATCTCCAAACATATCCATGCAGAATTTTTTCTTGATGATCAAAGGCGGCTGCAATATCACGATACGCGCAAATTCGGCCGATTTTACCTTGTTAAAAATCCGGATGAATTTTTTAGAGAGTATGGCCCCGAACCATTGGAAAAAGGTTTTACGGTGGATGCATTGGTTCAAATTGTAAATCATCGCCGTAGACAGCTTAAACCGCTTTTGCTGGATCAAAAGGTCATTGCAGGCTTGGGAAACATCTATGTGGATGAGGCGCTTTGGAAAGCTAAGCTGCATCCTGTGCAGCGAGCTGAAAATCTAACACTATCTCAGATCAGGACTTTGCACCGTGCGATTCGCGCCGTACTAAAAAAGGCAATTCAAAACAATGGGACAACATTAGGCAAGGGTGAAAACAATTTCAGCAGTGCTACAGGCGGCCGGGGGCGAAACGCAAATCATTTGAACGTTTTTCGCAGAACTGGTCACCAATGCCTAAGATGCCGTTGCTGTATTATAAAAATTATCGTGGCGCAGCGAAGCACTCATATTTGTCCTTCCTGCCAGAGGCTGGGCCAACTGTCATAGGGGCTTGGAAGTTGTTTGGGGAATTGTAAATTTGATATCCTAAAAACCGCTCTATGTAATAACCACAAATCCATGAAAATTTTTAAGGATTTTTTTAACCTGTTCCAATATGATGCGGGCTGGATCTTGGTTTTTGCTGCTATTTTTACTGAAGCAGGACGCAAGAAGGGAGTCGTTGCCTTGCCAAAGTCTGAACTCATCAATCAAATAAGGGGTTACTTTGTCACACAGGGTATCGAATTGATCATCTGTCATCACCGATAAAGCTAGCAGATGTTGCATCAGCAAGTCGGATATTAATAATTCCGCCGCCTCTTCAACATTTGAGGGCATACGATAGTGTGTGCTTTTTTCATACATTTTTTTCCTCGCGCCTTTTTTGTTAATATTACCAAATATTACGCTGAGTTAAAAATACTCAAAAAAAAAACTTCATAGTTTACCTCTGCTGAATCAGGTTACCGATGTTGTTGGCCGATCCTATCGAACGTTTATTATTCGTCTGATGTTCTTTCAAAGACCTTTCAATTGGATCAACCAAATCCAGCTTAGATTCGAGAGATTAAAACATGAAGCTATTTTTGAACGGCCGTTGTCTGCTAAGTCCAATATCGGCTATGTACGTTCGAGGTTTAGGTTTTTTAAAAAAAATCAAATTTGGCGCTTCCAAAACACGGGCTTGGTTATAACTTCGGCCGCCTTGATTTAGCGCCCGCAAAGGTGATATAAAAAACGTATTAATTCAAGATGTTAATGAAACTTGGGTGAACGTCTCATCTTCTGTGGCCGATATTAAAACCAAGCCCACTAATTGCATAAAGCGGCTTTAATTACGCCGGGGAAAATGGTAAGTGCACTATGCATTTATGATTATTCAAATTGAGCGCTTGGAGGAAAAGCCGATGAAAAAACAAATTTTAATGGCCTGTGTATTATGCATGATGATTTTTTCCTGTTCACAGGAAACTCAAAATAAAATTGGGCGAAGTCTTCAGAACTGGACAGGCACTAATGGCATTCTTGATATCTACGCAGGTGAGAAGTTGATTCGAAGATTTATTAAAATAGATAAATTATCAACTGGTTATGGAACCGATGATAAAAGTGTAAGACCCTACCGTTTTGGATATGGTTATCTGGATATGAATTTTAATTCCAAGATAGATCCGGGTGAAAAAAAAGTGTATTTTGAGTTTAGTGATTATTCAACAAATTATATATTTTATGAAAGCCCTTAGGATTTTGGAAGATGATATATGATCAAACCAATTCAAATAGAAGATATTGTAGATGAATTATTGGAGAGCTTGCGCCCGTTGCAATTCGGCAACCCGGTAAGTCATGTCTACAATCCTTTGGAATATGCAAGACTGATTCATTCAAAATATTGGACAAGATATGGCCGATCCCAAAAGGATATTTTGTTATTGGGGATGAATCCCGGTCCTTGGGGCATGGCCCAAACCGGTGTCCCATTTGGCGATGTGGAAATGGTTCGTGATTGGCTCAAGCTTAAAGGAAAAATTGATCAACCTTTTGATTGTCACCCCAAGCGCCCGGTTCTCGGATTTGATTGCCGGCGTGGTGAGGTCAGCGGCCGCCGGTTATGGGGGTGGGCAAAGCAGACGTTTAAGTCGCCGGATTGTTTTTTCAGTCATTTTATGGTCATCAATTACTGCCCCTTAATTTTTATGGACAGTGGCGGACGCAACATCACGCCGGATAAGTTGTCTAAAAAAGAGAGAAACCCTATTATAGCAGCCTGCGATCAAGCTTTAATAAGAACGGTTCAGTTGCTTAAACCTAAATGGGTTGTTGGTATTGGTGTTTACGCCGCTACCCGGGCAGTGCAGGCTTTGAAGGCGATGCAGGTGCGTACCGGCCGTATCACCCATCCGAGTCCGGCTAATCCAAAAGCCAACAAGGGCTGGGCTGCTCTTGCCGATCAGGAATTTGCCGATCAGGGTATATTAATGAATGGGAAACAAAAGGTTTGAAAAAGAGCCAGTGCCTTGAATGGCGGCTTCCAATCGTTTTGGAAATAAACGTAAAAAAAACCTCAACCCTTTGTAGCGGCGATAACGGCCGTCAAAAAATAACAGGTCGCGGTAGAGCCGAATCCGTTTGAATTCACGCAGGATTTTCTTTCGTATCATTTTGTTGTAGAAAACTTCGGCCCTGCCGTAATCAGGCCGGGCTTGCCCAATTGCATGGGCTGCAAGTTGTGCACTCAGATGGGCGTAATAAATTCCTTCTCCTAAAAGCGGATCGGCAAGACCGCATGCATCTCCTACGAGAAAAATCCCGTTTTGTGAAGGGGTGCTGATAAAGTTGCCATAGGGCAAGGGATGGCCTTTTCTTGGTGTATCGGCATAATCATAATAACCGGATGCTTTGAGAAATTTTTCGAATCCTGCTTTGAAAGGCTCCTTATTTTTATGGGGGATTGAACATATGCCCAAAATATGAGTGCTTTTCCCCGGAAAGGACCAGGCATATCCCCAGGGTACGAATCCAAAATGCAGTGATGAAAATTGTGGACAGAGGGTGTTTTCTGTGCATTGTTGCCGGATTTCTATGGTCATGGCCAACTGTTTGCGCCATTTTTGCTTTTCGATGCCCGTTTTTTGCATAACTTTGCGAACCGTGCTCAAGGCGCCATCGGCGCCTATTATTATTTTTGCTTTGATATGCCGGCCGGTATCCGTGACCACAGTTTTTTTTTCCGGCTCGATTGCTTTGATCCCCATCCCTGTATGGATCTGCGCTCCTGCCGACAGGGCATGTTGCATCCACAGACTGTCGTAGCTTGGCCTGTCAACGAAGTGAAATGGAAAATCAAGGATTCCGCGTCCAATTTCTTTCTTCAAATAGAACACCCGGTAATCGCGGCAACTGTTCTTAATGATTTGGCGCTTGCAAAGCTCTTCGAATGAAATATTGAAAATGCGTTTGATCAAATCGGCTGTTTTCCAAGTAATTAAGCCGGCGCAAACCTTTTGCCGCGGGAAAACCTTTTTGTCGAACACCGTAACGTTGAAACCCTTTTTCGCTAAAAGGCAGGCACATGTCGAACCCGCGGGCCCAGCGCCAATTATTGCTACGTCGCATTTGGAGTCAATTTTTGAATGTACTCTATTTGATGATGTCCTCATTGTCATTTTTGTGAAACATAATCGCAAAAAGGTTTTTTATGGCATTTGCATTGTGAATTTTAATCAGCTCTTTAGCCCATTGAACATCTTTGATTTTTATGGCATCAAACAAGTTCTCATGCTCTTTTATAATTTCGATTTGCCTGCTAAGGCGATTGGCGGAAAAGAATATACCAGATTGAGCTTCGATTTTTTTTCGTATTCAAGGCGCGCCAAAGTTTTGCTGATCAGTTTGCATACTTAACGTATTCGTACCTTTGGCATAACGCACAAGACGGGAAAAAGACATACAAGATGGTATATTCTTTAACACAAATCGCCTAAGCTTGTGATCCCCTGTATTGAAACGCAGAAAAATCCGCTGGCAAATGTCTTTGTATCGATTGACCAGATAATGGTTTTCAATCATTTCAATGGTACAAGCATGGTAGTCCGCATCTAAAATGAAAAGTTTGCGCAAAACGCACCCGGAGATAGATTTTTCATATTCTATCTTTTTGGATTCCAAAAGAGCGAGCTTTTCCGGCGATATTTTTCTGATTGCCTTGCCGATGGCGCCGGCTTCAAGAATTTCTTTTATCTCATAAAGTGATACAGCTTCTTCAATGGTCAGTTTGTGAACAGTGTAGCCCTGGTTGGGAACAAAATCCAGATAACCCTCTTTGGCCAGAATGCTTAAAGCATTATTGACTGGGGTTCGGCTAACGCCTAATTGCTTGGCCAAGTCAACAAAGATTAATCGTTGCCCGGGTACAATATCATAATGCAGCATCATTTGTTTTATACTATCGTATGCCGCCATGGTAAGGTTTTTTTGCCCGGCCATTGTAGAAACTCCTTATCACATGATATCTATTTTTCTTTTTTAAGATTATCCAGCGAGAATTCCCGGTAATTTATTGCCGGGAGCAGTCACCATGCAAATTTATAAATACTATAATAAGTAGAAAGTTGACACAAAATATATTGCATGTAATAAAATATGTAAATTCAAAATCCCCATAGCGTAGCGATTCTTAGTGCCGGTTATTACTGGAAAAAGAAGTGTTGCGTTTATGGCGCAGTAAAAAATATAGCCTGGGCTATCAGGTCAAGGCTCTGGCTGGAAATAAAAGGCAAGGCGGGGATGCCCACTTGGCACAGACTGCCCATGAATTGGTTAAGCGGTTTGACAAGATTGCCATGGGGATGCGCCAAGCAATGGATGTCAGATTTGAACAAGAATTTAAATAGTGCCCATCCGGTTTCTGAATAGACACTATTTAATTTTATTTGCGGTGGGCATAATATGCCACTCGATACGAAACTAATGGTGAAATTGCATGAAATCATTTGATGAGCTTTTAAAAGAATCCGCTGCTTATCATGGGCACTTGTGCGCCGGACAAGTGATCGGTGTCCGGATGGCGATACTTGGCTGCCGTCTCGTGGGTATCGATGATCCAAAGGAGCCGGAATTTCGCAAAAAACTTATGGTATTTGTTGAAATAGACCGTTGTGTAACAGATGCCATCGAATGTGTCACCGGTTGCCGTATGGGTAAGCGAACTCTGAAATTTAAGGATTTCGGTATAAATGCAGCAACGTTTCTAAATTTGGATACCAAAAACGCTTATAGAATTCTATCAACTGAAAGCTCAAGGCAGGAAGTCAAAACATATGCCCCTGAGCAAGCGGATCAAAAAAAATGTCAGATTCAAGGCTATATGCGCATGCCTGATCGTCTTTTGTTCGATGTCCAGCCAGTTACAGTTGAATTGAATCAATGGGAAATGCCGGGGCCGCCAAAACGTCATGCTCAGTGCATGCAATGCGGGCAAGTTGTTCGAGATGCAAGAGAAGTTGTTACTAATAGAAAAACGCTATGCCGGCATTGCTCCGGGCAAAGTTATTACAAGGCCGCTTCTGGTGGTGTTGATATAGATCGGTGAAAAATCCGCAGTGGAGAAAATAGAATGATTGAGGTAGTTAAAATTGAAGAAGCTGTTGGCTGCGCTTTGGCCCACGATATCACCGAAATTATCCCTGGTAAATTCAAAGGGCCGGCTTTTCTCAAAGGTCATGTCTTGCAAACCCAGGATCTGGATCATCTTCGAAGGCTTGGGAAAAACCACTTATATGTTTTATCCCCGCGCCCGGATCAAATGCATGAAGACGATGCCGCTATAGCGCTTGCTGATGCTTTGAGCGGATCTGGGGTTTACTGGTATGAAGCTCCAAGAGAAGGTAAAATTTCATTAAGGGCAAGTTTCAGCGGTTTGCTTAAGGTGGATGTAAGGGCCTTAACCCAATTTAATCTGATCGGCGATATTATGTGCGCTACTAGGCATACCAATTCAATTGTATATAAAAGAGACGAAGTTGCAGCCACCCGGGCCATACCCCTGTTGGTAGAGAAACAAAAAGTTGAGGCTGCGCTGGAGGCAGCAGGCGATTCGGCTCAAGGGGTGATTCGGGTGCTTCCGATGAAAAGGGCTTCTGCAGGGGTTTTGATCACGGGCGATGAAGTATATTCGGGGAAAATACAAGACCGGTTCGAGCCCGTCATACGAAAAAAAGTGTGTAGCTTGGGAGGTGAGGTTAAGCACGTTGCCTTTTTACCGGACAATGATGAATTGATTGCCCGGGCGGCCTTGGATCTTGTGGATAAAGGAGTAAATATTCTGATTACCACGGGGGGCATGTCTGTTGATCCTGATGACCGAACACGGTACGCCCTGCAAAAGGCCGGTGCAAAAGATATGGTTTACGGTTCTGCTGTATTGCCCGGAGCCATGTTCATGGTTGCCGAATTAAAAGGCGTTCCATTGCTCGGCATTCCAGCATGTGGTATGTATGCTGCTGCTACGATATTTGATCTGATCTATCCGCGCGTGCTGGCGGGTGATAAGATCAATCGGCATGATGTGGCTGTATTGGGGCATGGAGGATTGTGTTTAAAATGTAAAAGTTGCCGTTTTCCTGATTGCGCATTTGGAAAATGACATGCAGATGCATAAGGGTCGTGGAAGATGCGAATATACCACTTATGCTTGTCCGTAAATTCGTTTTCGTTAGGTTGTGTCAATGTGCGCAGACAATTAGTATATAATCAGTCTGCACCCATCTTTGTTTCTTGAAAACGAATCCAAATCTAAGCGCAATAAGGTCTATATTGGCATCTTCCAAGACCCTAAGGATATTTTAAGTGGTCAGACATTTACCCGTGGGATTAAATAAAGCGTTGCAGCTTGTGCTGGACAACGTATCCGGCCTGGAGGCCGAGTCCGGGCAACTCAATGAATGCGCTGACAGGATTTTAGCCGCGGACCTGTATTCAAAAGTGGACTCGCCATCTGTTAATGCATCATTAAAAGACGGCTATGCAGTGGTATCGAACGATGTTGCGCTGGCAACAAAAGATCAACCGGTACGACTTAAAAATATTGGCATGATAACAGCCGGTTCGGATAAGGTTTTGTCAATTGATTCGGGATTTACGGCAAGGGTGCTCACAGGCGCCAAGATCCCTCAGGGCGCCGATGCCATTTTATCCGAAGAATATGTTAAAGTTCAACGGGATGCCATTATTGCTCAAAACAGTGCGGAACCGGGACGCAACATTATGAAAAAAGGAAGTGATGTTTGCGCAGGTGATCGAATTGCGGCGAAGGGACAACAGCTTACGCCGGGCATCGTCGGATTGCTGGCCGCAGCCGGATTCAACGCTGTCAGCATATTTCGAAATCCAATGGTTACCCTCATTGCTACAGGCGACGAGGTTATTGCGCCAGGGATGCCTCTTACCGAGGGCAAACTGTACGCCAGTAATCTTACGGCCTTGAATGCATGGTGCCGCAGATACGGCATCAAGGCGCGTCTTGCCTTTGCAAAAGATATATCCCATGATATTAAAAACGCTCTGGAACAAGCCGCAGCCGTTTCGGATGCTGTAATCACAAGCGGTGGCGCCTGGACAGGGGACCGTGATATAGTTGTAAAAGTACTTGATACGATAGGCTGGCAACGGATATTCCATCGCATACGCATTGGCCCTGGAAAAGCCGTGGGTTTTGGGCTGTTGAAAAGCAAACCGGTTTTTATTTTACCCGGTGGCCCGCCGTCAAATCTTATGGGGTTTTTACAACTGGCATTGCCGGGGCTTTTAAAGCTTGCAGGCCATGTCAATCCCGGATTGCCGACAATTCCCGTTCGGGTCGCTTCGGAGCTAAACGGGCGTTTTGCGGATTGGACTCAATTCATTTTCGGTACATTGGCACAAGAAGAAGGTATGGCCGTTTTTCATGCCGATCGCAATAAAAGCCGTCTCAAATCAATGGCCTGCGCTCAGGCTATTGTGTCAATTGCAGAAGGAGTGACAAAAATACCACAAGGACAGATTGTTCCAGCTCAAATGTTGATATAGGACTGGGAAGTTTGAGAATTTTTAAGTTCGGAGTAGCTGTGCAAACAAAAAATGAAAATAACCGGCTGGTAGACGCTTTTAACCGCTGTGTTAGTTATTTGCGAATTTCCATAACAGACAGATGTAACCTTAAATGCCGATACTGCGCGCCCTATGATCAAAAACGCATCGATAAAAAAAAACTGTTAACCCTGGAAGAAATAGAACGTCTTGTAAGTATCGGTACAAGCCTTGGTATAACCAAAGTCCGTTTGACCGGAGGCGAGCCTTTAGTTCGCCAAGGGGCGATCAGCTTGGTTCAAAGGCTAAATGATGTAGAGGGCTTGAAGGATTTGTCTCTGACAACCAACGGCACGTTGTTAACGAAATATGCACGCGGGCTTAAACAAGCCGGATTAAAGAGGCTCAACATTAGCCTGGATACCTTCAACAGAGAAAAATTTCGCCAATTAACAGGACATGACAGTTTTCCAAAGGTATGGGACGGTATCCAGGAAGCATTGAAAACCGGTTTTGATCCAATTAAAATTAATTCGGTGGTTATGAAAGGATATAATGATGATGAAATCGAGCAACTGGCTGCTTTGACCTTGCAATTTCCCTTTCACGTGCGCTTTATAGAATACATGCCCATTGGCGCCCAGCCGCATTTAACTCATCCTTACTTTATTTCCGTTGTTGAAATTGAAAAGAGGCTATCCAGGATAGCCACCCTTATCCCGATAGCCAGTAAGCCCTTCGATGGCCCGGCGAAAAGGTTTCGCTTTAAAAATGCCAAAGGCGAAATAGGTCTTATCGGATCTATGAGCACTCACTTTTGTGGCGCTTGCAATCGTCTCCGTCTTACCGCCACTGGGCATTTGCGTCCTTGTTTGCTGGCCGATGAACAGATTGATCTGCGCCATAGTCTTCGGCAAGGCGCAACTGATGAACAAATTGAATCCATTTTTTTAGAAGTAGTATCAAAAAAGAAAAAACAGCATCGAATATCCTTCACCCGCAAAACTGCATTAAACTCGCAAATGGTAAATATTGGCGGATGATCCTGCGCAAGGCCCAAACAGACAGGTTCACATGTTCGGCCGTGATTTTGTCGGGAGGACTTAATTCCCGTATGGGCGGTAAAAACAAGGCGTTTTTAAAAATCGGCGGGTTAACGATCCTTGACCGTCTCATCCATACATTATCGCCTTTTTTTAGTGAGATTTTACTGGTGACCAGAGAACCTGGGCTATACTCGGGTGTGAAAGTAAAGGTGGTGACCGATATCTTTGAATACAGAGCCTCACTGGCGGGCATTCATGCAGGCCTTTGCAAATGTAAATCGGATTTTGCCTTTATAGTTCCATGCGATGCGCCATTTATTGATCCTGAGCTTGTCAGGTATGTTTTAAATCAGGCTAAATCCTGTTTTGATATTATCGCGCCTCAGATCCGCGGCCGGTTTGAACCTTTGTGCGCCGTATATTCCAAGCGTTGTATCCCATTGATAGAAGAACAATTGGAAAAAAAAGATTTTAAAATTATTCGATTTTTTCATAAGATGAATTTAAAATTACTTCCCGAAGAGGATATTGAAAAAATCGATCCGCAAATGCATTCCTTTTTTAATGTGAATACTCCGCAGGCTTTTGTGGAATCTCAAAAAATAGCTAAAGAATTGAGAATAAAAGGATAGCTCAATGTCATACATAAAAATCGATTATGGCAATATCAATGGCCTTTTTTCTGAGGCGGAAAAGGAAAAGCGCGATTTTTTGTATGAATATGAAACTTATCAATTATTAAAACACTCAGGCGCCGAAACTCCGCCCAAAACACTCGTGTTAAAGAAGCAAGACAGACTATCCGATAAAGAGTTGATGGTCATGCCCGGCGGCAAAGCCGTGCTGAAAATCGTTTCTCCAACCATTGTTCACAAGACAGAAGTTGGAGGGGTCAAAATCGTTGAAAAAACACCGTCAAAAATCAGATCCGCCTTTCGGCGAATGCTTTCTGAAGTCCCGGAAAACTATACGCAACTTATAGAGCGGAATCCTTCAAGCGCCGCAGTCAAGTACAAGAATTTATCGGGTGAACAATTGCGCAAAACAATTGCCGAAGATATTCGAGGTGTTTTGATGGTTCAATATATGCCCCCGGATTCGGAAGCCTTCGGCAATGAGCTGATCGTTGGTATTCGAAACACACGCGAGTTTGGTATGATTATTAGCGCCGGTTTGGGCGGCACGGACACGGAGCTTTATGCGCAACGTTTCCGAAAAGAACAAGCCATTGTTATTGCGTCAACCGTTATGACAGACGGCGAGAGTTTTTTTGAAATGTTCCGAAAGACCATCAGCTATAAAAAACTTGCCGGATTAACGCGTGGCCAGCGTAGAATTGTAACTGACGAACAGCTCATAGAGTGCTTTTCATCCTTTATTTGCATGGCCAATTATTTCTCCCCGTCCAATCCGGACTCTGCCTATGTTATAGAAGAGCTGGAAATAAATCCTTTCGCTTTCACTGACTACCTGATGGTGCCCCTGGACGGTTTATGCCGATTTTCAAAACAAGGACCGATTCTGCTTCCAAGGCCGTATCAAAAAATTGCAAAATTATTGCAACCTGAAACGATCGGTATTATCGGGGTTTCCACAGCAAGGGAAAACTTTGGGCGTATTATCTTAAATAATATTCGCGCCATGGGGTTTGAAAAAAACAGCCTGCGCATCATCAAGCCTGGTATGGATCGTTACGAAGGTATCCGATGTGTTCCGGATTTGAGCGGATTGGATGTAAAACTCAGTCTTCTTGTGGTTGCGGTGGCATCGGATAAAGTTCCCGGCTTGGTAGATGAAATTCTAGAAACAGATGCCACGGACTCTGTCATGTTGATTTCCGGCGGCATGGGTGAAACAAGGGAAAGTGAGCAACGGGCGCACCAGGTGATGAGCAAAATTGAACAGGCCCATGCCGCCAAGTCTGCCGGGCCGGTTTTTCTGGGAGCCAATTGCTTAGGTGTGATTTCTCATCCCGGCAAGTATGATACACTCTTTATTCCTGAAGCAAAGCTTCCCAAGCAGCGCGGCGCCCACAAACGCAATGCGGCTTTTATCAGTCAAAGCGGCGCTTTTATGATTACTCGTTTAAGCAAACGCCCTGAACTCGATCCGGCTTATTTGGTCTCCTTAGGAAATCAAAACGATCTGACTCTTGGAGATTTTTTGAGATATTTAAAAGATGATTCTTCAATTGATGTCATTGGCGTGTATGCCGAAGGATTCAAGGACCAGGATGGGCTGTCCTTTATCAAGGCGCTGAAAGAGGCTGTAATTGCAGGCAAGGATGTTATTTTTTACAAGGCGGGGCGCTCACCCGAAGGAAAAACCGCAACCTTAAGCCATACGGCTTCCATCGCAGGTGATTACGTGGTTTGTGAATCATGTGTCCGGCACGCGGGTGGGATTGTCGCCCGGACATTCACACAATTTGAAGATTTACTTATGCTGTCCCAGCGGTTGCACAGCAAAAAAATAAACGCAAACCGTCTTGCCGCTTTAAGCGGCGCCGGTTTTGAAGCCGTTGGCATGGCGGATAATATTCAATCAGATGATTATGTCCTGCAATTAGCCCGGTTTTCAGATGAAACAAAACAGCGGATCAATAGCATACTGGAAGAAAAAGGCTTGAGCCATCTTGTGGAAGTTAAAAATCCGCTGGATATCAATCCCGGAGCTGATGATCAAACCCATGTGCTGGCTGTTAACTTTTTAAGCCAAGATCCAAATATTGATGCGGTGGTTGTGGGCTTGGACCCTCTGTCGCCGGTTATGAAAACATTGGCGCAAGGTCAGGCCCGGTGTTTAAATTTTGGTGAACCGGGAAGTATCGCCCGTGAACTGCCTAAACTGGTAAAGCGTTTGGACAAACCCGTGGCCGGTGTTGTTGACGCGGGAAAGCTTTACGATCCCCTGGTAGATGAGCTCATGGGCAAGGGGATGGCAATTTTCAGATCTTCGGATAGAGCGGTCAGGGCTTTGGCCATGTATATCGAAGGGCGTTTGCAGCGTAACAAGCTGCGAAACTTGCATTTATGAAGTTTCGCAAAACAGAATTTGGCTGCAACCTGAATTTTATACGCACTCAAACAAGTACCGGATAAAAGGCGAAGGCAAACCGTTTATTGTGAGCGTATCCGGTTAGATTCACAGGCAATGGCATTTTTCGTATTATGCGCAAAATGCCATTGCCTATCATGATTTTTAGCACAGCTCTAATGCCATGGCCATTCCCTGGCCACCACCGATACACAATGACGCCAAACCTAAAAAATGTCCTTTACGGACCATTTCATTCACAAGGGTCAATGTTATACGTGCGCCGGAACAGCCGATGGGGTGGCCAAGAGATATACCGCTTCCCAAGACATTGGTTTTTTCAATATCGCACTTTAATTCACGAATACAGGCTATGGCTTGGGCTGCAAAAGCCTCATTCAATTCAATTGCGCCAAAATCCGATATTAAAAGGTTTTCCTTGGCGAGGAGTTTTCTGACCGCGGGAACCGGCCCCAGGCCCATAAATGCGGGATCGATACCGCCCGAGCAACTCGCTTTTATCTTTACCAGCGGCTTTAAACCCAGTTCCTTTGCTTTTTGTGCGGACATCAACAGCATTGCTGCAGCGCCGTCATTGATGCCGGATGCATTACCGGCCGTGACCGTGCCGTCGCTTTTGAAAGCCGCTCTAAGTTTTCCCATTTTTTCAACATTCGTATCCATGGGCCTTTCATCCGTATCAAAAGTAAGAGGATCACCTTTGCGTTGCGGAATAATCACAGGCTCAATTTCATCTTTGAATAATCCTTGCTTGATTGCAGTCATCGCTCGCTGATGACTTAATGCGCCGATTTCATCCTGTTCCTTTCGGGATATAGTGTATCGCTGTGCGATGTTTTCCGCAGTAACACCCATGTGGTACCCGTAAAAAATTTCATATAGACCGTCGAATACCATCAAATCAACGAGTTCGGCGCTATTCATTCGCGCGCCCCATCTGCCTGAGGGTAAGCAATAGGGGATCATGCTCATGTTTTCCATTCCCCCGGCCAATACAACTTCGGATTCTTCGCATCGGATAGATTGAGCCGCTAAGGCCAATGCCTTCATTCCTGATGCACATACTTTGTTAATGGTAAAAGCCGGCGTTTCTTTGGCAATGCCAGCATGGATTAAAGCCTGCCGGGCAACATTTTGGCCTTGTCCGGCGCTTACTACGTTGCCCATGATTACCTCATCTATCGTTACCGGCTGCAGGTTGTCATCATAGTCATGGTGTTGTTTCTCGAGGTCTATCAATCCTTGGTTTTCCAAGGCATCGGGTTCGTACCGGGTTAGCTTTTCACCGGCAACGGGTTTTATGCCGGCTTTTTTTAAAGCGCTTTTTAAAACCATAGCGCCAAGTTCAACAACGGAAATATTTTTCAAACCGCCGCCGAAATTAGCGATAGCTGTTCGTGCTCCAGATACAATTACAACCTCTTTCATTGATATCCTCCTTTATTTTCAAGAAATGTTTTTTCAATAAATTGGGCAATAGAAACTACATCATTGATATCAAACCACGGCACGTTCAGATCAATAGGTACATCTGAAACAACTGCGATAAGCGTGTTTGGCTGTTCTTTAGTGTGTAAAGGCGAGTTATGGGCTGTGCTTCGAAATACTTCAATTTGTGGTTTTCCGGCTTTTTTATAGCCTTCGGTAATAACGATATCCTCATTTGCAAAGTACCGCGCAACAATTTCATCAACGCCATATTCTTTAACAACATCTTTGATGACAGAAATTTTCCATGGTGAAGATATCGCAACGGTATCTGCCCCGGCTTGTTTATGCCGCCAAGAATCCTTACCTTCATGATCAATATCAAAACCATGGGTGTCGTGTTTTATTATTCCAACGCGGTATCCGCGGCGCTTGAGTTCAGGGATCAATTTTTCCAGCAATGTTGTTTTGCCTGAATTTTTTTTGCTTACGATGGAAACGATTGGTGGTGGCATTCTATTCTCTTAATAATTAAAAGTCTATTCATTTTTTTTATTGATGTTCGTCCGTTGGGAACCCGGATGGCAAATTCAAGTCCGCAGCGAGCCGGTAAGCTTTAGAGTCTGTTTGGGACTTGCTAAATTGGCTAAAAAAGCTCGATACCGTTCCAAAATAACGTAAATTTTCTATTTGCCAGGCTAACTATTATGATCGTAGAAGCTGCAAGCCACCCAGCGCAATACCGGATGATTTGATTTTTCAGATCCCGCAGAGCTTTATATCAGTGTTGTTTTAATCTTTCAATTGTATTGCACTTAACTGATTGCCGGGAATTGAAACCCGGGCCGATTTGTAGTTTATTAAAATGGTTGACACAGTTAATGAATTATGGTCTTTTTAAGTTTTATAAGTAATAACACCTCTGTCTGTTAACTATTTAATGAATGGAGAGATCCCATGAAATCCCCAGTACGTGTCGCAATTACAGGCGCCGCAGGCCAAATTAGTTACTCACTGATTTTCCGTATTGCCCATGGCGATATGCTTGGCAAAGATCAACCCGTTATTTTACAGCTTCTTGAGATACCGCCTGCCATGAAAGCCCTTACAGGGGTTGTTATGGAGCTAAGTGATTGCGCCTTTCCACTGGTAAAAGGGATCGTCGCTACAGATGATCCGAATGAAGCTTTTAAAGACACTGATTATGCTTTGCTTGTTGGAGCGCGTCCACGTGGTCCCGGCATGGAACGTTCCGATTTACTCAAGGCCAATGCTGAAATTTTTTCAGCACAAGGCAAGGCTATCAATTCACATGCAAGCAGAGATTTGAAATTATTGGTTGTGGGTAATCCCGCAAACACAAATGCAATGATCACATTAAAAAATGCCCCTGATATCAACCCGCGAAACATAACCGCCATGATGCGATTGGACCACAACAGGGCTTTGTCTCAATTGGCTGAAAAAACCGGTGGCCATTCAAATGATATTGAAAAAATGGTCGTTTGGGGAAACCACTCTGCAACCCAATATCCGGATATCAGCTATGCAACTTTAAGGGGCGAACCTGTAAAAAATAAAATAGACGGCAGTTGGTACGTGGACACGTTTATTCCTACCGTACAGCAACGTGGCGCTGCTATTATCAAAGCCCGTGGTTTATCAAGCGCAGCATCGGCTGCTTCAGCGGCTATTGACCATATACGGGATTGGGCGCTTGGCAGCAATGGGCAATGGGTGAGCATGGGAGTTTACAGCGCAGGAAATTCCTACGGAATTGATGAAGATATCATCTATTCTTTTCCGATTGTTTGTGAAAAAGGACAATGGAAAGAAATCCAGGGGCTGGATATAAGCGAGTTCAGCCGTGAGCGTATGAAAATCACAGAAAAGGAATTAATTGACGAAAGATCGGCTGTTGCCAGCCTTTTATAAAATTTTTTTGGTAAATTTAAAAGGGTAATTTAGGGGGCGGCGAATTTTTTGCCCCCCCTTTTTTTAGCTAATAGATCTGTTACTTTTTATCTTTTTATGTGAAAATAAGTTTTATGGAATAGATGGTATTTAATATCAAGGCCATTGATTCGAAAGTTAGTGTCTGCTCAACAATAAGTAAATTCGGTAAAGATCCGGTCATACAAAATTTTACCTCCGGCATATGTTTGATATTCTGAGGATTAAATTTTGGGCACAACTAAGATATCCGTCAGATTGGCCGTTTCGCCGATGGGCACGAGATACTGTCAGTATGTATACCATATTGATATACCATGGATAACTGACTATTAATTATTGACTTATACTAGTAACACAAGGTAAATAAAATGATTGTAGCCATGTAAATTATATGGCAGGCGGTTCGGTTTGCAGGGGGAGGGGTTACTAAAACAAATTGCATGCCGACTGCCGAGAAAGAGAAATAAATCAGTTAAGAATCTAACTATGCATATCGCCAGACAATAGCGGGATTGTTTATGGATATAAAAAAGCGGCTTAAAGCCATGCTGCAAGAAGCTGAAATATATCGCTCCCAAGGATTAATAGCAGAGGCAAAGTCTATTTATAAAGAAGCTTCTGAGCATATCAATAGCATTGAAAAACTTAAAAACAAAAATAGCTTATTAAATCTTATTAATTCAAAAATTGTGGCCTTAGATGAAACTAAAACCAGGGTTGAGAAAGGACCTGCAGCTTCGCGGGAACTAGGCAAAAAAGCTCAGGATCTTATTAAAAATTTATTTGCTTTTTCAGAAAACAAAGATGCAGATTACGCTGCCCTTGAGGGGGCGGTCGCTCTGGCGAAATTTGGTCAGTTCGATCGTGCTTTCGATGAGCTTAACGCCCTGATTGAAAAAGATAATGTTCGTGTTGAAGCTGGAAAAAATATTTTAAGATGCCATCTTGCCGCAGCAACTTCTGATGAGGCCATTGAACAATATAAAAAATGGTTTTTAATGGACATTTTTTTACCAAGTCAATTGGAGACGCTCAGGTCTTATTTGGCTGATATCCTTCAAAAAAAAGGTGTTAAAGCATCCTTGCCTTCACCTTTGACCGATGGCGAACGTATGACAAGTGCAAACCACGAAACGGTCGTTTCGGTCGAACCCGAACTGGAAGAAGAATTTTTAGACATCACATCTATTGGAATAACTTTTGACAGCGGGCCCCAAAAGGGTAGAATGATTGAATTTGATGTTAATTTTCAATCCGGTAATATGTTAAGCTTGATAATATCAAAAAGTGATCAAGAACTCATCGAGGGATTGAAATCCGGCTCATCGTTACAAGATATTCAGTTCTATTCACCCATAGCTATTTTTAACGGAGCAGGAATGGTTGCGTCTAAAACAAAAATTAAGTCTGGCCCAAAACAGGGCGATTATTGTTTAGATATTAAGATTGTAAGTACATGAAAACGGTAAGGCGCGATGGGAACTAATGAAAAACATATAAAAATGGTCTTTTAATTCAGGTTGTTCGGGGGTATGAGCAAACAAGGCGTTTGGACTAAGCTTTATCACGATCTGAATAACCATGAAAAAAATCAGATCCTGTTGGGAGTTCCGGAATATGGCGATCTTTAATTTGAAAAAGCGGGAAATCGAATGCAAAGTTGTATTTTACGGCCCTGGGCGTTGTGGAAAAACAACAAATTTGGAATTTATTTTTAAGGCTTATAAAAAACAAGTAAAAGGTGAAATGGTTTCTATTAATACGGAGGGTGATCGCACCTTGTTTTTTGATTTCCTTCCAATGGGATTGGGTAAGATACGAGGATGTGATGTCCGCGTTCAACTTTATACAGTTCCCGGTCAGATAAAATACAGCTCAACACGGAAACTCGTTCTCAGAGGTGTTGATGGAATTGTATTTGTCGCCGATTCGCTTGAGGTAAGGCGTGAGAAAAATATGATTTCATTGAAAGATTTGCAATCCAATTTAAAAGAGTATGGAAAGAGCATTTTCCAGGTTCCCTTAGTTATGCAGTACAACAAAAGGGATTTGGCCGAACAGGGCATACCTTTGATGCCTATTGAGCAGATGGAGAGGGATCTGAATCGTCAATTAAAAGTTCCCTCGATCAGTGCAAGCGCCGTTAAGGGAACCGGCGTCGGCGTAACATTAAAGGAGTGTTTGAAACAAACATTGAAACAGCTTCAAAGAGAGTTTAAGTGGGCCCAATAATTTTGCTTGAGCAACACAGTTTAACATTTTTTTATTCCGCAATAAGGCGATTGGAGGAAAAAATATAGCATCTTAACAGATACCATATTGGGCTTAGTTTTTTTCGTATTCAAGGCGTGCCAAAGTCTGCATACTTAACGTATTCGAACCTTTAGCATAACACACAAGACGTAAAAGATGGTATATTTTTAACACAAACCGCCTAAAGAAAATGGCGTGTGATGCGTGATAACGTAGTTCTTGCAGGAAACCTGAAATTTTTGGCTCTAGGAGATATCATGCAACTGTTAGGTTCTAACAGCAGCACGGGTATCCTTAGGTTAATTAGCCGTTATGCAAATGAACCGGGTTTCATCTATTTTCATAACGGCAATCCTATTAACGCTTCATGCGGATCAAGGGTAGGTTTGGAAGCTGTGTATTCCCTTTTCGGCTGGACTGACGGTGAATTCGAGTTTACCAAAGAAAATATTACAAGCCAAAAGGTAATTTCAAAAAGCCGCATGGGCTTAATTTTAGAAGGCCTTAAAATGGTGGATGACGGCCAAGTTAAAAAAGTCGGCCCTGATGCAATCAGCCGTTTACATTTTAGCTCCAACGATCCTAACGCTGTTCCAATAATCAAGGGGCCGCTTGTAGACTATATGTATGTTGCCGATGAAGAAGATTTTTTTGACGGTGAATGCATCGTGGAAGAGGGCAAGCATGGAAGTTGGATCTGGGTTGTTCTTGAAGGTGTTGTGGAAATTGTATGTGATACTCCGAAAGGGGCGCTACCCATCGTTCGGCTTGGTGATGGATCCTTTATTGGCAGTTTATCCTCATTTTTAATTCAGGGGCACATAAGAACGGCAACAGCTGTGGCTGTGGGCAATGTCCAATTAGGTGTAATAGACTCACAGAGGCTGGCACAGGAATTTACCTGTCTTACCCCTGAGTTCAGGGGGTTTTTGGTAAGCCTTGATAAACGGCTGAAACAACTAAATGAGAGAGCTATTGAGTTTCGTGAGAAAAAAGCAAGTGGCGTTGATTTGACATATGATAAAAAAGTTGTATTAAAAAAGGGTAGCACTGAAAATGCCCTTTACGTGATTCAAGATGGCACAGCCAGTGTAGTTAGGGACGAGGATTTTGGCCCTATTCCAATAGCCCGGCTCTATAAAGGCGATTATTTTGGAAAAATTCCTTTTGTAGAGCTTGGGCACGAGCCGGATTTCGCATCTGTGATGAGTTCAGACGATTTTAGGGTTCGAAAAATAGAATTGGTTCGGTTTCAAAATGAATATAATCAATTGTCTGCAACGTTCAAAAATTTTGTTGACAATGTAGCCACCTGTGTATTGGTTACTACAAAAGTGGTTTGTGATTTTCAAAAAAAATATGGAAAGGGATGATTCTTATCTTCCTGATTTTTATTTAGGAATAGGCATAATATAATCAACAAGGTGATTGCGTTATGACCAAAGAAGAGAAAAGAAAACACTTGCGTATAGACTCAATGCATTTACTTAGCTATTTTTATTACGATAATGATGAAGATGAAGCCACTCAAGGAATGGGCCGGACTTTAAACGTATCCGAATCCGGTATTTTGCTTGAGACCCACAATCCGATAGGTAATGCAAAAAATATTAGAATTACAATCGGATTTGACGAAGATATGGTGGAAATAAAAGGCCATGTCGTGTATACAAAGCAAAATGCCGATGGAAAGAACGAGTCGGGCATTGAATTTTTTGAAATGGCCGAGAACGCAAAAAAAACTTTGAAGCAGTATATTGTTATTTTTAATACAGAACCTAAATAGTTATTCACGCTCAAGAAAGAGGATCTATGACAACGCAAGCTGTACTGGAAACTGATTTTAAGGGACTCAAATTGATAAAACGCGGTAAGGTTCGAGACATCTATGATCTTGATGATTCTTTATTGCTGGTGGCATCGGACAGAATTTCGGCGTTTGATGCCGTTATGCCTGAAGCGATTCCTGATAAAGGAAAAATATTGAACAAGATTTCATTGTTTTGGTTCGAAAACATGAAATCTATAGTGGCCAATCATATTATTTCCGGTGATGTTGAAGATTTCCCTGATGTCTGTAAACCCCATATAGATGCTTTGCGTGATCGTTCAATGCTGGTTAAAAAGACAGAGCCGTTATCCATTGAATGTGTCGTCAGGGGGTATATTTCCGGATCAGGCTGGAAATCCTACAAGCAAGATCAGGGCATATGCGGCATTGAGCTGTCTTCAGGACTCAGTGAGTCTGAAAAATTGCCAAACCCTATTTTTACTCCTTCCACAAAGGAAGATATCGGGCATGACATAAATATTGACTTTGAACATGCCTGTGACAGGGTTGGAAAAAACATTGCGGAAAAAGTGCGCGAGTTATCTCTGGCTATATACGAAAAAGGCGCTCAATTAGCTTTAGAGAAAGGAATCATCATTGCGGATACAAAATTTGAATTTGGTATCCTGAAAGATGAAATTATTCTTATCGACGAGGTTTTAACACCGGATTCAAGTCGATTCTGGCCTTTGGAAACCTATAAATCCGGTGGCCCTCAAAAAAGTTTTGATAAACAATATTTAAGGGACTATCTTGTCTCCATAAATTGGGATAAAAAGCCTCCAGCACCACATCTTCCAGAAAATATCGTAAACCATACACGAGCTAAGTACGTGGAAGCTTACCGGTTATTGACCGGCTGCACAGATGAATTTTAATTGCCGGGATATACTTATTCGAGATATTTGTGTTGATGACGAAACATATAAAATATCAACCAATTATGATGCGGATAAGCTTAAAGCTTCCATCAGCCATATAGGACTTATCAATCCGCCTATATTGCTTCCAGCCGAAGGTGGCGGATATCAAATTATATGCGGATATGGCAGAATCTACGCTTGTGCTGGAATTGGATTCAAGTCGATAAAGGCGCGCATATGGCCACGGCAAACTTGTGCTGAGAAATGTGTAGCTGTGGCCATCAATGAAAATACATCCCAGAGAGATTTGAATATTGTTGAAAAAGCCCGTGCTTTAAAGCTTTTAAAACAGGTCTGCCCAGATGAAGACAACTTGCTCAAAAATGCAGGATTTGTTGGATTGATGGTCAACCGGGATTTGGTTAAGAAGCTTGAACCCGTTACATGTATGCCACGTTTTTTGCAAGATTGCCTGGTGCGTGGAACAATTTCTTTACCTGTGAGTCTGAGGCTGCATGAATGGCAAAAAAAAGAAGATGTTTCAGATTTGATTGTCCTGCTCGATGAGCTTAATTTGAGTTTAAACAAACAAAGGGAACTCATCAGCATGATTGAAACATTAACGGTTTTAAAGCAACAGGCCATTTCTATCATTATAAAAAGTAAAGACATTGAACAGATAAGAAAAGATCCAAATTTCGATAATCGCCTAAAAAGTCAAAAGATTAGAGAATACTTCAAAAAAGCATGTTATCCAACTATTTCAAAATATCAAAAATGTATTGAATTTCACTTAAAAAAGTTGCCTTTGCCCCCCAACACACAGCTAAAGCTTCCGCCGTTTTTTGAAAGCCCAGTGTATTCTCTTAATTTTAATTTCAAGACGTTAGAGGAAATAATCAGCTTTCATGAAAAAATGAGGAGCGTAATCGAGTCTCCACATTTTCAATGTGTGCTTGAACCGTTTGAAGGCTGATATTATATTGTATTTTCTGCGAACTTAGATTCTGAGTGAAAAAAATTTAACTTGACAAGTATATAACTAAAATTTTAGTTATATTTGTGTAATGAACTAAATTCATAAAATGGATTGCAATCGAAATCGATTGATAACAAGCTGTAATAGTAATGTCTTTTGCGCATAGGAATGCAACTTTCTACTCTTTTTGTATTGCCTGGGTGTATTTGCCTAGGATGAATTAAGTTTCGATTATCAAGGCTTCAGATGCCCTGTTATATATATAATCCATAAAATCTGTATGTGATAACCTGCTTTGCAATTGAAAATGTAGCTGTTTGATAAAAAAATGTTAAAGAGCAACATCGTAGCTGATTGTATCTTTTTTTTAAATCAGGACTATATACAACATCATTTCCCTATCCAATTCCTGTTGAGAAAGGGGAGGCTAAAAATTTTATTCTCAAAGGTATGGCTCCAAATTAACTATATTTCAAAACGTAAGGAGAGCTTGCTATGGCAGAAAAAGACGTTGTTGTAACTTCAGAGGCAGAAATCGCCGTGCATTGGCAGGAAGAAGCTTATGTCCATCCGTCACCGCAATTTATCGCACAAGCGAATATGACAGATCCTGATATTTACAAGCGGTTTAGTCTGGGAAATTTTCCAAATTGTTTTAAGGAATATGCCGATTTGCTTGATTGGTATGAATATTGGCACACAATCCTTGATACAAGTGATGCTCCGTGTTGGAAATGGTTTGTGGGTGGAAAGATTAATGCCAGCTATAATTGTATAGATCGGCATCTAACAAAGAATAAAAATAAGGCGGCCATTCATTTTGTGCCGGAGCCAATTGAGGAAAAATACGAACATATCACCTACCGCGAGCTTTATGTCAAAGTTAATGAATTTGCCGCTTTGTTAAGGCAATTTTGCGGTCTTAAAGCCGGTGACCGGGTGACGTTGCATATGCCCATGATTCCGGAACTGCCGATTACAATGCTAGCCTGTGCAAGATTGGGGGTTATCCATTCACAAGTTTTTGGCGGTTTTAGTGGAACCGCATGCGCGGATCGAATTGTTGATTCGGGCAGCAATGTACTAATTACCGCCGATGCTTATTATCGCAGCGGAAATTTAATTGATCATAAGAAAAATGCAGACATTGCGGTTCAAAATGCCGCCAGCCAGGGGCAAAAAGTGGATAAAGTCCTTGTTTGGCAACGATATACGGGAAAATCTTCAACCAAAACTCCTATGGTTCAAGGGCGGGATTATTTTGTCAATGATGTTATAAAAGACTTCTACGGGGCACGTATAGATCCTGTCCCAATGCCTGCCGAAGCCCCTTTGTTTCTGATGTACACAAGTGGAACGACCGGTAAACCAAAGGGTTGCCAGCATAGCACAGGTGGTTATCTGGCTTATGTTGCCGGAACTTCCAAGTACGTTCAGGATATTCGTCCTGAAGATGTATACTGGTGTATGGCCGATATTGGGTGGATAACGGGCCATTCCTATATTGTTTATGGGCCGTTATCGCTTTGCGCATCAACGGTAATGTATGAAGGTGTGCCAACTTTTCCGGATGCTGGAAGGGCATGGAGGATCGCCCAGGATCTTGATGTCAATATTTTTCATACAGCTCCCACTGCAATCAGGGCTTTGCGTAAGATTGGCCCGGATGAACCTGCTAAATATAACTACCATTTTAAACATATGACTACGGTGGGTGAACCCATAGAGCCGGAAGTCTGGAAATGGTATTACAAAAAAGTCGGTAAAGGGGAATCCATTATCGTTGATACGTGGTGGCAGACGGAAACCGGAGGCTTTTTATGCAGTACTTTGCCAGCATTAACGCCAATGAAACCCGGTAGCGCAGGTCCGGGTATGCCTGGAATTCACCCTATTATTTACGATGATGAAGGCAAGATATTGCCGCAAGGAGCAGGCAAAGCAGGCAATATCTGTATTCAAAATCCATGGCCAGGAGCGTTTCAGACGATATGGGGCGATCGTGACAGATTTGTGAATCAGTATTATGCGCGCTATTGTTCCAATCCTAAAAGTAAAGATTGGCGGGATTGGCCCTATCTTACCGGTGATGCTGCAGTTGAGGCAAAAGACGGCTATTACAGGATTCTTGGTAGAATTGATGATGTAATCAATGTATCAGGTCACCGGCTTGGCACCAAAGAAATAGAATCAGCCGCTTTGGTTGTGGATGAAGTAGCGGAGGCCGCGGTTGTTCCGGTTTCTCATGAAATAAAAGGCAAGGAGCCGGATCTTTATGTTTCATTGAAACCGGGAGTAAAAGCTGATAAGGCTATTGCCGCCAAGGTGATGCAAACGATCATTGATGAGATCGGTAAGATCGCAAAACCACGTAAAGTATGGGTCGTACCGGATATGCCAAAAACAAGATCCGGTAAAATCATGCGTCGCGTACTCGGGGCAATTTCCAACAGTAAAGACGTTGGAGATGTAACAACCCTGGCGAATCCTGATGTTGTGGATACCATTCGGAAAATGGTTCAACAATAGAAAATAAGGCCAGGGCTTATTCCATCATAAAAATCCGTCTCTGCCTTAAGGCAGAGGCGGAGCATCATATTCCTAAGCTTTTTGTTTTTTAGAATATTGAAAATTGCTGATTTCTTAGCTATTGCGCTGAGATTCATTTTTTTAGGCGCTTGGCGGAAAAAAATTTAGCATCTTAGGCGATTGGCGGAAAAGAATATACCAGATTGAGCTTCGATTTTTTTTCGTCTTCAAGGCGCTGCCAAAGACGGCAAAAAAGAGCTTGTAGCCATCAATGGCGGCTTTCGTGAAAGCGAACTTTTCCTCGCGCGACCCAGTTGCTGACCGATCTTAAACCCACAGGGCTTACCAAAGCTATGTATTGACAGCCGGCACCGGCAGTCTATGTTTTTGGAAAGCTTTATCCAAGCTCTATCTTGATAGCCGATTGCAGCGATGCTGGGTCCACAAGGTGACCAATGTTCTAAATAAATTACCAAAGAGCCTTCAACCAGTAGCCAAAAAAAAGCTGCATAATATCTGGCATGCCGACGGCAAAAAAATAGAGCGATTTTTTGGCGACTTTATACAAGTGTATGGGGCAAAGTTTCCTAAAGCTTCTCAGCGTCTGGAAAAAGACCACGACGCCTTGCTAACCTTTTATGACTTTCCAGCGGAGCACTGGCGACAGATTCGAACTACTAACCCGATAGAATCAACCTTTGGTACCGCAGAGGGTTACAGACAGCCAAGGCAAGGAGCTGTTTTTTCTTCCTATACGGTGATAACGATGGCATTTAAACTATGTCAAAACACTGAGAAAAATGGATGCGCCTGCATCGCCCTGAGCGCCTGATTGAAGCAATGAAAGTGAAAGGAGTGAAATTTGTGAATGAAATCGAAGAAAACCGGATCACCGCCTAACTTTTCCATACACAACTATTGGCCATAACTCATATTGGGGATTACGGCTTATTAAGCACAATGGTATAACTCGATCATCGAGTATAAATCTCTATAAATTTTAAAGTCAGAGATGGACAAAATTCCCTTGCTATAATCAGTTCGTGTGCTTTACCATTTGTTATAGTTATTTTGGCGGTTATGCTTATCAGAACAAAATTCAGAATAAAGCAATACCGCTTATTAGGGAAACGATATGAATTTTAGGTATCTACTATTAATACCTGTTATTTTTTATGTGTCAATATGTTACGGCGCCGATTATTACGTAGCAAATACAAAAAATTGCAGTAATTCCGGTACAGGTACTATCGCTGAGCCTTGGTGCACAATTCAAAAAGCTGCTCAAACTGCAGTGGCCGGAGATAATGTTTATGTGAAAGCAGGAAATTATTCTGAAAATGTCAAATTCAAAAATTCCGGTTCGGCTTCACGAGGATACATCACTTTTCAGAATTTTGAAAAAGATAAGGTCAGTTTGGATCCCGGTTCCTTTGAGCTTGAAAATATAAGCTATTTAAAGGTCATTGGCTTTCATATCAAAAACCCTCCAGGCGAACGTTCTGGTATCGAAATCGGAGGAACCGGCAGTTATGTTCAGATTCGCAATAACGAAATTACCGGTTGTGTGAACCTGGATACCGCGGCTGTTAGAGCCGGTGACTACATGCATCATTTCATTATCGATGGCAATCATATCCATCATAATAATACTGGAACTCAAGAAGGGCTTCGAATTATGGAGCATACTCACGATTTTAAAGTTACAAACAATAAGGTGGACCATAATACCAACATCGGAATTGATATTGTTGGCTGGGCACAGTATGGAAAACCATACAATGGGCTTGTCAGGGGCAATTTATGCCATAACAATTCATTAAAGGCGCCGTGGTCGGCCGGCATATATCTAGACAGCCCTAATAACATTATCGTTGAATACAATGTATCCTGGGGAAACGCTCGCGGCCTTGAAATGGGCTGCGAAAATAGAAAAGATCAATCTTCTGGAAACATCATGCGCTACAACATTGTTTACGAAAATCACGGAAGAGGGCTAAGTGTGGGCGGATATCAGGGAGGATTGGTTCACGATTGCGAAGTTTACAACAATATTTTTTACAATAACGGCGGTGCGGAAATCGGATTTGACAGTAATCCCGGCAAAAACAACAAATTTTACAATAATATTTTGTATGATCCTGGAACCGCGTTGATTTGCAATGCAGGAAACAAGAATATCTTTAAATACAATTGCTATTTCGGTAAAGGCGGTCTGGGAAGCAATAACATAACAGCTGATCCGCTTTTTGTAAATCAGGCTAAGTACGATTTCAGATTAAAACCGGCAAGCCCTTGCATTGATGCCGGGGATCCTCAGACGGCTAAAACAATTGGTTATAAAGGCAATAAGGCGCCCTTTGACGGCAATGGGGATAACGTGCCCCGTGTCGATATAGGCCCCTACGAATATACCGGGATTGTAAATTCAATACCAGCACAAAAGAATTTGCCTAAAAATAAACTGATGCCTAAAAAATGAACAAATAACCTGGCATGACCAATTTATTTTCACATTTTTCATCACACAAAATAAAGGTAAAATAGCTCTTCCCGCCTTGTCCCATTTTTACTTTTTTCTTAATGCATTATTTTTCAGCTCAACATGGAAAGAAAATCTAAACTATTAAGGCGACTGGCGGAAAAGAATATGCCATATTGGGCTTCGATTTTTTCGTCTTCAAGGCATGCAAAAGTTTGCATACTTAACGTATCTGTACCTTTGACATAACACACAAGGCGGGAAAAAAGACATGCAAGATGGTATATTATTTAAGACAAATCGCCTAACGGCGGCGTAAAATTTATCAATTAACCCTGCAACGGTACTTATTTGTTTTAGGTATAAGATGCAGTGCCTTACCGATTCTCTATAGGTAGTATATTGTGGAAAAAGCCGGCCAATTGCGTTGTATGATTAATTGCGATGCATAAAATATTTTTTTACCACTTTTTTGAGTTTATCTTCCGCCCAAAGCATAAATGATCTTTTTTGAAGACGAACCATAAGCATTGTTGAGCTGTCAGTAGACAAGCATTTTTTGTATCTGGCAGGTTCTGCCAGAAAATCATATATCAAATACCCCTTTTTAGCATTCTTTTCAATTGCCATCATATGGCAGACAAGGCCTGGCTTTAGCTTGTTGTCCTGTTCGTATTTAATTCCGCTTTGATAGAAATAAACATTGTTGTTATATAGAAAACTATATAAACAACCGATAGTTTCGCCTCCTACAGATATTCGTAAAAGCTGTATCTCTTTTTTTTCCATACCTTTCGTAATCAATTGCTTGTGAAAGTTATAAAAGTATTCTGACTCAAATGCCCCCTTTTTATTACGCGCCCTCCATACCTGGTTATGCAAATGACAGAGTTCTTCATATATTTCCATTGCAGATTGTTGATCATTTGCCTCTTCAAGAATGATTTCCCCTCTTTTTTTGTATAGTTTGAGGGAACGTCTGATTTGGTATCTGTTGTTCTTGCTCAATAACGCTAAAAAATCACCATTATTCTTCCTAATTGAATCAAGGCGAACATATGGTGAATCAATTTTTTCAATACTTAGACGATGGGCAACATCTATGTTTTCAATGGTATTTCCGGGAAATTTGCTACCATCCAAAAATAGCATGACAAACTCGTTCCATTTTCCTTGCAATGAATTAACAACCTGGGCAAATGTTATAAGGTTTGGATCTTTTGTCAAAATCATATTATATTCAAGGCAAAGATCGTAATCATTTCTCCCAGTAGCATTGAGGAACCGTCCATTGCTTTTAATCATACAGTATCTGTAGCAATTATTAGACCCGATAAAATAGGCAGCCACAGGTTTTGATTCATGAAAAAAAACTACAAATTTAATGTCAATTTTTCTTGGCAGGCTTAAAATCCATTGCTCAATCCAGGTCCAGGAAAAAAAATAGGAAAAATTATTTGATGATTTTAATTCTTCCCAAATTTCTTTAACTTTTTCCAAATCAGAAAATGGATCAATATACGCCGGCTTTAAAGTTTCCGGATTCATTTAAATTCTTTATACCTTGAAGTGTTAATTTTTAAAAATAATGACGGCAGTTCAATCATTATTGATTAAAGTTAAGCGTTTACTTTTTAACTATCCTGCCGATCCGGCGAAATCTGTTATCATTAACACACCCGTTGTCACCACTGTTTTTTTTGCCAGCATATGTAGTGATACAGGCACTGCAGTGCTAATAAAGCACTGAAAAAACCTTTTTATATATTTGGTTTAACTTCCCAAGCCCGGAAATCGTTTCCTTAAAATGCTTTGCCCAAATTAAAGGCAGTAAGTGTATTTTCTTTTTGTTATATATTTCAATAGATATTAATCCTTTGCTGCTCGTTGCCCATTGTGTTTTATGTTTAGGCTTTTGTTGATACATCCCCATCATATCGTAATTTTCATAGAATGTGTCAAATAATGATTTCAGCACTTGAGCTCTTAGAATAATGGCTGGTGAATACTTGGAATAGTCAGGGTTATAAACAATCTGGCTTTCATATATTGTTTTTTTAAATTTCAGCAATATAATACCGGCCAAATCGACTCCTCCACTTTCCATAATATAAATGCAGGCTTGATAGTTCTGAATGTCAAGCGCCAGTAATTCATTATAAAATTTTTTATGACACAAATTTCTGCCAACGCCTATCCGGGCACTCTTTTTCCATCCACGATTTTCTATTGCAACGAATCTGTCCAATCCCCTTTTGAGGGATTTTTTGCCTTTAAAGCTCTCAATAGCAAATCCGCCATTTAGCTTATTTAGCTTTTTGAGGCGGCTCTTATAACTATTGCGTACTTTTGATTTTAATATCATCAAGTAATTGTCCCAGGCGCCATCCAGAGAAATAAAATAGGAAAAGAATTCTTCTCTTAATTGCATATGTTTTTTAAAATCTGAAAACAATCTGGTTATTATCTCTTGCGAATCTTTGTCTTGCTCAGAGAATACAACTTTATCCCACGAAACAAAATTATTGTTCAAATAATTATAGATATGATGCCATATTTGTTTTTTGTCAATATTTGTAATGATCCCCGGCTTGTCGCCTTCCCATTCAGAAATAAATTTAACAGTTTTTAAACTTATCGGCAATTTATGTACTTTTTGCATAGACAATCGAAAGGGGACGATTCCGACAGTTTTACTGTTTTGCCTCATTACCATTATCATCAACTTGTCAGATGGGATACTGAAATAATTCCATGCTAATCGGATATAATCGAAAGTGGAAAAAAATGATATGTGAGCCTCATCAGACAACCTTTTCCATTCTTTTTCAAATTCAAGCAGCTTGTCAATAGAGTCGATTAGTGTAATTTCCATAATTTATAGCGCACCTCTAAGTTATGGTTATTTGAGCAGCATGTATTAAAGTTGACAAATATTCTCGCAAAGCATTAATGAACAGTGTTACGCCTATCATTTCCATAACTTCTTCACAGGTAATTATCATTGCGTAAAGCATATTTTGTTCTCCATATATATCAGCATGATAACCACTGATCATTTCAATTCCGATTGCACCGCCGACATAAACGGCTCCCGCAATGATAAACCATACCTTTGTGCGAACGGGTAAATGGCACAAAAATTTCCAGAAAATTATCCCCAAAACAATCAAAATAATTATGGCCGGAATGATCCATGAATAATAAAAAAAACCACCCATGTTAAACGCTTTTCTTAAAGGTTCAATGGGATACTCATGCAACATTGCTACCTCATCAATAGAAAGATAGAAAAACAATATCGCAAGAATTTTCCAGTGATGACGGTAAGAATCGTTTTTTTTATACTTTGCTACAGTAATTAAAAATAATAATAATGAGGCAAGAAACAGTATAAACGAAGAAAACCATGCAGGTATATTTGATTCCAAGTCCAGGTAAAAAAGCGGCACAAAACCAAACATCCATCCATGATTTAAATAGTATTTGAAAACCTGTCCAATAATACTAAGCAAGGCGAGTATTAAAATACAAATAATTAAAATTTTAGATATTTTTTGCGCAGGAGGCAATTTAATATCAATATTCATATCTTATTATTTTTTTTTATAATGTTTTTTAATTTATTGTGGATATTATTTTAACAAATTCCATACCATTATTCAATAAAAACATGCCTTGGGGCCATGGTGATTTCATCTTTATTTTCTCAAACCAATACCGACAAAATTAAAACGTAACAATACAAGCAGTTATAAAATTGACGCATGCCGGATTAAAAGGCCGGATATGGTAAAAGGAAATTCTTTTTTCACATTAAAAAAAAGCTATACGCCTGTACGTTAACATAAATAATTTGATTGGCGATGCTCAATGCGATGACACAGTAACAGAACTTAAGATGGGCGCTTTGATGCAATGGCAGTACACTATTAATCTTTAAATTTTCCCATCGCCCTGACAACAGTAGCGCACGCAGATAAATCATAGCTTCAGCAAAAATCCATTAAGGCGCATTTTCCAGGGCGTCCTGGATGGCATAATAGGCGGGCTTTGCCGCATAGCCGGCGTCAAACAGTGATGGATACCAATCCGTGTGCCATCCACTTCCATCATATATATGCCAGGTATTCCATCCCACTTTTCCTGCTGAGCGCTTTTCTAATAATACGTCCAGAATTGCACGATACGTGTTTGCCTGTTGTTCTAAATATGTTTCAGAATTGCCCTGCTTTAACCAAACACTTGCTTCGGTAATATGAAACTCCAAATCGTTGCTATGGGCCCAATCAATCAGATCTCTTAAGCTGTCTATATTTTCTTCGCTTTCCCAACCGGCAGCAACATGCGCTTGCCAGCCAATCCCATCAACACGCAGATCCTGATTCTTCAGATAGCTGATCGTCTCTTTTATCAACGACCATGAATCTGTCTTTGCCGGTTGCTCATGATGATTGTAAATCAGCTTGATATCCGGCGCGTAATCATTAGCAATCTCAAAAGCCATCGGAATATAAAGCGGGGTTTGATTTTCATCAGTATCTTGACCGATTTTATACCATGGATTTTCCCAGCCATAACCGGTTTTATCGGTAAACCAGCTGCCGTTTATAACCGTTTCATTGACAACATCCATGTATTCAACACCCGCTTGTGCGTTATAACGCTCGCAGACAGCCTGCATAAAGTCCTCCAAATTGGTTTCTAGTTCGGAGGCGGTCCTGCTGTCATTATCAGCCCAATTGGAGCATTGAGGCCCTATGGGACAATGCATTCTCAATACCTGACCGCTCTGGGCGATATGCGCAATCCATGCATCTGGTTGCTCCCAGTTCCAGGTGGAATTATCAGGATGAATGTTCCCCTGCTTGAAATCGTTCTCAGGTGTGAGATAGCTAAACTCCCGATTCATAATTGTACCGGTATCCGTGTGTAAAGCCCAGGAGCCTGTTGTTCCGCCGATAATAATACTATTATCAGAGTATTTGTCTTCTACAATTGTTCGCAACCTGCGCCCTGCTGGCTCAGTAAGTCCGGTTTCGTCAGTTGGTTCAGTTTCTTCAATCTCAGCCGATGAGCTATTATTACAGGACACAAAATTCATGCATACGAAAAACAGTATAACTGTCATTGTGAGTATTCTTTTCATATCACAACCTTTATCCATATCGTTTAATCGCAGTCCTGCGTCGCATTAGGCGCCTGGTCTGCTGCAGTTGCTTGATAGACATCAATTAGATTTTCACAGTGTGAATACGTATTTGTTAGTCACGGTCCGGCTCACATAAGGCGTTTTCACAAAATTCAACGCCTGCCTGAGTTCTTCCGTCCGTGATTTTTATTCTAAACCCATCCGCAAGCACATAGTCTCCATCTGGCAGTTTTTCAATAGTTTCGGCCCAAAATGCCAGTATACCGAAAAGATTAAAACTAGTTTCCTGATAAAAATCGATTGCTTTTTTATCCTTTAACAAAAGCCTTCCAAGATATGGATAAAGGCATCCATTTCGTACCATAAAAGGCGTTGAATCGTATGCTTTATACACGTCATTGTTTACTTGTGCCGGTTTACCGTCTGTCTCTTGATAAACACGGACGTCACAATCACCGCTAAATTTCAATTTTTTTAGATGCTTTTCTGGTTTGCCATAAAACCCGATGAGCTCCCTTCCATCGTCCAGTTTAATTTTCTGATCACCAATTGCCGGCGCTGCTAAAAATAAACACAAACATAATGCCGTCAGCAGTGTAATTCTTTTTTTTCTCATCATATCTCCTTTTTTTTTGCAATTCTCCACCCATTATCTCAGGCAGTTTTACCGCCTATCCGTTTCGATTCTTATACGAACTGCTGCTGCATGCGTTTATATCCTTTGATTGTGAACGGCATTGGGACATCTTGATTTGAATACCCGCGGTAACAAGATCATTGACTACTTCGCTTAACGGACAAGACTATGTGGCTGGTGTCAAAATCTGCTCTAAATCGTTTTCAGTGTATGTTCCTTCTTTTGATATATATAGCTCTTAACGATAAAAATAAGAATAACCGGAAGTATACCTGGTGAACCCCGGCAATGTACGGTTAAACAACGGGTAACAAACACCATGGCCGGGATGAGCCTTAACATTTAAGTATGCAATACTTGCGGCAATAATAATAGGTGTACAATAATATTAAAACTTCATAAGCTATCATTGAATAAATAACCGAATACGCCGTGATATATTTTGTAAAATACAAAATCAAGAGTAACAATAGAAAAAAAAGAGATCCGTATATTCCGCTTAAATTATATTTTGTAGTATAGCCCATGACAACCAATCCATTGGTCCCCATCAAATCGGAAATTGGATAAATCGGTAATATTAAGCCCAATAGATAAAAATACGGTTGAGCCGCCATTAATTCTTTTCCTGCTAAAAAGAGAATGATAAATTTAGAAAATACAGTCAAACAAATATACATAAAAACACCAAGCAAAAAACTCATACCAATTATTTTTTTCAAAAGGGGTATATTTTTTGTTCGGGCCATTTGCGGATAAACAGCTGAATTAATAACCATAAAAGGAATATGCAAAATCCTGATCACCTTATTGGCCAGATCATAATAAGCTACTTCTGTCATTCCTATAAAAGTTCCTAAAAACAAACTGGCTGACCGTTCAGTTATTTCACCTAACGACTGGGAAAGAAAAAAGGGAAAACTGTCCTTTAAATAGTAAAACAAACGCTCAAGCGGCATGATGAGCAATTTTAACTGTTCTTTTTTAAAAATAGCATAGAAAGTTACCGATCCGCCAACAATGTGCCCTATTGTAACAAGTCCAGGCATCCATAGATAATCATCTGGTGAGTGAATAAAGATAAATATTAACGCAGAAAAAATCAGTTTTGAAATAATTTCAATAAAGGCAAGAAAGTGCATTTTTTCAGTTCCGAGAAAAAACCACCTGGGAAATAATATCTCATGGATACATGTAAAAAATGTGATCATCATGAGCAGCCGGTATTCCATGAGCATGGGACTGAATGAAACAATTGCCGCCAAAAAAAATCCGCAAAGAATAAAAAGCACACATTTAATATAGGTTATTGATGAAAAAATTTCGGAAAGCTTGTCTCGATCTGCTCTATGTATTGCGACATTTTTTGTAGCAGATATGTTAAAACCATAATTAATTATTATCATGCACAGCGCAACTATTGACTGGGCATAGATAATAAGACCATAGGTTTCCCTGCCCAACACTCTAATTAAATAGGGATAGGTAATAAGAGGCAAGCCAAAATTAAAAATCTGGATAAATGAAAGAGTTGAAAAATTGGACAATAATGTTTTGTGTCTGCTAAGTATTTCAGCGCACTTATTTTTTATTTTATGTAAAACCATGATAGTTTGTCACTTTTTAAAAAACGTCATTTTTTAAAAGGGCGTGGTAAATTTCTATCATTAAATATTTTCTGGAATTGCCAATATAGACGTTATTGCGCAAAATTTAATTTTGTTTTCATCAATGTGAACCAATGCGGGCATATTCATTTCCTGTGCCCTTTGATACCTTGACAGTAACAAGCGAAAACGGATTTAAAAGACCATATAAATTAAAACAAGCAACAGTGGTATATCTTTTTTTTTAAAGCTTTAACATAGTCTCATGACTCTTTTTTACTGCATTTTATCTGAGGCCTCATGTTTTTTGCATGTAATAGTTTTCTATAAATCAGACGCGCTCTATGTTTGAGTTTAATAACCGGAAAGGCCAAAATACCCGGTAACGTCTTATTACATATGTAAATTTCATATACATTTATTTTAGACGGCTTCCAATAGTCATAGTCGGACATATGGGTCATCAGGTTTAAATTTTTCATCTCAGGTCTTTTACCGTATCTTTGCAGCATATATTCAAGCAGACGATGACCCGGAGATATCTGTCTGTATTGTTCATCGTAGCCTGTTTTAACAGTGTAACAGGAGTCTTCTGCCAAAAGAACGAATTCAACGGCAATCGGTTTTTTATCAAGCCATAGTGAATTGATTTCGCAACATGCTCTTTTTGAGAAAGATTCTATAAGGCATCTGTAAAATTTTATAAGCCGTTTGTCCATCCTGATTGCAGTGCCCTGTTGACCTTTCCAGCCAGAGGCTTCAATCTTCAGAAAGTGCGGATATCCCCGCATAAGTTCTTTATGCGAACTGTCTGTATGAAATGTTACCTTTCCCATTCGTGACAATTTGTTTTGTAAATTTCTTATTCCCTTTTTTCTTTTTTTCGAAATCTTTTCAAACATTGTGTCGAATGGCTCTATCATTATATATTTACAGTGTGTTACGTGATTTTTAATTGACATTTTGTTGGAATAAAGATTTAAAGCGGATAGGGCAAACGAGTCATTGAAAACGTTGCGGATGCGGACGATGTCACCTTTTAACGTTTTAGAATTCCGGATAAATCTCAATAAAGCAGTATAGATATCAAATGATACAATCTCTTCTCCAGCTACAATATCCCGAAATATCAGGTGATTATGTTCCGGAACCTCCAGGATTGTCAATCCGATACCGAAAAAGCCGATATGTATTTGTTTAAAGGGTAGTATAGCTTCTAAGCGATGCTCTTTATAAAAAGCAAAAATTTTTGTATTATCCGGCTTTTTTTCAAGCGCAAAAAGATAGCTCTCATACCATTCAGGATAGTGGAAAAAATGTTTTTTTGGAATGCGCTTGAGAAGATGTTGCCAATCTTCTTTAATTTGGCGAAATCCTTCTATGCCCTGAAAAATTTTAATACAATACTCTTCATTGACAAGTGACATTTTTTTTTGTAAAGCGTGTTTATTCATATTCTGTACTATGAAAACCTTTTTGAACCATGATATAACTGGTTGAATTTTTATTTATTAGGAATGCCCCCCACGGGTCTGTAACATTATAAACAAAAGTATAGCATATAAAAAATAAAGCCGCACAGAATTTGTACGTCCCTGAATACATAGTGCCGGCCAGCAATGGCTTATTTGCCCGTTATCTTCATCGTCTTCGGTATATTTGCTGACTGCAATGGGCGCGATTTGCCGGTGCCAAAAAGGGTTGTCATTTAGTCACGGTCATATTGAATCGGTGACTTTTTTAGTATATATTCTAATAGTTTGTATGCTTTTATAGACCTGAATCGTTTTTCGCGCGATGCGCCGCCAGTCGAATGTGCCGGTGACATAAAAAATTTGTTCCTTTGCATGCCGGGATGATAAAGGCTGACTCATATAACGCCGCATCTTATCTTCAAGCGATTTACTTTCGCCTGGCTGAAAAAACCTGTCTTTGTCCAAATTTATTGAACGAGTGCCCTGGATATCACTAACAATACAGGAGAGCCCGTAACTCATGGCTTCAAGCAATGCTATGGGCAGACCCTCATAATATGAAGGCAATGCGAATAAACCTGCATGACTATATAATTGGTGAAGGTAATCTCCGGCAAGATAACCGGTCATGATAATATTACTGTTTTGTTTGGCGCTATTTTTTAGTTTTTCAGAATACTCATCTTCGTGATCCGCCTCGCCTGTAATCACAAGTTTCCAATCCTTTGAACCGACGTTGTTAAACGCATCTATCAGAGTATGAAAACCTTTTTCCGGCACCAATCGCCCAACGGCAAAAATATATTTATTCGGTACTATATTCAATTCCTTTAAAAGTTCAGTCTGCTGGGTCTTATTTGCCACGGAGATCCCATTTGGAATAATTATCGATGATTTACCATATTTGGATTGTATTTCATCGTGGATATAATTGGAGATTACAATTAGCCTGTTTGAAAAATGAACCCCCATGAATTCGCCGATTTTGAGGACGAATTTTGCGAACCCGCCCCATTTTAAATGCCGGTAATTTGATCCATGGGAGGTTACGACTACTTTCATCCCCATTAATCTTGCCAAAGGAGTAAATATAGCCGGGCCGATGGCCTGGATATGCAAGATATCCGGTCTAAGTAAAAATGCAACAAATAATCCCATCAGGGTGTGCAGTACAGCCTCAATTGATTTAATTTTAAATGCAGTAAGACATATTAATTTCACGCCTTTGTATTGCTTAATACGAGGGTCAATATATGGTTTTCGCGTAATCACATAAACATCGCATCCCTTTTGCGCCAGATTTACAGACAGATGCTCGCAATGTGTTTCCACTCCGCCCTGCACATTAGGAAATCCTCTTGTTCCAAGAATAACAATCTTCATTGGTATATCATCTCCAGCCTTAAAGAATTTATCTATGTCATTTTCAATAATTGCCGCATCTGTAACGCAAGCTTGCTTTCAAAGATACCTGATAATCTAACTTTGAAAACATACAACGGGCATTGTCTTATGCCAATCCTCTTCAACTCATAAAGGTTATCGCCTTTTTCCAATGCTCCATTTTCGGTCGTAAAGGCTGCCTTATAACCAACTTTATGTAAAATACGCTTAACGGATTCATTATAGTGTTTCTTTTTCCCCTTTGGGTATGCAAATAAGTTGATTTTTGAACCCAATATCATCTCAAGATCATTTTTTGATTGATCAAGTTCTTTTAATATTTCTTTTTCATTAAGATCTGACAAAATGGGATGATTGACAGTATGGCTACCAAATTCCATCCCTTTTGCTTTCATTTTATTTATTTCTTCAATATTAAGAAATTCATCCGAATTTCCAATCTTGCCGCTTAGCAAAAAAATAGTAGCGCAGCAATTGTGCTGCATCATAACAGGAAAGGCATTTTGGTAATTATCTTTGAAACCATCATCAAATGAAATGGCCACATGATCTTTTGAGATAGTTTGGCGCGATGATAAATTCTCTACCGCTGAAAACAAAGAAGTTATTTTGAAATTTTTTTTTAAATATGCGATTTGTTTTCCAAAGCTTTTACTTGTGACACTAATATCAGAACTTTTGCCATCATCTCTGACACGATGATATGTAAGAACTACAGTTCGATAATTGTTTAAATATTTTTTCCGAGCAAATGTGTATAGGTGCGAAATGCCGGAATAGTATACAATCAAGCAAATCAAGTTGCCTATTTGCCATAATAGCCGATATTTTAGTTCGTCATTCATTTATATTGCTTTCCGATTTTTGTATAATTTTTATTCGACAATTAAGTATCTCAAAAAAAAGATTTCATTTTTTAGAGCTTGTTCGGGAAATAGAAAATTTAGCGAAAAAGTGCTCTCGCGCTTTTGCTGCCGATTTAATAATTCCCAAACAGGCTCTTAGATACCCTGATTAAGAAATTAATTTATTATGGTTGTTTTTTGCTATCAAAAAAGGCAGAGGCGTGATTTATAAATTAGTCATTAAATGATTTTTGGGGCCTTTCCATTAAAACTGCCTTTCATTGCAAATCTAAGATATCCTGCAATGCCATAAAGCTGTGTTATCATAACATTAACGGACGCATCATCTTCTATTGCCATGCTTTTCATAAGAAAAGGGTCCGTATTTGAGTGATTCCAGCCGATATCACATGTCCTTGCAGATCGATAACCGGCTTCTTTAACCTGGATAACTGTTTCATCGGAATAGTCCCCAACCGGGTAGCAAAAATGTTTGACATCTTTTTTTAACATATCCGATAGCTTCTTTTTTGATTCGTTTATTTCTTTCGAAGATTCCTGACCGATGCACCGCGTCAGTAATGGATGGTATTTAGTATGTGATTGAAAATCTATAAATGGCTCCATTTTTTTGATCTCGTCAAGATTTAAAGCTTGCCTGCTGGTGTACTCTTTATCGAGTGTATACCCATATTTTTTGAATAACAATGCCAGCATTTCACTGTTTTCGTACTTGAAATACAAATGAGGATCAATACCGTTTTGTTTGAACCAGAACTTTTTGTTGGTATTAACAATATGGCTGCAAATGAATATCGTTGGCCTGAAGCCATATTGATCGCACAATTTTAACAGCTTGTAATTATCTTTAAAACCATCGTCGATTGTTATTATTAAAGCGTTGTCAGGAATTGAATCCCAGCTTTTAGAGTATATTGCATCCACCAAGGTATCCAGTGAAATAAATACAAAATATTTTTTTAAATATTTCAAATGACTATCAAGGATTTCCACGGATGGATCGTGATATAAAAGGATAGTCACTTTTCTTTTGATAGTCTGGTTGATAAAACTCGCTATACCAGTATAGCGGATAAGCATGCCAACCAGTTCTTTTAGTTTTATTTTAGCAGAATTCATTTTTATCGCCCAATACTGTTAGGTTCGACTATTAGATCATGTTTAAAATTTTATTCTCGACATATAAAAGGTATGCCTGCTGAAAAATTCAGCACGCCTTGATTTTAAACTATTTTGCCAATTTTCCATTTTGGCATCAGTCACAAACACCAAGAACACGCTGGTATATTTTTTTAAGACTCTTATAATAAGTCCCGGCGTTCAATTTTTTTTCAATTAATTTTCTTGCATTGGTACCCATTTTTACAATCATTTCCGGGTCTTTCGAAAGAGTTATAATTTTATCCCTTAAATCTTCTTCACTTTCCGGATTGAAAGTAAATCCTGTCCTGTTGTTTTGGACAAGCTCCGGAATACCTCCTATATCGCTTCCAATAACCGGCTTTCCAAGCGAGAAAGCTTCAATAACTGATAGTGGATTGTTTTCATACAATTGAGAAGGTACGATAACAAACATTGAATTTTTTATTTCAGTATGTAAATCTTGACCGGTTTTAAAACCAAGCAGGCGCACATTTGAAATATTTTCAGTCCGTATTTTTTCTTGGATATATTTTTTTAAAGGTCCTTGTCCGATAATCTTCAATTCGATACCATCAATTGTTTTAACAGCGTTGATTAACGATAAAACACCTTTGTTACCCACTAAACGCCCGAAATATATCACTGATCGCTGTTTCCATTGGTAGTCGGGTATAAATTGTTCCAAGTTTACAAAATTAGGCAAATAAACTATTTCACCTTTAAATCCCAATTCGAGTATTTTATTTTTAATAAAAAGACTAGGCGCAATAAAGATATCAATATGGTTGTATATTTTCAGAAAACTATGGTGCAAATACATCTCCAACGTTCCCAAGCAGCTTTTTAAAATAGAGCCTTTTACACATGTGTTAATTGCACAATTAAAATAGCGTCCATTTTTGCATGCCTCGCAGATTCGGCCACGTGTGTATAATGCATAAACAGCGCATACCAACTTCAAATCGTGTATTGTCATAACCATCGGTACGCCGTAATTTTTAACAGCATGGATAATCGATGGCGATAGCTGATGGTAAATATTGTTCAAATGTACAATATCAGGCTGGTAATCTGCCAAAAGCCTGCGGATTTTATTCTTAGCTTCGAATGAATACAATAATTGTGACGATGCCGCCAGGATATTTGAAAAACTCAGATCGTGATTATTCCATTGCCTGACAAAATATTTATTATCCGGGCTATCGAAGTTATTTTTGTGATGCATGGAAAAGTAATTAATCTTATGCCCTTTTCTCTTGAGCATATCTGCAATAGAAAACAGATAAGTCTCAGCACCCCCTTTTATGTAAAAATATTTATTTGCAAGCAATATTTTCATTTTGCTTCCCGCACCGCAGTCTTTATGCCAGCTATAATTTGTCTATGGAAGTTCAAAGAAAGAATTATAAAACGATGGTTTAACCCGCGCTTATAGATAAATTTAGAGATTCTCCCTTATTTTTATATAAAAGAACAGCGATAAACATAAAAATGAATAAAGGAGAGGTAAAATAAATAAAATTATCAGTAATCAAAAAACAAACAATTATTAAGTAACCAATTAGAATAATATCATTATTTTTATTTAGATTTTTATATATCAATCGAATAATAAAAAGTATCATATTTAAAAATAGCAATAATCCTATAATGCCAAGATCATAGAAGGTCTTTATATAATCATTATGGGGTGCAAGATTTATTGGATACGTATTTATTCCAAAAGAATTAGGATACAGGTCTGCGGCGCCTACACCATGTCCGAACCAGAAAGATGCAGACGGACTGAACTCAAGAAATTTAGCCCAGTGACTAATACGCCATTGCAGAGAGGCAGCGTTATTTCTTGAATAATAATCCTCATATTCTACTATTTCCATATTGGACCTGATCAATAATGTATATGCAACTATTATGATTACTAATGAAAAAACAATATCTTTTTTGGTAATGGGTTTATTAAAAAATGATTTAATCATTAATAAACTAAGGCACGCGGCAGATAAGACAGGACCCCTTGTACCGGTGAACAAACAGGTGAGAACCGATATGACAAACCAACCATAATTCCGGTTTTTAAAAAAATAAAGCGAAAATGGAATAATACAAATTAAAAATGTGTTGGGGTGATCAAAAATCCCTGAAACTACACGCGAATTATATACCTGAGAAATATTACCGACCCCATTTGTTTTAACTGATAGTATGAATTGTACAGCACCTAAAATTATAATAAATTTCGCTATATAGACAAAGATTTTTTCAAGTTTTTCCAATGTGAATGCATCTCTCTTGCAAACTTCTATCGTAAGAATAAAGGATGTCCAAACAATACATTCAGCAAGAGCACATTTAAGTGAATATGAATTCGTAAATTCGGTACGTATTATCTGAAATATCAAAAATATCAAAATGGGGCTATAATCTTTAACAATATTTTTTTCCTTCTTTGTAATGATAAAAAGTATTGGAAAAACTATCAATGGCAAAAGGCCTAACATCATCAAAGACCAAATGTAATTTGCTCGATCAAAAACATAATTATTCACTATTTCGGCTAAAAATCTAGATATAATGATAATGAACAGTATGGGAGCAACTTTATTTTCTTTTATCTTTACCATCATTTGTTAGTCTGCAATACTTGTATTAGATCATTTATTGAACGATATTTGCGCTCTATTCGAAAAAATATGAAATCGTTTTTTTATTAATATAATCGTAATCACTGTAGATACTATCAGCGTAAGGGTGAATGAATAAGCAGCGCCGATAGTACCATATATCGGTACAAATATATTAAGTAGCACATAACACATTGCCAATTTGCATAATTCAATAGCAAATTTTGTTTGCGCCCGCTCTAATGCCAAAAATAAAAAGGAAAATGGAATATAAGCGATATTGAATACCCATCCAATTAATAGAACTCGCATAATTTTTATTGAAGGTAAATAATGCTCACCATAAAAAAAGTTCACAATATAGGGCGCTGTAATATACAATATTATCATACCGAACAGGATTAATGCTATTATAAAAAGGCAATCTATCAAATAATTTCTAAAGTCTTTTTCAGACTTGACCGCAAGACTGGCTTTAGGCAGACATACACCTGCTAGCGATCCTGCGGCAAGAGCTATGATTGTAACTAATTGCGCAGCTATAGCATACTGTCCTAAACTTACATAGTCCACAAACCGTGTCAAAAAAAGTATGTCAATTCTAGCAAAAATACAGTATGTCGCCGAAGCAAAAAACATCCATTTGGATTGTCCGAAGGCACGAAAAAAAATAGATCGGTTAATTTTCCGGATAGTGCCTACCCTTATTGATAAATTATAAATACTTAATATACCGATGCCCAGCGATATTGCCAAATAGATAGAAAATATTGCAGTCAACGTAATCTTACTTTTCGAAAGCACCATAACAATCAGCGCAACAAAAATCGAACCGGTGTATATAGCATGAATCGTGGCAAAATGGCCGTAACGTTCCTTTTCCTGATAAGTTGAAGCGATGGTAAATAAAAAAGTTAAGAATGACCCGCACACCAGAGCCAATATTAGTGGCTGATTTAAATTAGGTTTACCAAAAATATACTTACCGATCAATATAGCCAAAGGATATGATATCACTAAAACGACAGTTAAATATAGCAATTTAAAAGTCAACGAACTTTTTAAAAACTCGATTTTGTCAGCCTTATTTTCTGTTTTTTTTGCCAGTGAGACAAAAACTCCGTCAAATGATTGAGGCAGTTGCCATGTCAAAATCATAGCAGTATAAAAAATAGCAAATACACCATATTGAGCAGGACCAATCAACTGGGCAATAATAATTGTATTGAGTAAAGCAATTCCTCTTGAAAAAGCCGAGCCAAACGCTATGTACAATATGTTTTTTATCAACGTAATTGCCGGTTGGCGTACCGGTTTTAGTTGATCCATTAATAGCCGCTCCTTGTTGACAAGACAACCAGAATTGTTTTTAACAATATCTTGATATCCAACCACACCGACCATTTGTCTATATATTCTCTATCCAATTCCATCCATTTATCAAATGGCACATTATTTCTTCCACTGACTTGCCATAAACCGGTTATACCTTGCTGCACACTCAATCTCCTGTGATCGTCTATACTGTATAGATTCACTTCACTAGGCAATGGCGGTCTTGGGCCAACTAAACTCATATCGCCCTTCAATACATTAAAAAGCTGGGGCAATTCGTCAACACTTGTTTTGCGAAGAAAAGCTCCTACATATGTAATGCGAGGATCTTGTTTAATTTTAAAGACCGGTCCGTCAAGTTCATTCATGGACATTAGATTTTTCTTCATGCTTTCGGCTTCTTTAATCATTGTTCTAAATTTTAGCAATTTGAACATTCTTCCATTGTAACCAACACGCTTTTGGGTAAAAAATATCGGCCCTTGAGAGGTGAATTTAATTAACATTCCGGTTATTAAAAATAGCGGCGAAAGTATAACAATGGCAGTTAACGACACGGAAATATCAATGATTCGCTTAACAATGATTCGTCCGACATCGGTTTGGGGACTGGTATAAAAATTAATGGTTTTCATTCCTCCAAACATGGAAATACCGGATTTTGAAATTTTCACCTTAAAAAGTTCAGCATGCATTTCAACTTCAACCCCCATCTTTTCACATATTGCAATAATTTTTTCAATTTCGCTGTATAAAGATTTAAGGGGCAAGGTAATAAATACCAGATCAATTATGCTTTCTCTTAGAATAGTTTCGAGACGATTGATATCGCCAAGATAATCGATATTTTTCATATATCTATTATTATTATTATTATGGACATCTATATACCCTGCAATGTTCAAACCATATTCTTTGGAGTTGAAAATATTGCTTAGCAATACTTCAGACCTGTAATTTTTCCCAATAATCAGAATCTGGCGCGGATTATAACCTTTTTTCCTTATATACCGTATGAACAAACGCAAGGCGATTCTAATTGTACTCAAAGAAAATGTTTGAATACACCATAATAGAATAAGAAACATCCTGCTCAAGGGGTATTCGCGGATAAAAAAAGCGGGTATCATCGCGATAACGATACATATACTGGTAGACCTTACAACGTCCAACGCTTCATACCTTAACTGCAATATTCTTTTTGTGTTGTACTCTTGTCTGCGTTTGGACATATAGACCCAGGCAATCAAGTAAGCCATAAAGAATATTGTATACTCTGTAGCTGGAAGAATTATAAAACTTCCGGTATTGCCGAATTTTAGACGATAGGCCGTATAGAACGAAACCAGCGTAATCACTAAGTCGCTTATTGATACAATATTCTGAAAGAAAAATTTGCGTTCATTAAGCAACATATCCCATTATCCTTTCAATTCAGCGTTTCCTATGAAGGCAACCATAGGTCAAAGGCAGCATGTACTTCTAATTGGATATAATTAAACAACCGATTGTAAAAAAATTCTTTTCTAATCTTAATCTAATGTATCATTTAGAGAGTAATCAAAGCTTATTCCAAAACCGCTAAACATCATCAGTTCTCTGATGTAATCATCCATGAATTGGTTTAATCGTGATATAGCTGTTTTTGGTATATAAACAATATCTTGTGGTTTCAATAAAAAATTGGCTCCCACATCTCTTTTAGTTATTTTTTTTATGTTCACACGTAAAGGCACCGGACGATTATCAGCATTTTTACGAATTACAACTGCTTTAGCAGGCAATGCGTCTTTACGAAAACCACCCGCCATATAAACTGCCTGCAATATGGACATACCATTTAAATAGTCCACCATTCCTTGTTTCTCTATTTCCCCACCAAGAAATATTTTTTGATTTGTAAATGATCTTACAATTACTGTTAGTCTTGGCGATTTTAATTCTTTGCCATATTGCCTTGATAATACTCTATCTAATTGCGCGGGCGTTTTTCCGGCCGCGCGTACATCGTCTATCATTTGAAGTGATATTTTTCCGTCCGGCCTTACCGTTACAGTTTCATTTAACGCCTTATTGTAAAAAAACTTGATTTCCAATTTATCACCATGCTGGATGACGTAGGCAGTTTGTTTATGAAAAGAAGCGCTTTTCTGGTCATTCGATTTAACATCAGGATGTTTTGCCTTTCGAATACTTAATTGCGAGGCGCAGCTCGTAAAAAAAGCAACAAAAAGAAAAACAAAAATAATTTTAGATATATTATTATATCGCATTATGTTCACCTCTTATGAGACTTAGATCTTTATACAGCATCCCAAGTGTTTTTAAATTAAAGTATTTCACGAATATATTAAATTTTATTGTAAAGCCAAATAGGAATGTGAAACTTTCTTTTGTTAAGTATCGCACCCAATATGTTCGAATTACTGTGCTCGAGTTCTTGCTTGGCTTTTAAAGCAACCTGACGGCGGGTTTTATCTGCTTCAATAACCATAATAACACCATCGACCATGGGTCCGATAATCCGGCAAACTGATGAATTAAGCACCGGAGGAGCATCAATAATGACATAGTCAAACTCCGAGGCAGCCTCATCCATAAAATTAGCAAATGAAAAATTCTTCAAAATATTTGATGTGCTTGACGTGTTTTTACCTACAGGCAAAATGTAAAGATTGCCCGGATCGACCTTTTTAACAAAAGATTTGACATTACCATTGTTTTTTATTAAATCAGCCAAGCCTTCCATAGTAGGATCTACATTAAATAATTTAACAAAATTTGGGTTTTTTAGTTTTACATCCATCAATAAAATTTTATATGGACTATCAATAGCAAGAGAATGTGCATATTGGATAGCAATTTCTGTAGAGCTTTCACCATTGGAGGAACAAGCAAACATGATTTTTCGTTTCGGCTTAGTTTTAGTCGATGGCATCAACCTAGATGAGATATTATCGAACTGATCATCGGATGATGCAACAGTCAACGCCATATGATCATGCGTAACAACTGATTTGTCTGATGGTTGACAGGTTGCATATTTAGTAGAAAAATTTATTTGTCGGTCAAAACCTTTATAAATATTTTCCATTCCCATATCTTACACCATTCATCTAATATATTTTTAATTATTTATATTTATTGTAACAAATACGCTTTAGCCGATATCAAGATTCAACTGCCGGAATTGACGCCAAGACCGGCACCCTAAGCAGATCTTCTATTTCTTTGACGGAATCAATGGTGTCATCAAAATACTCTAAACAAAAAGCTATTGAAATACCGCCGAAAATACCAAAAAAAATACCTAAGGCGATGTTTAGCATTACTTTTGGGCTTTCCGGTGTTAACGGAGGTGTCGCAGATTCCATAATACTGACGTTTGCTATTTTTTCGGAATCCATAGCTTTAGACATCCTTGTTTCTTCTATCTTGCCAAGATATAGCCGATAGTTATCTCTGCCTAAAAGAACTTCAGATTGTAATTTTTGATAATCGGATTCTAGCTGATTGAGCATATCAAGTCTTTCGCTACATTCCGCCAATTGGTTCCGCTGTATTTTTCTCCGAGTTTGCAATGCCACATTATTGGCCTTAAGGCTTGAATATAATTGATTTTTAATACTCTTTATTTCTTCAGAGATGTTTGTTATAAATCGACTGTCCTTTTTAAATTGAAGTAGTAACTTTTTCTTTTCCAACTCCAAATCCGTGAGTTTGCTTTGCAAGGAGTTGACTATGGTCATATCAGGTTCCATAACAAGGGTTTTAGGCAAGTTATGAGAGACTTCTGGAAAGTAATCTTCAAACATGGCAATACGATAATTTACTTCAATAATATTACTATTTGTTTTTTTCAATGCCGTTTCAAGCGTTGAAGATTGCTCAAGTAAAAGCTTTCGCTCTTCCGGCAGCGACTTGATGTTATGTTCCTTTTTAAAGGCGGCAAATGACATTTCAGACTGATTCAGCTGGTCTTTTAAAATTTGAGACTGTTTTTCGAAAAACAAGTAAGAATGATTCGGACTATGAATACTCAAGTGGTGTTCAATATAAAAATATAACAATGTATTGGTTACTTGTGCCGAAATATCCGGGTCCTTATGTTTAAAGCCAACCTTGATAATAGAGGAGTCCTTTACCTGGGAAACGGCAAGGCAGTCTTGATACGCTGCTATTGCCTTTCCCAACAGGTTAGATTTCTTTTTAGCAGCATCAAAAGACGTGCCTATATTTTTCTCGCTGGTCTTTAAGCTTTTAAATATTTTACCCGGCCCCAACTTGTTGAGAACTTTTTCTGCGATTGCCCGGCTTTTGATGAGCTGTATTTCAGAATTCGCATAATTGGTCAGACTCCTTGAAATTACCTGGCCATAAGGTTCTCTGTTTCGACTATGCAGATTCTCTCGCCCCACATTAATCATTATTTGTGCTGTCGATTGATATTTCGATGGCATTAGCATGGTTACTATTGTGGTCATGCAGGTTACCGTTACGAAAAAGATAGTAATTATCCTTTTCCTTTTAAAAAATACGTGTAACAAATCGCGTAGAGATATATTTATGTTTGAATTGTCCATGATATGTATTCCCTGTACTCCCGACGATTTTATTTCTTTTAAAGTAAAAAATATAATAATCAGCAAAAAAATTATAATTCGCCACACCTTTTTCCAAAATAAAATAATTGCATTTAAATATTGGAAATGGTTGCGAATATAACTTTATTTTTTATTTTTTCACAGCCTTTGCTCCAGCTTGTCGGCCTTTTAAAAAAATTATTCTATTCAGGCGGCCCGATTTAATACAATTTCCGCATCAGTGTTTGGCAACCGTTACCTGGAGCCATAGGATGTTAGTATTGATAACCGATTTGCTAAAAAGCTATATTTTGATGATGCCGAAGGATGTGGAACTAAGCTATGATGTGTTTAAATTGATTATATTAGATATCTAACAGCAAAACGAACTCTATAATGTTTCAGCATATCATCGGCTCAACACAATCCTATATCATTTCGCATCTATACTTTCTCCTAAGTTACATGTGATCAATGCAACATTGCTGCCAAAGCATTAAAAAATATAACTAACATAAATACAGGATGTTAACCCCTTTATTTAATCATTTTGTTCATAGGTTAACTTGGAAATGTTATAAAAAAAAACACAGGATTTATCTTATTTCAGACATCGATACAGTATGGCCATATTGCAGCATTTTAGGAATACTGCTGAATAGGTCTGCTTTAACGCCTTGGCAACGATAGTTGTAATAATGTCATGTAACTTGCTGATATTATAATAGTATAAAGTTCAATAGGCAAATTTCAGATCTTATAAATTCAGGTGCTTAGGCGATTTGCAGTTAAAGAATATACCATCTTGTATGTCTTTTTTCCCGTCTTCTGCGTTATGCCAAAGCCCGAATACGTTAAGTATGCAAACTTTGGCACGCCTTGAATACGAAAAAAAATCCTGCTCAATCTGGTAT